>DAOUEE010000176.1:0-57282 GCA_034430695.1 Anaerolineales bacterium | reverse complement strand
CTGGATGATCAACCTGGATACTGCCGGCGTGTAGAATAGCGACGAAAGTTGATCAGTTCCTGATGACGTTTTCGGGTTCGGTGTGTGAGCTGCCATCTATCTTCCTCAATTCGACGTCCACCAAACGACTTGGCTTTTCTTGGGAAAAAAGTGCAATATTGATCGCCGTTATGCATGTGCTAGAATGAGGACCATGATAACGCCTCGTATTCTCATCGTCGATGACCAGCATGAGGTCGTTCGCATGCTGCGCTCGAGTCTCGAGCTGTCGGGCCGCACTTGCTCGGTGATCGACGTCAACTCCGGCGAGGAGGCGCTCATCGAGTTGACCCGGGGGCCGATCCATTTACTCATCACGGACCTGCGCTTGCCGGGGATATCCGGGATCGATTTACTGCAGCGCTACAGGCAGCTCCATCCCTACGCCCGCAGCATCGTCATCACCGGACAGCCGACGAAGGAGTTGAAATCACGGGCGGAAGAACTGGGTGTCGTCGCCTTCTTCCAGAAGCCGATTGGGACCAGCTACTTCCTCGAAGCCGTGGATCGGGCGCTGGAAAGTTTCCGGGGGGAGGAAGAATCGATGGGACTTCAAAAAGGGAAATCCGAGGTCGAGAATATTCTCAACCAGGTTTTACATACGCTCAGCGCAGATTTGACCTTGTTGATCGACGCGCATGGGGAAATCATCGCGCAAGCCGGAGAGAATGATGTACCCGATCTTGAAACGACGTTGATGTCGATCAGCAATGCCTTCAATGCAGGCCAGAAGACATCGGCGCTGTTGGGGTCGAGTTTTCCGGGGAGCATCCAATATTTCGATGGCGACACACACGATCTCTATCTCGCCAGCGTGGGAACCGCCCATGCCCTCGTCATCATCCTGCGCAGCGGACAAGAAACCGTAAAGATGGGTGCGATCGTGCATTACGGCAAGCGAGCCGCCGCGGCATTGCTGGAATACTTTACCCCTGGCGGCAAGGCGGCTTCAAACCAGCAGCCTGCGAGCGTGCAGCATGCACTCGAGTGGAAGGAATTCAAAGTCGATGAAACGCACCCCGGAATCGAACGCGACAGCCAGGATTGGACGGGATCCAAGCTCAAGGTCAAATCGGATGATGCCTTGAAAGACGATGCAGAGAGTTATTGGCGCAAAATGGCGGACGATACATCCGAGTACGAGGTGGCGGATGAGGACATTTTAACCTTTCGGGAAGCTCGCGAGCGCGGTTTGATGACGAATGACCCCGAAACGATCGAGTGATCACCTGTGCCATCCTGTTGGATCGCGGCATTTGGGGTGTTGGACATCGGAAGCGTGTGTTACAATTTGCAGCGCTTAAGCCGAACGGTCGAACGTTGGGGCGTGGTGCAATGGCAGCACACCGGACTTTGAATCCGTGGATCCAGGTTCGAGTCCTGGCGCCCCATCTCAGATTGTGATAAAAGACTTAACCCCTGTGCAAGACGATAAACCTCCATCCTATAAATCCTACCCGTACCTCAGGCAACGAGCCTCGAGTGGAAGAAGTCATTATCCTGGTAAGCAGCGTGGATGTTTGCAGTTCGCGTCCAACGCCTACCGCAATCCAACCGGCTATCGAGGAGGTGATCATGGTTTGTGATGCCGTAATCTTGGCTGCAGGTTTGGGCACGCGTATGAAATCAGATACGCCCAAAGTACTCCACATGCTGGGAGAACGCCCAATCCTCTCCTGGGTCGTGGATTTCTGCAGGGCGGCAACGCAGAATGCCCCGACTGTGGTCGTCGGTCCGGACGCCGACGAGATACGAAACCAGATGGCACCGGATGTGCGTTACGTGGTGCAGGAGAAAAGATTGGGCACCGGCCATGCCACATTGCAGGCGAGAGATGCACTGCAAAAGAGGGCGGATCTCATTTTGATCGTCAACGCGGACCTACCTTTAATCGAAGTGGATACGTTGAAACGGTTGATTTCCGTCCAGGAAGACAACAGCGGCCCGTTGTCGATACTGACCGCCAGAACCTCAGAGGCTCGCGGTTTTGGGCGGATACTGCGTTCGGCTGATGGCCGTATCCTGGGTATTATCGAACAGGCGCAGGCCACGCCGGAGCAGCTTGCGATCGAGGAGTTGAATGTGGGCGCATACGTCGTCCGAGCAGCATGGTTGTGGGATCATCTTCCCGGTTTGCCGCTTTCCCCAAAGGGAGAGTACTATCTCACGGACCTGGTGATGCTGGCGGCGAAAGCGGAGCAGCCAGTGGGCAGTACGGAGGTGGGAGATCTGAGTGAGGTCATCGGCATCAACAACCGCCTGCATCTGGCGGAGGCAGAAGCGGCGCTGCGCAGCCGGATCAATCGACGTTGGATGCTCGCGGGGGTGACGCTCGTCGATCCGCAAACCGTGTACATCGGCCCGGACGTCGATATCGGGAACGATACGCTCATTTTGCCCAACACGCATTTACAGGGAAACACGGTGGTCGGCAGTCGCTGCCGTCTGGGACCGAACACGATCCTGCGCGACACCGCCATCGGCGACGATTGCGAGGTGACCGCCTCGGTGCTGGAAGGCGCTGTGCTGGAAGATGACGTAGACGTCGGGCCTTTCGCTCATTTGCGCAGCGGCGCCCGGCTGTGCCGCGGCGTTCACATGGGGAATTTCGGTGAGCTCAAGAACAGCACCCTGAATGCGGGTGTGAAAATGGGACATTTCTCGTATATCGGGGACACGACGGTCGGAGAGAACACGAACATAGGCGCGGGGACGATCACCTGCAATTACGACGGCGAACGAAAGTATCCGACGGAAATCGGCGCCGAGGCTTTCATCGGCAGCGATACAATGTTGGTCGCGCCGGTAAAGATCGGCGCGAAAGCCCGTACGGGCGCCGGTTCGGTGGTAACGCGGGACGTTCCAGACGGCGCCGTGGCTGTCGGTGTTCCTGCGCGCGTCGTGCGAAAGCCGGATAAAGGGGAATAACATGCTCGTGGGTACGTTGGTCTTTGTCGCGCTCTTTCTTTTCGAGGCGCTCGTCGCCCTGGTTCGCGCCTCGTTCGTCAACAGCCATCACGCCAAGCTCCGAGCGTTGATGGAGAACGGCGTTCGGCGAGCCGCACTCGCCGTGCGCGTTGCGGAAGAAGCCAGACGACTCATTCTCACTTTTGCCATCGCTCTAAACATCAGCAGACTTGCGGTAATTGGCGTCGCGTTGGTCGTCTATGGGCTTCCGCTGCACGATCGAGGCCTGACGCCTTTGATTTCAATCGGCAGCATTCTGCTCGGCGTAGGGATACTGATGGGGTTGTTGGAATTTCTGGTGGACAACCTGGCTTTACGCAATCCCGAGCGCTGGGCGGTACGCTTGAGCGCCGTCGCTTACGCCGTTCGCATCATCATGGCGCCGCTGAGCTGGCTGATGTCGCGCTTCGCCATGAGAATCGACGGACATGCTGAAGAGCGCTCCTATCCACTGGTTACCGAAGAGGAGATCATGACGCTGGTGGATGCTGGGGAAGAGGACGGTGTCATCGAAGAAGAAGAAAAGGCGATGATCTACTCGATCTTTCAACTCGCCGACACCCTGGTCCGCGAGGTGATGGTGCCCAGGATCGACATGCTGGCATTCGAGCGCGAGACGTCACTCGTCGAAGCCACCGAATCGTTGTTACGCACCGGCTTCTCCCGCGCGCCCGTGTTTGCAGAAACCATCGATAACATCGTTGGATTGCTTTATGCGAAGGACATCCTCGCGGCATGGAAGGAGGGCGGTCAGCACGAGACCGTCCACAACCTCTGCCGGGAAGCCTATTTCGTCCCTGAAGCAAAGCGTGTGGATGATCTGCTTACGGAGATGCAGGTAAAACAGGTTCACATGGCTATCGTGGTGGATGAGTACGGCGGAACCGCAGGATTGGTTACCATCGAGGATTTGGTCGAGGAAATCGTCGGGGAAATCCGCGACGAATACGATTATGCGGAGGAGCTGCCATTCCAGAAACTGCAGGAAGGTGAGTTCCTCTTCAGCGGCCGCATCGATCTCGATGATGTCAACTTGATGACGGAAGCGCAGTTGCCCAAGGAGACGAGCGAAACGCTCGGTGGATTCATCTACAGCCGCCTGGGGAAAGTGCCGGTGAAAGGGGAGGTCGTAGAGGCCGGTGGATTAAAGCTGGTTGTGGAAGAGGTGAGCGGTCGACGAATTCGTAAAATTCGCGCCCGCCGATCGAAACCGCGTGTACCGGAGACGGAAGATGACAATCACGAAGACACAGCGGAGTGAATTGATTCAAGAAGCGATCGAGGCTCGGCGAGGTGCGTATGCACCCTATTCTGGTTATGCCGTGGGAGCCGCGCTGTTGACCGTTTCGGGCAAAATCTACCGCGGGGCGAACGTGGAAAACGCAGCCTACCCAACGAGCATGTGCGCCGAGCGGGTAGCCCTCTTCAACGCAGTGTCCGAGGGGGAACGCCAATTTGCGGCCATCGCAGTCGCCACGGAGAACGGAGGTTTTCCCTGCGGTTCGTGCCGGCAGGCGTTGTCCGAGTTCGGATTGGATATGCGCGTGATTGTAGTCGATGGCGGGGGAATGCTGAACGCCGAACTCGGACTCGAGGAACTTCTGCCTCGCGCTTTTGGACCGGACGATTTCAAAGATCTATAAACGTTGAATTCGGGATCGCGGAGCAGGGCCGCTGCCTTCGTCGAAAGGAATCGTCTCACCACTGTGCATGTCCACACGCATCGCTTGACCGCCGAAGCCGTGGCGCATGTCGTTGGCGCGCACGATGACGTAATCGGCTGCCTCGGGCATGGAGATCACTTCCGAGCGAATAAAGGTTTCCGTTCCGTGTCCGTGCAGTAGCTCCCGCCTGCCAGCAAATTTACCTGTGCATCTTCGACCTGCCGCCAGTCGGCGAAGTCCGGAGCTTCGCAAACCCATTATTACGGAGTCTCGCAGCCGCTTGTGGGCATGCCCGGCCTGACCGACTATTGGTAATAATCGTATACCTCGTCCGTGACTTCAAAAAACGAATAGGGCTTGCTGTACTGCGAGTAGAAAACCCGATCCGGCAGGAGTTCGAGCGATGCGCCGAAGTAGGTGTCGAAGATCACGCGGAACGAATTGACCGGTGTGATGGTTGGGTACAGCACTTCATCACCCCCGTGCGGCAGATAATAGGCGTTGAAAATGGAAAGGCGTTCGTGCGTGTAGGGCAAGATGTCCGTCTCGGCTTTCGGCCCATGGTCGCCTTGAATGACGATGATGGGCGGTGTTTCGGATTTGGCGAGAATAGCGTCGATGACCTGGATCATACGATCGTTGACGAACATCAATTGCTCGCGATAGCCGTCGATCCAACTCTCCAATTCCTCCGGCCTGTAGTCGCCGTAGCCGAAACCCAGAGAGAACGGCGCGTTGGGGGTCACCGGATTTCCGTAGCGATCAAAAACGAACGGGGGATGGGGCGCAATGATGTGGGCGAAGACGAAATGCGGTCCTTCGAGATCGGGAACATCCATCAGGTGTTCGAAGGCATTCAACGTGCGCGCCCGGCGCACCTCATAGGGGTAGCGCAGTTCCTTGATGAAACTGGGCAGGACGATCAAACCGTCGGTGATGATCCTCCCCGCGGAATCGTATACCAGCATGCTTTCGAAGGGCGTCACTGCACTCAAACTGACGATCTCGTCCATGGTGCCCGCGCTGTAGTAGACGTCCGCATCCTGGAGATCGGTGCCGGCAAGTCCGGTGGGGAATGCCACGGTTTTGTAGCCGATGGCTTCGAGAGCCGTGCGGACCCTGCTGTGTTTCAGCAGACTCCACAGTACATCGCGGCTCTTGTCCTTCGGGTCGAGATCCGGGATCATGTCCTGAATGTAGTCCATGTTGGTGGAGGATGTGATGGAGAGGCTCGTTTGAGCGTAATTCGGGCGGCTGTAGTCGCCGATGTAGAAACCTCGCTCGCGGAGTTTATCGAGAAACGGGGTATTGTCGTAGTTGAATATTTCTTGAAGGATGTCCGCACGCCCATAGGCGTCCAGGATGATGTAATACACGTCGGGCGGTTCTTCTCCGGGGGAAAGCTGAAGTTGGATCACCGGGCGCGTGTGGATCGTATCTGCCGTCGCACGACCCGAGGCCGACTCGATCTGGTACTGCACGATGGTGAAGATGGGCAAGATGAGTGCGGCGATAGAAGTAATGTTGAGCGCATTGTTCAGGGACCGCAGATTCGACCGGCTGCGTACGACGAAAATGATGGTGAGGATGAAGAGCAGAGCCCAAGTGGGAATCATGTAGCGGTGACGTCCGATCGCCGCCAGGTGCTCCGATTTTTTCAGCAGTTCGTAGATGTGGCCGTAGGAGAAAAACAGGAGAACGGCGGCGGTTACGATCAGGCCGGCCTTCAACCAATCTTTCGTCAGCCAGCGGGCGACGAGCAGCAGAATCAGCGCGGCGAGCAAGGCGACGACGAGCGGGCGGAGTGCGTCCTGGGGCGCCGCCCACTCGATGTTGTAGGCCAGAAGTGCGAGTATGGGATAACCGGCAAACAAGAAGGGGTGGAGTACGAGATTGCGTTTCATCTGATTGGGGTCCTGGATACTACCTTCCTTAGGATTGAGTTCGATCATGGGGATTGTACCCCAACGGTGCAGGAATTCCACGTATAGATGGGGCGCTGGTATAATCGCACCATGTCAGCGCGAGATCGTGTTTATCGAACGGAAGCAGTCGTCGTGCGACGCCAGAATCTCGGCGAAGCCGACCGTTTGCTGACCTTGTTCTCGTTCGATCACGGCAAGATCAAGGCGATCGCCAAAGGAATCCGGCGGCCACAATCTCGAAAAGCCGGGCACCTCGAACCGTTCACCCAGGTGGCATTGATGTTGGCCAAAGGCCGCGAACTCGACATCATCACCCAGGCGGAGGCGATCGAGTTGTTCCCGCATTTGCGGCAGGACCTGGTTCTATTGAGCCAGGCGGCATATGTTGTGGAATTGTTGGATCGTTTTACCGTCGAGCGCGACCGCAATCGCTCGCTCTATCGGCTTTTAGTGAACACGCTGGAACGCTTGGAAGCCGGTGCAGACCCGGATGCCGTGCTGCGTTTCTACGAACTTCGCCTGCTCGACCTCACGGGATACAAACCCGAGCTGTTTCACTGTGTGGAATGTGAGTTGGAGGTAAAACCGGAAGACCAGTACTTTTCCTTTTCGTCCGGCGGAATCTTATGCCCGGTTTGCGGCCCCGGCAGGGAGCGAGCCCGGCCGGTTTCCCTCGCGGCCTTGAAGGTCCTCCGGCATTACCAGCGCAACACGTTTGCCTCCGCCTCCACGGTCCGCATTCGAGCGATAACTTATCGGGAGATCGAATCCTTGATGGAAGATTATCTATCTTTTGTCTTGGAACGAAAACTCAACAGTCCGGCATTCATACGACGCGTGCGTCGTACGATTCGCGATCAACCAGAACCCAACACCATCACAGAATAGCGAGGAACCGAATTTGGACGACAAATCAGGCACGACCCTGCAAAACGTAATCCTACGCCTGCAGGAGTTTTGGGCGAATCAAGGTTGTGTCATCTGGCAACCCTACCACACCGAGGTCGGGGCGGGAACGATGAACCCGGCCACATTCCTGCGGGTGCTCGGCCCGGAATCGTGGTGGGTGGCCTACGTCGAGCCGTCGATCCGGCCAGCGGACGGCCGTTACGGCGAAAATCCCAACCGCTGGCAGCACTATTACCAGTTTCAGGTGATCTTGAAACCGGATCCCGGCGATCCCATCGAGCGCTATCTCCAATCTCTCGTCGCCCTGGGTATCAAACCGGAGGAGCACGACATCCGCTTCGTTGAGGACAACTGGATTTCACCCGCGCTCGGGGCCTGGGGGTTGGGTTGGGAAGTGTGGCTGGACGGCCAGGAAATCACGCAATACACCTATTTCCAACAGGCCGGTGGACAGACGTTAGATCCGGTTTCGGTGGAAATCACCTACGGCCTCGAACGTATCGTGCTGGCACTGCAAGACGTGGACAGTTTCGTCGAGATCCAGTGGAACGACCGGGTCACCTACGGTGAACTCAATCTTACCGCCGAGCAGGAGCACAGCCGCTACAACTTCGAAGCGGCGAACGTCGAACGCCTGCGCCTGCTGTACGACGAATTCGAAGCCGAAGCGCAAGCCTGTTTGGCGAAAGGGATGGTCTTTCCGGCGCACGATTACATCTTGAAATGCTCGCACACCTTCAATTTACTGGACGCGCGCGGCGCCATCGGCGTGACGGAGCGCGCCGCGCTTTTCGGCCGCATGCGGGACCTGGCCCGTCAGGTGGCGGACGCCTACGTCGAACGGCGGGAAGCATTGGGCTTCCCCCTGCGCGACCGCTGGAGTTCTCCGCAGCCACAATTGGACGACTCGCAGGACGGCAGCCCTGCGCCCGATACACCGGCGGACTTTCTCCTGGAAATCGGAACCGAGGAGCTGCCGGCGCAGGATCTGGATAACGCCATCGACCAATTGAACACCTCCATGCAGGAGATGCTCGAAGAAGGGCGTCTGGCGCATGAGGGTGTGAAAGTCAGCGGTACCCCGCGGCGTCTGGTGGCCCACGTGAGGAAGTTGGCGCCCAGCCAGGCCGACCGGGTGTCATTGGTGAAGGGCCCGCCGGCGGAACGTGCCTTCGACGAGCAGGGTAAACCCACCAGGGTCGCAGAAGGGTTCGCACGCAGTAAAAACGTGGCCGTGGAGGACCTCGATGTGCGGGATATCGATGGCGGCCGCTACGTGGTGGTGGAAGTGCGCGAAGCGGGAGTGTCGGTGGATGAAGTGCTGACCGAAACCCTGCCGGCGACGATCTCGGGCCTGCGCTTTGAAAAATCGATGCGCTGGAATCAAAGCGGCGTCGCCTTTTCACGGCCCATCCGCTGGCTGCTGGCGCTGCACGGAGAGCATCGCGTGCCGTTCGAGTACGCCGGATTGACCAGCGGCCGCCAGACGCGTACCATGCGTTTCGACGATCCGGAGCAAGTTTCGGTTAAAGATGTAAAGACCTATTTTAAAACGCTCGACTCGCACGGAATCATCCTGGATGGCGCAGCGCGCGCAGAAGAAATTCTCGAGCAGGCGTCTCGATTGGCGAAACAGGCAGGGGGTGAACTCCAGACGGATGCGGACCTGCTGGCTGAAGTCGCCAATCTGGTAGAAAAACCCACTGCGCTGCGGGGGGAGTTTGCCAAGAAATTCTTGGAATTGCCCACATCGGTGTTGATATCCGTGATGAGGAAGCACCAACGCTATTTTCCGGTCGAAAAGGATGGAGAGCTTCTGCCCTATTTCATCGCCGTCCGTAACGGCGGCGAGGAACATCTCGAAGTCGTCACCCGGGGCAACGAACAGGTGATACGCGCCCGTTTTGCCGATGCGGATTACTTCTTCCGCCGTGATCTGGAGCGGCCGCTGGAAGACTATATTCCCCGGCTGTCGACGTTGACCTTTCAAGCCGATCTCGGATCGATGCTGGATAAAACCCGGCGGATCGAACGCCTCACGGAAATGCTCGCAGATAATTTGAACCTGAGCGCACAGGCGCGCAAAGCTGCGACCCGAGCGGCCCATCTCGCCAAAGCCGACCTGGCGACTTTGATGGTGATCGAGATGACTTCCTTGCAAGGCGAAATGGGACGGGTGTATGCGCTGCGCGGCGGTGAGCCGCCGGAAGTAGCCCAGGCGATCCGCGAGCATTATCTGCCCCGTTTCCAGGGCGACCGGATGCCTGAATCCGATCCCGGCTATGTGGTCGGTCTGGCCGATCGCCTCGATAGTCTGATGGGATTGTTTGCGGCGGGGATTCAACCCAGCGGTGCCAGCGACCCCTTCGCCATGCGCAGAACTGCGATCGGGTTGGTACAGTTATTGATTTCGAAGCGCATCCGTTTCAACTTGACCGAGGCGCTGGAGATGGCCGCCGCTGGACTGCCGTTGACGGAACCAAAAATGCATATTTCGGAATGCCTGGCGTTTATCGTTGCCAGATTGCAGACGCTGCTTCTCAGTGATGATGCTGCGTATGATGCCGTCGAAGCGGTTCTGGCTGCACAGGGGCAAGACCCTGCGGGCGCGGTCTCTGCACTCGAAGAACTCAACCCGTATCGCCAGCGGAAGAATTGGGACGAGATTCTGCAGGCGTATGCGCGCTGCGTTCGCATTACACGCGACGAGACGGCGATCTATCCGCTAGATCCGGCGCAACTCGTGGAACCGGCGGAGAAAGGATTGTTCGAGCGGCTTGAAAAGGCCGAGAAGACTTCCCGGCAACCGGGATCGGTCGACGATTTCTTCGAAACCTTCATTCCATTGATCCCGTCCATCACCACATTTTTCGATGAGGTATTGGTCATGGCCGAGGACGAAAAATTGCGCCGCAACCGCCTCGGCTTGCTGCAGCGCATCGTGGCTTTGGCCGGCGGCGTTTTGGACCTCTCCAAACTCGAAGGATTCTAGCACCCCTCAACGATCCGGATACAATACGTATATACGGATTTGCTTGAAAGCGAGTCAGACGCTATAATTCCCGCCCATCCCTTTTGGCAGGATCATTTAAGCGACGGAGCACGATGTCTGTAATCGATGAAGTCAAAGAGCGTATCGACATTCTCGATGTGATCGGAGAGACGGTTAAACTCCGTAAATCGGGCAAGAACTACACGGGGTTCTGCCCGTTCCATGCCAACACCCGGACGCCGGCGTTCGCCGTTTTCGCCGACAGCGGTACGTGGCGCTGTTTTGGGGCGTGCAATGAAGGCGGGGACGTTTTCAGCTTTTTAATGAAGAAGGAAGGCTGGGATTTTGCAGAGACGCTGCGGTATCTTGCCGAGCGCGCGGGAGTCGAACTCAAACCCCAGACGCCGGCGCAGCAGGAAGCGGAAGAAGCCCACGAACGACTGCGCACGATTGTGGAATCCGCCGCCGTCTTTTTTCGGCACGCACTCAACGAGACCGCAGAGGGCGAGCAAGTCTTGCAATATTTGCTGGATCGTGGGTTGAAGCGCGAGACCCTGGAGCGATTTGAAATCGGCATGGCACCTGCAGGATGGGAAAAATGTGTCGCCTATTTAAAGGAAAAAGGGTACGAAGATCAAGAGCTGCTGGATGCCGGCGTGGTTTCCGAGCGGGATAGCGGCGGCATTTTCGACCGCTTTCGCAACCGGATCATGATCCCCATCCGTGACTCGCGGGGGAGGATGGCGGGATTCGGTGCGAGGGTAATCGATCCCGACGACGTGCCCAAATACCTGAATTCCCCCCAAACCGTGTTGTTCGATAAAGGACGCCTGTTGTACGGCCTGGACAAAGCCCGTAAAGCGATCCGCATGCAGGATCAAGCGGTAATCGTCGAGGGCTACATGGACGTCATCGGGCTGCACCAAGCGGGCTTTGAAAACGCGGTTTCGCCGATGGGAACCGCTGTGTCGGAGTACCAACTGCGCACTCTGAAGCGTTACAGTCGGCGCATTGTGTTGGCCATGGATGCGGATCTGGCCGGGAGTCAGGCTACGCTGCGCGGCCTTTCGGTTGCGCGCGAGGCGCTCGATCGGGAACCCGATCCGGTTTTCGATGCGCGCGGACTGGTACGGCACGAGGGTCGCCTGGATGCTGAAATCCGTGTGCTCACCCTGCCGCAGGGCGTCGATCCGGACGAGGTCGTGGCGGAAGACGCCGACGCCTGGCGTGGGATGCTGGATCGTGCGCAGACCGTGGTGGAGTACGTGCTCGAAGTGATGACGCGCGATCGTGATGTGGACGACCCGAAAGCGAAATCCGATATCGCCCGCCAGGTGCTGCCCTTGATCGAAGACGTCGCCGATCCTGTCGAACGTGAGGCGTATCGGCAGATGCTCGCGCGGCAGTTACGAGTCGATGAACGGGCGCTGCTGCGTTGGCAACCGCAGATTGCCCGGCGTGGGGGCCGCGCAGCGCGATCGCGAGCGGAGCTTGCGCAGCCACTGCCGGACGTGCGGCGTGATTCACCGTTGGAAGGATTTTGCCTGGGGGTTCTCCTGAACGATCCCGAACTGCTGTATCGTGTCGATCGTCAACTGCAGATGATCGAGCTGACCCGGCTCGATGCTCAGGATTTCTCGAGCTCCGAAAGTCGTGTGATCTTCGAAGCTCTGCGTACTGCACTTGCACAAGATGACATGGAACCGGCGGACCATTGGAGAAAGTCTTTGGCGCTGTCCATTTCCGAGAAGGCCGAAGAGTATGTATCCGGCGTTGCGGACCTCGATATGTCTCGGGCAAACGTCTTGGAAGCCGTCGTTGCCCATTTCTTGCGGCTGCGAAAGCGGAATCTGGAAGAGCAATTGACCCAGCTTCGCTTTCAACTCCAGGCGATGCAGGATGCGGAAGACCAAGACGAAGTGGAAAAGGATTTATGGCACTACACCCGAGTCGTGCAGGATATCGCCACGCAGAAAGATCGTCTCGACCGCGCGATGACACAGCAACGAGGCGCTTCACAAGCCATGCTCATGACCCAAGGACGGTGATCGATATGAGTGAAGCGAAAAGATCTAAAGAGGAAGAAAACGTAGACGATACTTTCGATTCTGAAGATGAAGTAGAAACGGATCCCAATGATGCCGTCGACGTCGTCGGTGGCCAATCCATAGACGTGGAACCGGACATTCCGAAAGAGGGTTCCATGGGAGAGGGCCAGGGCGATGACATCGTCGAGATCAGCCCGGCTCCCATCTCCGTTGAGCTGGGTGACGACCCTGTGCGATTGTATCTGAAAGAAATCGGACGCGTCGAGCTTTTGTCTTCCGATGAGGAATTGTGGCTCGCCGTGCGCATGAACGCCGCGCGCCGGTTGGAAGTACTGCGCACCGGCAGAGCTTCGCGCAAGAATACCAACGACTCTTCAATTGCCGTTCAACTCAACATTATCGACGACATGCGCACGGCATGGAAGCGCGTTGTGGAGGACGCGGAGCGATTGGAATCCCCGGAGCCGGAGTTTCCCAAGATCCTGGAGGAAGCACGCAAATTGCGCGGACCGTGGGATGGGCTGAGTGAATCCTACCTGCGGAATTGGCTGAACAACGAACTCTGGGGAACCGATCCTGCCTGGGAGCAGGTGGCGCACAATGCGATCGAAGTCTTCATGGCGTTGTACATGCTGCCGGCGGATATTCAGGAGCGCCTGGCGAAACGTTTCAGCGAGGGCAAGAAAATGCCCACGGCACGCACGTTCAAGCGATGGCTGAAAAACATCGAGAGTATGAATCATGACGAATGGCAGGTCATGGAATTGGCCGGGGAAGCCAAGGCGGCTTTGATTCGCGCCAATTTGCGCCTCGTGGTCAGCGTAGCCAAACGCTACATGGGCCGCGGCATCGCCTTTCTGGATCTGATCCAGGAGGGCAACATTGGTTTGCTGCGTGCGGTGGAAAAATTCGACCCCGCCAAAGGGTATAAGTTCAGCACCTACGCGACCTGGTGGATTCGCCAGGCCATCAGCCGCGCCATCGCGGATCAGGCGCGCACCATCCGCATCCCGGTGCACATGGTCGAAACCATCAACCGTATGATGCGCGTGAAGCTGCGCCTCACGCAAGACCTGGGGCGCGAGCCGACCTCCGAAGAGTTGGCCCTGGAAATGGAACTGCTCGAGCCGGAGGAGATCGAAGCCATCCGTTCGCGCGCAGAAGATGAACCATTGGACGCGACCCTGGCCAGGAAGTGGCACCGCGCCGCTGCCAAGGTGCGCGGCATCATCCGCATCGCCCAGGAGCCCATGTCGCTCGAACGGCCGGTCGGGGATGAGGAATCCAGCCAGCTGGGCGATTTCATCGAAGACGAGACCATGCCCGAGCCGGTGGATGCGGCGGCGCTGGGTTTGTTGAAGGAGCAGGTGCAGAGTGCACTGTCGGTGCTCACCGAACGGGAACGCCAGGTATTGGAGATGCGTTTTGGGTTAAGAGACGGCAAGGATTACACCCTGGAGGAAGTCGGCAAACACTTCAAGGTCACGCGCGAGCGTATCCGCCAGATCGAGGCCAAGGCGTTGCGCAAACTACGTCATCCGACGCGCAGCCGGCATTTGCGCGATTATCTTTCCTGAGCTATCTTTAAATCGTCTCTACAAGCACCGGCCCATCTGCCTGGCGGCAGGGGGCCGGTGCTTTCTTGTTTTTTTATCAGGAAAGGTGCATCGAGTATGGCGAGAACATAATACCCGCTTTCATATACTCCTCTACGGAACAAGCCATGCAAATGGCATGTCCCCGCTGGTTGCGGATATTCATCCGCGCTTCATAATCGGCAGATGTGTATCTGTTGCTCTATCCTTCGTGATGGGATGCCCGTGGTTAATCAAAAATAGTAGATGAAATCCCTTTCTGTTGTGAGAACGGGTGGATGCAAATCCACCTATTACGGCGAGGGATACACTTCCGTCGCCAGCGATGTTTTACTCAGCCTTCGCCTGTGGGCCACGCTTCGCTGCGCCCTCTGCTCAGGATGAACGCATATTGAGTAACTCACCTTTCGCGTAATGGAGTGGGTGACGTCACGTTCCTTTTGTGATAAAATTCACATATCGAAACGAACGGATTGGTATATAATTATCTAATGTAATAATCTCAAACGCCGAGGTACGGATGCCCAGTGAATATCTCCCCATTGCTATATTGGTCGTCCTCGCAACGGCTCTTGCGTTGCTCGTTGTAATCCTCGGCGCAATTTTTGGCCCCCATCGACAAACCGAAGTTAAATCCGAACCTTACGAATCCGGCATGGATCCCATCGGCCCGGGCAGACGTCGAGTGCCGGTCCATTTTTACCTGGTGGCGGTGCTCTTCATCCTCTTCGATGTCGAGATCATTTTCCTCCTGCCCTGGGCAGCCGTCCTGCGTGAACTCGATGTCTTTGGGCTGGTCGAAATGTTTGTATTCGTCGGTATCTTGATCGTTGGTTTTGTGTATGCATGGAAGAAGGGAGCTCTGGAGTGGGATTAGAGAGCAAACTGGGAAACATGGGCGTGGTCACCACCACGCTGGAACAAGTGGTGAACTGGAGCCGCACGCGCGCCATGTGGCCGATGCTGTTCGGCCTGGCGTGCTGCGCGATCGAAATGATGGCGGCTCAGGCTTCGGATTTCGACATGAGCCGTTTCGGCATGGAATTGATGCGCGCCAGCCCGCGCCAGAGCGACTTGATGATCGTCGCCGGGCGCGTCTCGCGAAAAATGGGGCCTGTGCTGCGCAGATTGTACGATCAGATGCCGGATCCCAAGTGGGTTTTGGCCATGGGCGATTGCTGCTCGTGTGGGGGCGTTTTCAACAATTATGCCATCATACCCGGTGTGGATGAGATCGTACCGGTGGACGTTTACGTCGCTGGCTGTCCGCCGAGACCCGAGGGATTGATCCACGGTATTCTCACGCTCTATGAGAAGGTAAAGGGCGAAGGCGTCAAGACCTGGTCCTGACGCGGGATCATATGCACTGTTAGACGCCGGATGTTTCGGTCTGCCTGAGGGAAATTTATGGATGTACTCAACCGAGCCGTAGAGACTCTGCAGAACGCCTTGAAAGACAAGGTGCTCTCGGTCGATGTCTTTCGAGATCAGACAACCGTCGATCTCGATCGCGCCGGTATTCGCGAAGCTTGCCGGATTCTCCACGACGACGCAGCGCTGCGGTTCAATTTACTCGCCGCGCTGACGGCCGTTGATTACTGGCCTAAAGAGCCGCGCTTTACCGTCGTTTATCAACTCTACAGCATACCCAATCGGGTGTTTCTGGGTCTGCGCGTGCCGTTGGAGAGCGATGCTGCGGAAGTCGACTCGATCGAGAGCGTCTACCCCAATGCCAACTGGCACGAACGAGAAGTGTTCGATTTGTTCGGCGTCGATTTCAAGGGGCATTCTGATCTGCGCCGCATTTTGATGCCCAAGGATTGGGAAGGCCATCCGCTGCGCAAGGATTACCCTTTGGGATATGAAGAGGTTCAATTCAGCTTCAACTTCGACGAAATTGATGATCAGAAGCCGTATGCCAAAGAATAGTGGGATCGTTATCATCGATGGACACTGACAACGCAAATCAAGCCATGGATACCACACTCGAGGAACTCAGGCACCTGGTCTCCGATCGGGCACTTGAGGGAGAGACCATGCTGCTCAACATGGGCCCGCAGCATCCGAGCACGCACGGCGTGCTGCGTTTGCTGCTCGAACTCGACGGCGAACGCGTGATCAATTGCGTGCCCGACATTGGCTTTCTGCACACCGGTATCGAAAAGAACATGGAATCCAAGACCTTCCACAAGGCCTTGGTGATGACCGACCGCATGGATTACCTCAACAACCTGGGAAATAACCTGTGCTATTGCCTGGCGGTCGAGAAGCTGGTCGATCTGGACGTCCCTGAACGGGCGCAGGCCATTCGGGTCATCCTGGTCGAGCTGCAGCGCATCGCTTCGCATCTGGTCTTTTTAGCGACCCATGCTTTAGATACGGGTGCGATGTCCGTTTTCCTGTACTGCTTTCGGGAGCGGGAAATCATCCTCGATATTTTCGAGATGTGCTCCGGGGAGCGCATGATGACCTCCTTCATCCGTCCCGGTGGTTTGTGGCGGGACGTGCCGGAAGGTTTCGAGGACGCGGTTCGCAACTTCATCCGCATTTTACCCAAGCGGCTGAAACAATACAGCAATCTATTGAGCAAGAATCCGATCTACCTGAGCCGTTCGAAGGGGATCGGTCCGATTTCAGGCGAAGATGCGGTAAGCTGGGGATTGACCGGTCCGAATCTGCGCGCTGCCGGTGTACCCTTCGACTTGCGTAAGGCCAATCCCTACAGCGGCTACGAACGTTACGACTTCGACGTACCGGTAGGCACGAACGGTGATGTGTTCGATCGCTACATGATGCGATTGCAGGAAATGGCGCAATCCCTGCGCATCGTGGAACAGGCGCTCGACCATCTACCGGGTGGACCGGTACGCAGCGACAATCGCAAATTTGTGCCTCCTCCGCGTTCCGAAATCGGCACCAGCATGGAGGCCTTGATCCACCATTTCAAATTGTGGACGGAAGGTTTTTCGGCGCCGGAGGGCGCGGTGTACGTCGCCGTGGAGTCGCCGCGTGGTGAGTTGGGTTGTTACTTGGCCGGTAACGGTGGCCCCAAGCCCTATCGAGTTCATTTCCGCACACCGAGTTTTGCCGCCATCCAGGCGATTCCCGTATTGGTACGCGGTTTTTTGGTTGCGGATATCGTGGCCATCATCAGCAGCATCGATCCGGTCCTGGGCGATTCGGATCGATGAGCTGCTGGAATGCATTCGATCGTTCGATTCCATAATCCTGGAGTTTGACATTGCTGGTTGATAAGCATCGTTCGGCAATCGACGCCATACTGAAGAAGTTTCCGCCGGATCATAAGCGATCGGCCGTCCTGCCCTTACTCTACTTGGCGCAGCACGAGTACGGATCGATCACTGACGAGGCGGTGGGTGAAATCGCCGGACTGATCGGAGTCGATCCCACGCAGGTTGCCTCGCTCATCGGTTTCTATACTCTCTTTCACGAGGGGGCGGGCGGCACCTGCCGCATCCAAATCTGCACCGATTTTCCCTGTTCGCTGCGCGGGGCAGGAGCGTTTGCCGACGAACTGTGCGCACGCCTGGGAATACAAATGGGAGAAACCACTCCCGACGGGTTGATTACGGTGGAGGAAGTTAAATGCGTGGCTGCCTGCGACCGGGCGCCGATGTTCCAATTACAGGATAGCGAAGGAATCCATTATCACGAACATCAGACCGTGGATTCGGCGATGGCGCTGATCGAGATGCTGCGCGCGAGGCAGTCCGATGCCTGAACACATTCTGCTGCGTCATCGGGACGTTCCGGATATCGATCAGCTCGAGGTCTATCGCAAACACGGCGGTTTCGACACCTTGAAAGCCGTCGTCACCGGGAAGTCTCCCCAGGAAGTGATCGACGTCGTCAAAGCTGCGGGACTGCGCGGTCGCGGAGGCGCCGGCTTCCCGACCGGTGTGAAGTGGAGTTTCCTGAGTCCTGGGGTCTTCCCTCGCTACGTCGTGGCAAATGCGGACGAGTCCGAACCAGGCACGTTCAAGGATCGCGAGATTCTGGAGCACAATCCCTTTCAATTCCTGGAGGGAGTAGCCATCTGCTGCTACGCCGCCCAGGCGCGGACGGCGTACGTCTACTGCCGCGGCGAATTCTGGGATCTGGCGCACGAACTCGAGCACAAGATCGAGAACCTGTACGGCGCTGGTTTGCTCGGCAAGCGGATATTCGATACCGATTTCAACCTCGATATCCACGTTCATCTGGGCGCTGGAGCGTACATCTGCGGTGAAGAATCGGCGCTGTTGGAATCGCTGGAAGGCAAACTGGGCCAGCCTCGTTTGCGGCCGCCGTTCCCCGCCGCAGAAGGTCTTTACGCCAAGCCCACGGTGGTCAACAATGTGGAGACATTGACCAATTTGCCGCCGATCCTGACGCATGGCGCAGACTGGTATCGCGCCATCGGCACGGAGAAGAGCCCTGGCCCGAAGGTGTTCTGTTTGTCGGGCCACGTGGAAAAACCGGGAAATTACGAGCTGCCCATGGGCACCACGTTTCGCGAACTGATTTACGAACACGGCGGCGGCGTAGCCGGGGGGAAGGCGATCAAAGCCATTTTGCCGGCCGGCGCCTCCGCACCGCTGCTTCCTGCGACGGACGAAGTCTTGGACACCTCGATGGATTACGAATCGGTGCCCAAAGTGGGATCGCAGTTGGGATCTGGTTCCATCATCGTGATGGATGAAAGCGTCGACATTGCCTGGTTGATTGGAAAGACCACGAACTTTTTCAAACACGAATCATGCGGGAAGTGCACACCCTGCCGCGAGGGAACCTATTGGATGGATCACATCCTGGCGCGTATCAATCAAGGAGAAGCGACGCTCGAGGATATCGATCTGCTCGCAGCGGTAGCCAATGGCATGACGGGCAAATGTCTCTGTGCGCTGGGTGAGTTTTCCGTGATGCCCGTGCTCTCGGGCATCGAACATTTCCGCGCGGATTTCGAGAACCACACCGGGGATGGACGATGAGTGAAACGTCGGTAACGCTGACGATCGATGGAATGGAAGTGACCGTGCCTAAAGGCACGTTGATCGTGGATGCTGCCAAGCGAGTCGGCATCGACATCCCGGTGTTCTGCTACCACCCCAAGATGAAGCCGGTGGGCATGTGCCGCATGTGCCTGGTGGAGATCGGGCGTCCCGCATGGGACCGGCAGAAAAATGCGCCCATCCTGGACGAGCAGGGGCAGCCGGTAATCCGTTTCGGTCCTCACCTGGAAACGGCCTGCACGACGCCGGTCGGCGATGGTTGGGTCGTGCGCGTCAGCAGCGGAGTGGCACGCGCCGGACACAAGCAGATCGTCGAATATCTGCTGACCTCGCATCCACTCGATTGTCCGGTCTGCGATAAAGGCGGCGAATGCCCGCTGCAGAATCTGACCATGGAACACGGCCCAGGCAAGAGCCGCTTCCTGTACAGCGAGAAGAAGCACCTGGCCAAACATGTCCCACTGGGCGAGTTGATTTTTCTGGATCGAGAACGCTGCATCCAATGCGGGCGCTGCATTCGCTTTCAGGATGAGGTCGTCGGAGAACCGGTGATCGCCTTCAAAGAGCGCGGCCGGGGGATCGAAATCGTGACCTATTCCGAACCGGGGTTTGATTCCTATTTTTCAGGAAACACCACAGACATTTGCCCGGTCGGCGCCTTGACCACGACGGATTTTCGTTTCGGAGCCCGCCCCTGGGAAATGCACAGCACGGCTTCGATTTGTTCCCATTGTCCGGTCGGATGCAACGTAATGCTGAATACACGCCGCGAGGCGAGTTCCGACGGCTACGAAGTGATCAAACGCGTGATGCCCCGCCAGAACGAATGGGTCAACGAATTATGGATTTGCGACAAGGGCCGCTTCACCCACCACTTCGCGCAGAGCGAAGCGCGGGTGACCAAACCCATGGTGCGCAAGCGTGGAAAACTGGTGGAAGCCAGCTGGGATGAAGCGTTGTCCCAAACTGCAAAAGCTTTGAAGGGTTCCAAGAATCTGGTTGGCATCGCTGGAGGCCGCGCATCCAACGAGGATCTGTACGTATTCCGCAGCTTGATCGAGAAGATCGGCGGCCGCGCCGTTCTGGATGATTCCCTGGCGGGCGGCGGCGTCGTACAGCAGGTCGGTCTGGGAAGCGGCTCCAATCTGTCGCAGCTCGGCGCGGGAGACGCCGTCCTCGTTGTGGCGAGCGACTTGCATGAAGAGGCGCCGTTGTGGTGGCTGCGCTTGAAGCAAGCCAGCGATCGCGGTGCGACGCTGGTGGTTGCCAACGGCCGGCCTACGGCATTGGATGCGCACGCCGGCCACGTCCTGCGGTATGCGTATCCGCAGGCCGCGCAGACGGTTCTGGGATTGCTGCATGCCTTCACGAAGCGGAAAGACCTGGCATCCTATGCAAAGGACAGAGACGTTCAGGCGGCAGGCCGTGCGCTGGCGGACGCCGAAAACCTGGTTGTGTTTTACGGTGGAGAAGGACTGGCCTATTCAGAAGGTGAAGCGCTGGCATTGGCCTGCGGCGCTTTGATTCAAGCGACGGGTCGCGCCGGTAAGCCGAACAACGGCTTGGTCGCCGTATGGCCGCGCAACAACACCCAGGGTGCCTGGGACATGGGCTTGAGGCCGGAAGCGAAGGGCCTGGCGTCCACGTTGGAGAAGGCCGACGCGCTCTTCGTGATGGCGGCCGATCCGCTGGGTGATGACCCGGATCTGGCAGATGCGCTTCAAGACGAAACGTTCCTCGTGGTGCAGGAGCTGTTCCTGACCCCGACCGCACGGCAGGCCGACGTTGTCTTCCCGGCTGCTGCGATCGTCGAGCGGGAAGGCAGCTACACGTCCGGCGAGCGGCGCGTTCAGCGTGCTTATACGACCCTGCCGGCGCGAGGCGCATCGCTTTCCGATTGGCGCATCTTGATGCTGCTGGGCGGCAGGATGGGATACGAATTTGAAGCCGACTCCGTGGCGGAAATATTCGCGGAAATCGGTTCGGTCGTTCCCGCTTACGCCGGGGTGAGCTACGCGGATCTGGCGAAATATGAAGACCAGTGGCCGGAAGTGGGAGATGAGGATCTCTACTTTGGCGGTACGGCCTTCAAGAACCATCAAGGCCTCGGCGTGCAGCTACCCTCGGCAGCAGAGCGTGGTAAAGCCCCGGAAATCGCGTGGACTGTGCCGGAAGCTCACAAATCAAAAGCCGGGTTTTTACTTGTACCGATTGTCGAACTCTACGATCGAGGTACGACGGTGATGCCTTCCGAAGTACTGCATCCGCGGCTCGTGCCAACTCGACTGCAAATCCATCCCGAGGATGCGGAACGCATCGGAGTCGTGGACGGAGGTAGGGTCGAACTGCGTGTGAATGGCCGTGTGGAAGAGATCGATGCGAATGTAACCCATGATGCCGTCGTGGGTGCGCTGCTGCTGCCCCGCAGCCTCGATGTCGTCGTTTCGCATCCGGCCTACGTGAAAGTTAATCCGCTGGGGAAACAGGAGTAGGAATGGACATCGCATTGCTGCTGGAATGGACGATAAAGTCATTGATCATACTGGTGGTCTTCGTCGTCCTCGGTGCGGCCTATCTGACCTACTTCGAGCGGCGCGTCCTCGCCCGTTTCCAGGTGCGTATCGGACCGAACCGCGCGGGGCCGTTGGGCCTGCTGCAGCCGATCGCCGACACGGTCAAGTTGATTTTCAAAGAGGATTTGATCCCCGCGCAGGCGGACAAGGTATTGTTCATTCTCGCGCCGGTGATCACGGTTATACCGGCGATGATTTTGTTGGCCGTGATTCCCCTCGGGCCGGAAGTGGCAGGCATCCATCTCGATTTGGCAGCGGATATCAACGTCGGCGTGCTCTACATTATGGCGGTGGCTTCGATTGCGGTGTACGGAATTACGATTGCCGGATGGTCCTCCGGGAATAAATATGCCTTGATGGGCGGCATTCGCGCCACGGCACAAATGATCAGTTACGAACTAGCTTTGGCCCTGGCTTTCGTTGGCCCGATACTGCTGACGAATTCAGCCAACCCGTTGAGCGTGAACGAGATCGTCAAGGCGCAGCATGGTTTGTGGTTCGTCGTCCTGCAGCCGGTCGGTTTTTTGATCTATATCATGGCTGCGGTGGCCGAAGTCAACCGTGCGCCTTTCGACTTGCCGGAAGCCGAGCAGGAATTGACGGCCGGATACCATACCGAATATTCCGGCATGAAATTCGCCCTCTTCTACCTGGCGGAATACGGCAAGATGCTCGTGGTGAGTTTCATCGGGGCGACCCTGTTTCTTGGTGGGTACTGGGGACCGTTTGTCGATCGAATTCCGCTGCTCGGACCGGTATATTTGCTGGCGAAGGTGTTGGTGCTGCTGTACTTCATCGTCTGGCTGCGGGCAACGTTCCCGCGCTTGCGTTACGATAAATTGATGGGATTTGGTTGGAAGTTCATGCTTCCCCTGGCGATTCTCAACGTGATGGTTACGGCGACGGTGATTGTGTTGGTGGGAGGATGAGCGATGAATCCGTTTGAACTTTTACACGGTTTATGGACGACGTTTCTGAATTTTCTGGAAACGCCGGTGACGTATCAGTACCCGGAAATCAAGCGGCCGGTACGTGAGCGCTTCCGCGGCCGCCATGAATTGAAACGCTACGACAACGGCCTGGAGAAATGCATCGGCTGCGCATTGTGCGCGGCGGCCTGTCCCGCCGATGCGATTTTCGTCGAAGCGGCGGAAAACACGAACGAAGAACGGTATTCGCCCGGTGAACGCTACGCAAGTACGTACGAGATCAACTTCCTGCGTTGTATCTTCTGCGGCTTCTGCGAGGACGCCTGCCCTACGGAGGCAATCGTCCTCGAGCACAATTACGAGTTGTCATATTACGATCGGAGATCGGCGATTTACGGTAAAGACAAATTGCTTGTACCGGTGCCCGAGGGTGGTAAGCCGACTCCGATGAATGTTGAAGCGGGTAAATTCGACCGTGCGATCCCGGAGATGAAGGATCCGATCTAGTCGCGAGGCACTCGATTCTAGAAGATTACATCTCACGAGGATCCTGTAACATTCGGCCCGTCAGGTCGAGGCATTAGAAAGGCAATCGATTAGGAAACATTATGGACGTTGATCTGCTTTTGTTCATCGGTATCGGGCTCGTCGCGGTGATTTCGGCGATCAGTATGTTGGCGAGTCGAAACGCGATTTACTCGGCGTTGTTTCTGGTGATCAATTTCATCACCATCGCCACGTTGTTTTTACTGATGAACGCGGCCTTCATCGCCATGGTGCAGGTGACGGTGTACGCCGGTGCGATCATGGTGCTCTTTCTCTTCGTCATCATGCTTCTCGGCGCTGAGCGGCTGAAGCCGACCGGCAGCCTGCCCTGGCAGCTTCCGGTGGCGATCCTTTTAGGCGCAGCGCTGATCGCAGAGGTTGTGTTTGCGCTCTTCCACGGCGCTTCGAATGCGGCGCAAGGTTTGTCCGAAAACGTGGCTCAGGGATTTGGCAGTCCCACCTCGATCGGGCTGATTCTCTTCGATCAATATCTGATTCCGTTCGAAATCACCTCGATTTTGCTGCTGGTGGGCATGGTCGGGGCGGTGGTAATCACGCGCGATCGAGGCAAGGAGAGCCGATGAACGTTCCGTTGAACTATCTCTTGGTGCTTTCGGGGGTGCTCTTCACCATCGGTGTCTTGGGTGTGCTCGTGCGCCGCAACGCCATCGTGATCTTCATGTCCATCGAATTAATGCTTAATTCCGCCAACCTGGCCCTGATCGCTTTCGCGCGGTCGTTCGCCCCGGCGGCGGGAGCGCTGCGAGGGCAGGTGCTGGTTTTCTTCGTCATCGCCGTAGCTGCAGCGGAGGTGGCTGTCGGCCTGGCTTTGATTGTGGTGATCTTCCGCGCCAAGAAGAGTATCGACGTCGACCAAGTGAGCAGCCTCAAGGGCTGACCTCGTTCATGGAGGGAATGGATGTTGTCGAGTGAGATTGTGGGAGGCACCGGCTTGTTTTCAATTGCCCCGTTAATCATTGCCTTCCCCATCCTTGGCTTGTTGATCAACTTGATCTTCGGACGTCGATCGAACGAGAAGTTCGTGGGAATCGTCGCCAGCAGTGCGATTGGCCTGGCGTTTGTGGTGGCGGTGGCCCAATTCGTGGCGCTGCTCGGACAACCGGCGGGTGCTGCGGTGCACGTAGCCGATTGGATCACCATCGGGGAGTTTTCCGTGTCCTGGTCCCTGAAGGTGGATACCCTCTCGGCGACGATGATGCTCATGGTGACGGGCGTGAGCGCCTTGATCCACATTTACGCCATCGGTTACATGCACGACGACGTGCGCTTCCAGGGCGATCCCGGACGGTATACACGGTTCTTTGTTTTCTTCAATCTCTTCGTCGCGGCGATGATGATCCTGGTGACCGCCGACAACTTCCTGATGATGTTCGTCGGTTGGGAAGGCGTGGGGTTGTGCTCCTACCTGCTCATCGGTTTCTGGTATGAAAAAGGTGCAGACGGGATCGGAAACGCAGTGGCGGGCAAGAAGGCCTTCGTGACCAACCGGATTGGCGACTTTGGTTTCCTGATCGCCATGTTCCTCATCTTCGGCGCCGTAGGCAGCCTGCAGTTCGACGAGGTCTTTCACTGGGCACATGAGCACGGCCTGGCAAACGAAGGCGTGATCACCGCCATCACGCTGTTCCTGCTGCTTGGTGCGACGGGCAAGTCGGCGCAGATCCCGCTTTACGTGTGGCTTCCGGACGCCATGGCCGGCCCGACGCCGGTTTCGGCGCTGATCCACGCCGCCACGATGGTCACGGCCGGGGTTTACATGATCGCCCGCAATCAGGCCTTGTTCGCCGTCTCCGAGTTCTCATCGTCGCTGGTGGCGATCATCGGTGCGGCGACGGCGCTTTTCGCAGCGACGATTGCAGTGGCGCAGTTCGATATCAAGAAAGTGCTGGCGTATTCCACGATCAGCCAATTGGGATACATGATTGCCGCGGTCGGGATCGGGGCGCAGGTCGCCGGTATGTTCCACCTGCTGACCCATGCCTTTTTCAAGGCGCTGCTGTTCCTGTCCGCCGGATCGGTGATACTGGGCATCGAGCACGGGCATCACCACGTCGAACACGGATCGTCCGGAAGCGCAGAAGCTTTCGACCCCAACGACATGCGCAACATGGGTGGACTCCGTTCACGCATGAAAACGACCTTCTGGGTCTACCTGATCGGTGCGCTTGCGCTCTCCGGCGTGCCGCCTTTCGCGGGATTCTTCTCGAAGGACGAAATCCTGACGGATGCCATGCAGGAGAACATGCTCGTCTACATCCTGCTGGCCGTAGCGGCATTTTTCACTGCTTTCTACATGGGCCGACAAATTCTGATGGTGTTTTTTGGAAAGGCTCGATCGGAAACTGCAAAGCATGCGCCGGAGAATCCGCCGATTGTCACCGTGCCTCTCATCCTGCTTGCTCTAGGTGCAGTGATTGGTGGGGTACTCAATTTTCCGGGACTTCATTCGCTGACCAATTGGCTCGAACACACTTTGCACGTGCACGTTTCCGAGTTCAATCTCCAGGTGTCTCTCATTTCGACATGCTTGGTCTTGCTGGCCATTGGACTTGCCTGGTTGCTCTACGGCCGCAAGCCAATGCAGGAAGGACAGGTCGATCCGCTGCGCAGATTGCTGGGTCCTCTTTTCGTAGGAATGGAAAACAAGTGGTGGGTGGACGAGATTTATAACGCCATCATCATTCGTCCTTACATCGCGCTGGCGGCTTTCCTGGCCGACGTCGTCGATTGGCGCTTCTGGCACGATTGGTTTCACGACACGATTCTGGCGCGTTCTTTCCGCGCAGGCACACATTGGCTCAGTTCGGGATTCGACGCGCACGTCATCGACGGTGCGGTTAACGGGTTGGGCAGCTTGACAAAAGAGGCCGCCGCCCGCTTGCGCCTCGTCCAGACGGGATACGTCCGTAACTATGCCCTGGCATTGTTTGTGGGCGTGCTGCTGATATTGAGCTATTTTCTTTTCGTATAACAAGGAATGGCTATGATCGAACCGAAAATAATTCTTACACTCGTGACTTTTGCTCCACTTCTCGGCGTATTGGTGATCCTCTTTCTTCCACGAGAACGGCGTAACGCCATACGAACAGTCGCCCTGATCGCCTCGTTGATCGCATTCGTTCTATCGATACTCATGCTGCTGCAGTTCGATCGCACGAGCGGCGACGTGCAAATGGTAGCAAGGGCGAACTGGTTCCAGCTCGCAGGCGTGAACATCGAATACTTCCTCGGCGTGGACGGCCTCAGTCTTCTACTCGTGCTGCTGACGACGTTCATCACTTCCCTGGCGATCCTTTCGACCTGGACGGCGATCGAGGAGCGGGTCAAGGAGTTCATGATCTTCTTCCTGCTCCTGGAGATTGGAATGGTGGGCGTCTTCCTGGCGCTCGATCTCTTCCTTTTCTACGTCTTCTGGGAGTTCACGCTCGTGCCGATGTACTTCCTGATCGGTATCTGGGGTGGACCGCGTCGTATCTACGCCGCAATCAAATTCTTCCTCTACACCATGGCGGGTTCGATCTTGATGCTGCTGGCGATACTCTGGCTCGGCCTGCATTTCAACAGCTTTTCCGTACCGGATTTGATCGCCGAAGGGAACATCCCGGGCAACATCCAAACCTGGCTGTTCCTGGCCTTTGCGGCTGCTTTCGCGATCAAGGTGCCGATGTGGCCTCTACATTCCTGGCTCCCGGACGCGCACGTCGAAGCGCCCACTGCCGGCTCGGTGATCCTGGCGGGTGTGCTGCTAAAAATGGGCACGTACGGTTTTCTGCGCTTCAACATCCCGCTTTTCCCGAACGCAGCCGTACGTTTCGCTCCCTGGGTGGCACTGCTCGCCGTGATCGGGATTCTCTACGGTGCGGCGGTGTCTTACGCGCAGAAGGACGTCAAGAAATTAGTGGCGTATTCTTCCGTCAGCCACCTGGGTTTCGTGATGCTGGGCCTATTCGCGCTTAATCCCGTGGGCATACAAGGCGGAATCCTGCAGATGGTCAACCATGGATTGAGCACGGGAGCCTTGTTCTTGCTCGTCGGCATGATCTACGAGCGGCGCCACACGCGGGAGATGGACGCATTCGGCGGTTTGTGGAAAATCATGCCCGTGTACGGCGCCTTGACGTTGATCGTCACGCTGTCCTCGATGGGACTTCCGGGGCTCAACGGATTCGTGGGCGAGTTTACGATTTTGCTGGGTTCCTTCAATTCGGAGGCGCTTGGATCCCACTTGTTCGCCGGGTTCGCCGCGGCCGGTGTGATCCTGGCGGCGATCTATTTGCTCTACATGTTCCAGAAGCTGTTCCTGGGTCCCGCCGAAAAAGAGGAAAACAAGCGCTTGAAAGACCTGAATTGGCGGGAAATCGTCATCCTGGTTCCCCTCCTCCTGCTGATTCTCTGGATCGGCTTGTATCCGAAGCCGTTTTTCGAGTTGATGGCGCCTTCCGTGGATAAAGTCATGGCAGCCTTGCAGGCAGTCAGTGTGGCGGTGCGGTAAATCATGGACCTACACGATCTAACTACGATTCTTCCGTTTCTCATCATCATCGGCTGGGCCTGCACCTTGCTGATCGTGGATCTCTTCATCCCACGCGACAAGAAAGGATTGACGGCCTTTCTGGCCGCCGCAGGCCTGGTTGCGGGTCTGGCTGCGGCGGTGCAGCAGCTTGGGGTTCAGGATGAAGGATTCGGTGGAATGATCATCGTGGACGGCTACACCGCGGTACTGCAGATCCTCTTCCTCGGAGTCGGTCTGTTTGCCGTCATGCAATCCTACGATTACATCAAACGCAAGGGGATCGAACGCGGCGAATATTACATATTGCTGCTCTTCACGCTGAGTGGAATGATGCTCATGGCCAACGCCGGCGATTTGATCGTCGTTTTCCTGGCGTTGGAGTTGCTCTCCCTGCCGCTTTACATACTGGCGGGCTTTGCGCGCCCCAACCTACAGTCTGAGGAAGCGGCGATCAAGTACTTCCTGCTGGGGGCGTTTGCTTCGGGATTCGTAGTATACGGCATTGCGCTCGTCTTTGGCGCCACGATGACGACTTCGATGGCGGGGATCGTCGCCGCAGCCAAAACACCTTCCGTGCTCTTGCTGTTGGGCGCCGGCCTGTTTCTCGTCGGATTGGGCTTCAAAGTCGCTGCAGTGCCGTTTCACATGTGGACGCCCGATGTTTACCAGGGTGCGCCATCCGCGGTAACGGCGTTCATGTCTGTCGGAGCAAAGGCCGGAGGCTTCGCAGCGCTGCTGCGCGTGTTCGTTACTGCCTTTCCGGAGCTGGCTTCGTATTGGGGACCACTGGTCATGTGGATCGCTGCGCTGACCATGACCTGGGGGAACATCGCGGCGATCGCACAGAGTAACATCAAACGCATGCTGGCCTACTCCAGCATCGCAAACGCTGGATACGTCCTGATCGCCTTGCCGGCTGCGGCGAATTCCATCGTCGCACCGGAAGCCATCCGCGCCGCTCTTTTTTACCTGATCGGCTACGCTTTCACCAATCTCGGGGCTTGGGCGGTCGTGCTTACGCTGGAGCGTAAGGAGGGCGGAGGCCTCGAAATCGACGATTACGCCGGGTTGGGGGAAAAGCAGCCGGCTCTCGCACTTGCCATGGCGATTTTTATGCTTTCTTTCACCGGCATTCCACTTACTGTGGGTTTCGTCGGGAAATTCTATATCTTCCGCGCCGCCATCGAGGCGGGATTGGTCTGGCTTGCCCTGGTCGGCGTCGTCACTTCATTGATATCCGCATACTACTATTTACGCGTCGTCGTTGTGATGTACATGAAATCGGGGGAGCCGCAAACACGTTCGGAAGGCTGGTTGAAGATCACTGTTCTCCTCACTGCCCTGGGAACGCTGTTTTTCGGTGTGCTCCCCGGGTTGCTGCTCGAGTTTGCGGGCCAGGCTCAGTTCCTCTCCTACATCCCCTGAAACTTGCTTGCTGCGGAGTCATCCTGTAATAGACATACGGGGAAGGCCTCCGATTCATATCGACCAACCGATTGTTCTATAATTCTATTATGCATACGGCGGCGCATCGGGTTACATTTGAGATGAGAACTGGAACAACACATCGCCGCCCTTGAAGGTTCTTAGGTGTTGAAGGCTGCACGATGGACGAAGTGAGGGCACACCTACACATTCGTGGTCGCGTACAAGGCGTGAGCTTCCGTTATTACACGCGCCAACAAGCCGTCTCGAGGGGCGTATCGGGCTGGGTTCGCAATCTGTGGGACGGGCGCGTGGAGGCGGTTCTTCAAGGCGATGAAGCGAGTGTGAAACAGGTCATCGCCTGGTGCAAACGTGGCCCGACTTCTGCGCGCGTAGACGATGTGCGCGTGAATTGGGAGACGCCGCAGAAGGAAGATCCTGGTTTTATGATACGGTCCACGGCGAGAGGCGGATAAGTTGAAACATCGACCGAAGATCGAAAGCATACGTTTCGGCAAGATTATCATCGATGGACATGCCTATAACCGGGACGTGATCGTGCTGCCGGATCGCGTTTTACCCAATTGGTGGCGCGTGGAAGGACACTCCCTTCGTCTCGAAGATCTGCAGCAGGCGCTGGCTGACCGGCTTGAATTGTTGGTGGTCGGAACGGGGATATTCGGCCGCATGAACGTGCCTGATGATGTTCGGGCAAATATAGAATCCGGTGGCATCGAACTGCACGTGCTCGCCACGCGAGAAGCATGTGACCTCTACAACCAGATGCGTGAGGAGAAACGCAGCGCGGCCGCACTGCACATCACTTGTTAGCGACTACGTGATGAAAAGCAGATCCATCGACACAGACCATGTCTCGATTTTGTCGTTAAACGGGCTTTGTGCCGCACGTCGAACAAGCGTGTGTGTGGCAGGCGCTGCAGCCTGGTGCGCTTCCCGCCACGACGCGGCCCTCGCTGTGCGCGGTGAAGAGGGAGATCAACCGTTCGGTTCGATCGCTGTGGCATTCAGTGCAGGCGATTGGTGCATCGGCATCCCGCATGGAACGCAGGGCGTCGAAATGATGTTCACAGTCCAAACAGACGTATTCGTAAATCGGCATAAGGTTCAAAATCCTTACAATTTGATTCTACTGCCTTGATTCGAACAGGTCAACTTTCCCGGGGTTAGTGAAGGGGGGTTATGATTCGAGCGTCGTTTACGGCTCAATCGCCATCTTGTTCCCGCCTGCGGACGGAAAACGTGTCGAAGTCTCTCGCCACAGTGACATCCGGGAACACTGCGCTCGCCTCGTCGTCGATGTCCTTCTCGCGATAACGGCGCGAGATGTGAGTGAGGTAGAGATGCCCAACACCGGCGCGTTTTGCCAGCGAGGCGGCTTGTGTCGCGGTGAGATGGCCGAACTTCGCTGCCATTTGCTTTTCATACTCGAGGTAAGTCGCTTCGATAACCAAGGCGTCCGCGTTCTGGCAGACCTCGAGCAGGTTGTCGATTTTGCCGCAGTCTCCGACATGGACCAGACGCGTTCCTCGGCGTGTGGGTCCGAGCACATCGTCCGGATTTATCGTGCGGCCATCCGGCAGCGTGATCGAAGTTCCGCTGACCAGTTCCTTGCGCAGGGGTCCGGGGGGAATCCCCATTTCCTCCGCGCGCTCCGGCAGGAAAGGCCGCCGCGGGGTTTCTTCGAACAGATACCCAAAGCAATCCGGGCCGCGATGCGCGACGGGAAACGCCGAGAGCCTGAAGTTGTCGTCCTCCAGGAGTGTACCGGGCTCGATGGGAATCATGTCGATTTCGATCGATGGTCGTGCGCCGCGCAGAACCACACCGAAGATGAGATCTTCGATCCGTTCGATCGCCCAGGCTCCCGCCCAAATCTCCAAATGCTCGAGGGTTTCCCAACGCGAAAATGTGGACAGCAAGCCACCCAGGCCGAGAATGTGATCCAGATGGCCGTGGGTGATCAAGATGCGATTTAAACGGCGAAACCCGATTCCCGATCGCAGGATCTGGCGCTGCGTGCCTTCGCCGCAGTCGATCAGAAAGCGGTAATCGCGATAGCTTACGACCTGCGCGGTCAACCCCCGGTGAACGGAAGGGGCGGAGGCGGAGGTGCCCAAAAAGGTGATTTCAAACAAATGAATCCCTGCGCGGACGATCTCGAAGTTCCGGCTCCGAGTGGTTCATTGTACCGCAAACTCGGGTCGAATTCAGGAGAGGCGTGGTGCGTTGATGAAGGAAGCCGTACCGGCGAAGCTGGTCGCCAGGGTGAGCGGCAGGATGAGAAGGACTTCGTCGGTAAGCAGCAGGCTGACTCCCCAAAGGGTGGCGAAAAGCATGGCGACGCCAAAGTAACGTAATGCGAATGTGCGCCCCCAGAAGCGAGGCGGGATGGTTTCGGGCTGTTTATAGGCGAGGTAAGAGATGGTCACCCCGAGGAGGAATACGGGGATTTGTATCCAGGGGGTGCTCTCGGGCATCCACACCACGAAGATCGATGCCGGTATGAAAAGGCACGTGCCGTGCAGCCATGCCAGCAAGGTCATGCTCGCGGTGGAATTGCCTGCGGCACGTCTTACGATTACGCCGAGAACACCAGCAAAGCCGAAATATAAAAGGGATACGCCAAGCCATAAAAGCACAAATCCGTGATCCACATGCGCCTCAATTCATGAAATACGATGCTCATGGAGTATGCAAGGATTGTGCCGAATGAGTTCGATTTACCCACATCTCACACGAATCCGGGTTTAGATGCAGGGTTGAATCCGAACTCCAATTCGGTTTCCCGGATCTCGCACAATTCTTACGGGTGTGCTGTGCGTTATTCTTCTGGAGTCGGCGTCTCGCTGGGCGGCGGCTCCTCTGCAGTGCCCTCGACCGTTGGGGTGGGTGTGGGAGGCGCCGGAGGCGGAGCTGTCGCCTTCTGGCATGCCTTGGCTGCTTCAGTGGCGGTGGGTTCGAGGGTGCTGTTGGGAACCGCTCCGAGTGACCCTTCGTAGTATTCTTGGGCGCCGCAGGGGTCTTCGGCGATCCAGAGTAGGTCGCCATACTCCCAGGCCGATTCGGCATATTTGGGGCAGGAATCTGTTGTCGCACCTTGTACGCAGAGCGTGTAGAAAAGATTGGCCGCTTGATACCAATTCAGGCCGATATAGCTGTTGGCCAGGAGATACTGCTCTGCGAGTGTCTTTCGAAACATCGCGTCTCGATCCAGGGGACCGAAGCGCTCGGCAAGGCTGAGATCGTACAGTCCCTCTTCCATGAGACCGAGCGAAATTTGTTCCATGCCGCGGTTACGCAGCGCAATGAACATCATGCCGTCAGCTTCAACGGCATGATAGGTTGGATCTTTGCTACGCAGCGAGAGGAGTTTCTCGATGACGGTGGTCCAATCCTCTGCGGCAAGCGCTTCTTGCGCTTGGCTGAAGAGTTCATCCGGCGGTGAGGGGTCCGGAGTGGAAGTTGGTCTCGCCGTCGGAGCGGGGGTTGGTTTTTCCGATAAAACGTAGGCTTCGATGAGTTTTTCTTCGGCCTGCGGATAGGCTGGGTCGATACGTATGATGGCCTCGAAACGCTGGCGGGCGTTATCGTACCTGCCGGTTTCCAGGTCCTGAACGCCGAGTTCGAATTGTTCCTGAAGGTACTGCGCGACTTGTTCGCCTTCGCGTGAGTCTTTTATGTTCGTGCCCTGCAAGTATGCAACGCCGCTTACCGCGAGTACTACAGCGAGATAGATCAGGATGTACCACGGCCAGCGTCTTCGCGGTTTTGTCTCCAAACCATCGTCGATGCTCGTGTCATCCGGAATGAGCTGCGCGGAGACCGGTTGTGTTTGCGTCTGATCATCCGGTTCTTCGGGTTGTGAAACGTTTGGATTCATGGGGTGGATTATACCCTAATTGAGGTCGCGGTCTCGGGAATTATTTCAGATATTTGATCTGTCCTCGTGCGCCTCTGATCCTGCGCATTTTCATACGGGGGCTTGGTGCAGTTGCTTTGGATGCATGCCTTCAAACGCGTTCCACATAAGAGTTGCTGGTGGAAAGTGGATTCCGGATGGCGCCGGGAGTCGCCTCGAAAATGCTTTCTTGACGCTGGAGAAGATGGGGTGGTAAGATGCAATTCGATCCCCCACGAGCGAATAGGCCAATAATCGAAGATGTACCTAAAAGGAAGTAAATGGCATACACGTAAGAAACGCAGGCGCTCCAACCCGTGGCGCGTTCTTTTCTTGTTGATTCTCGTCGGCGGCGTGGTTTATTTCTGGCAATTTTACGTGCCGGAAATCGAGATCACGGTGGGTCCGACCGCAACCCCCACGAGGAGCCCGGCGCTGTACATCATCGAAGCGGAAAGCTACTTTCAGGCGGGAAAGCTGGGTCAGGCTGAAGAGGCTTATCTAAAGGCGATCGCGATCGAACCGCGGGAGATCAGTTACCATCTCGATCTGGCGAGGGTGCGTGTTTTCGCAGGCAAATATGCGGAGGCGGAGACGGCCGCGCGGAATGCGCTGGTCATCAATCCGGATTCCGCGATCGCGCATGCGGTGCTCGGATGGGCGCTCGATTTTCGCGCGGGCGAGGAATCACAGAACGTGGGCGAACAGAACGATCTTCTGGCAACCGCATTGCGGGAAGTGGAGCGCGCCTACGAACTCAACCCGAATTCCGCACTGGTGCTTGCGTTCTATTCGGAAGTGATGATCGACAACAATATCAACGATTATGAGGAAGCATTGGAATTGGCGGAACGCTCCGTTCAATTGGCTTCCGACTTGCTCGAAACGCATCGGGCGGTGGGTTACGTCTGGGAGCGAACCGGGAACTACACTCAGGCCGTGGAAGCGTACGAAGCCGCAAAAGCGATCAACCCGAATCTGCCTCGACTGCACATCGATATCGGGAACATGCTGCAGGCGCAGGGCGATACGGTCGGGGCGGTGGAGAGTTATAAGGACGCCATCGCGCTGGCGCCGGAGAGCGTTGAGCCATTACGCCGCATCGCGCAGGCTTACGCACGCATCGGTGAATACGGAAAGGCGAGTCAGTTCGCCAAGGATGCGGTGGATCTCGAGCCGACGAACGCTCGACTGCGGGGCGATCTGGGTCGGATGTATTATCACAACAACGTGTTGGAAGATGCCGTCATTCAATTGGAACTGGCCATTCGAGGCGGATTGGCTGAAGATGGTCGTGAGGTCCAGGGTCTGCCTTTGGCAGAACCCGGACAGGCTGTCGACGACCGCGTCGTCGAATATTATTACACCTATGGTCTGGCGCTGGCGAAGCTCGACCGTTGTGAAGAAGCCGTTCGCATCTTTCAGGCCTTGCTGCAAGGCGTCCCGGACAACGAAATCGCAGTCTTCAACGCGGAGGAAGGCCTGGTGATTTGCGGTGAACTCGAACCGGCCCCGACGTCCGAAGCGGAGCCGACGCCAGAGTCGTAGAGAGAGTCGGGATAAGTCATGCGGTTGACCGGTGAACGCTTGCCCCTCGTACGCGAGGATAACAAATCGAATCCATGGCGGATGCTGCTCTACATCGTGCTTATCGCAGGCGGACTGTCGCTGGCCCACATGCTCCAGGTTGGCCAGGTGCAGCCCCTCTTCCTGCCCTCACCCACGCCCACACGGACGGCAACGTCGTATGCGGAGGAAGCTCTCGCCCATTTTTCGGCGGGAAATCTGCGGGGTGCGATCAACGCTTATAAACAGGCAACCGAACTCGAACCGCAAAACGCCGACCTTTGGGCGCAGTTGGCGAGGGTTCAAACTTACTCGAGCGACTTGCTGACCACGCAAGCGCTGCGTCGTTCACGGCTGGCGGATGCGAGAGAGTCGATCGAGAATGCCGCCGCCGCGGACGAGGACAACGCACGCGTGCAAGCCATTCGGGCTTTGGTCTACGATTGGTCCGCGGCCGCCGAGGTCGCCGATCCGATCGGAATTGGCGATCAGGTGCGGGTAATCGCTACCATCGAGGAAGGAGGGCGGTTAATCGCAAGGCGCATCGAGCTACTCAGCGGGCTGCTGTCCGAGTGTGTGGCCAATGATGAAGAAGAGACCGTCATCTTCTCGGGTGAAGTGGAGGATATCCAGCCAGGGGAGTGGATGATCAGCGGGCGGATCGTGGTCATCAGCGATCAGACGGACGTTCGGGATGAAAATCGCCGGGAAGATTTTCTGGCTGAGGCGGACATCGCCGCAACGCGCGCCGTCCAGCTTGCGCCTGGAGATCCGTATGCGCTGGCGTTTCGAGCCGAAGTGCTGGTCGATCAGCTCAGTTTTGCCCAGGCGTTGGATTTGGCGCAGGGTGCGTCTGCAAACGCGGGACTGCTGCCTGCGCAGGATCAATTGGATGTCTACCGGGTCTACGGCACCGTATTGGAGAGCAACGGACGCTATCTGACTGCCATCGAAGCTTACCAGCGGGCGGTTGAGCTCAATCCCAATCTGACCTTCCTCTATTTGCGTATCGGCGCGAACTACCGCCGCTTGCGAGATGTGGATGCCGCCCTGGCGGCGTTCGATAAGGCGGCAAAGATCAATCAGCAGCTCGGTTTCGAAGATCCCACGCCGTATCTTGCGATCGGCAGGACCTACGTCCAGGAAGGGCAGTTTTTCATCGCCGCCGTAAACATTCGCAGCGCCTTGCTGATCGATAAGACCAATCCGGAAATCTATGCCCGCCTCGGCAGCGTTTACTTCCAGGCACGGAATTACGAAAGCGCCATCCCGATCTTTCACTGTGCGCTGGATGGATGCAGCGAGGAAGAAAATCGTGAGATCCTGTGCAACTTGGAAATCTATCGCTGCACGGGCGTGGGAGCCAGTGATGAGGACGTCGGCTGGGAAGTGATCGGCCTCGAACTCGATTCGAGCACGCTCGAATACTATTACACGTACGGATCGGTTCTGGCGGCCTTCGCTGGAACGGAGGCATTCCCCAATGCCTGTGTCGATGCCGAACGGATTTTCAGCGCGCTAATGGCCCAATTCGGCAACGATCCGATCGTCATCGCCATCGTGGATGAAGGACGTACCATTTGCGCCAATCCCGGCGCGCCGGAAATAACCCCCACACCGACGGTGTCTCCGACCGAAAACTCTTGACATTGAAGTGTATTTTCGGTAAACTTTCGAAGCAATTTAGCACTCCCAACGAGAGAGTGCTAAATTGCGAGTCGTGTTTGATAATAACATAAATTTCTGCTATAGGAGGATCCGCATGTCACTCAATATCAAGCCGATGGCCGATCGTTTGGTCATCAAACCTCTCGAGGAAGAAGAGATGACGCCGAGCGGGATCGTGCTGCCCGAGACGGCCAAAGAGAAACCTCAGAAAGGTGAGGTGATGGCCGTTGGACCCGGCGCTCGGGATGATAAAGGCGAGCGTATCACCCCGGATGTCAGCGTGGGCGATAAAGTCTGGTTCGCCAAGTATGCGGGAACGGAAATCAAGATCGACGGTGAAAAATATCTGATCTTGAAAGAGAGTGACGTTCTCGCCATCATCGGATAGAAGAAGCTGGAAATTATTTGTCAACGAGACCGGAAGAATAAATTCATAATAGGAGCAAGTGAGCAATGACTGCCAAGCAACTCGCATTTTCGGAAGACGCACGAAGGCGTCTTAAGGCGGGGGTAGATACCCTGGCCAATGCTGTAGCCACGACATTGGGCCCCAAGGGGCGCAACGTGGCCCTGGACCGCAAGTTCGGTTCTCCGACGATCACCCACGACGGCGTAACGGTGGCCAAGGAGATCGAGCTGGAAGATCCGTTTGAAAACATGGGAGCGCAATTACTGAAAGAAGCCGCCACCAAGACCAACGACATCGCCGGAGACGGCACAACGACATCGACGGTCTTGGCGCACGCCATCGTCACCGATGGCTTGAAGAGCCTCGCTGCAGGCTCCAATCCCATGTTGCTGAAGCGCGGTATCCTTTCCGCGTCCAAAGCTGCATCGGATGCAATCGGGAAGCAATCGATTGAAGTTACCACGAAAGAGGAGATCGCCTCCGTTGCCGCCATTTCCGCGCAGGATTCGGAAATCGGCGATTTGATCGCCGAAGTGATGGACAAAGTCGGCAAGGATGGGGTCATCACGGTTGAAGAATCGAAGGGATTGGAATTCGAAACCGAGTACGTCGAGGGTATGCAGTTCGATCGCGGATACGTTTCCCCCTATTTCGTTACCGATCCTGAGCAAATGGAAGCGGTGATCGAGGATCCCTACGTCTTGATTCACGACAAGAAGATTTCCGCTGCCACGGACATCGTACCGATTCTCGAGAAACTCGTGCAGGTCGGCAAGCGCGAGCTGGTCGTGATCGCAGAGGACGTTGACGGCGAAGCCATGGCCACGCTGGTGCTCAACAAGCTGCGCGGCATGCTCAACGTCGTCGCCGTGAAGGCCCCCGGATTTGGCGATCGCCGCAAGGCGATGCTCCAGGATATCGCCATCCTCACCGGTGGGACGGTGATTACCGAGGAGCTGGGCCGCAAACTCGAATCCGTTACCGTCAACGATCTCGGCAAGGCGGGTAAGGTCGTCGTCACCAAAGATGACACCACGATCATCGAAGGCGCCGGGGAAGCCGACAAGATCAAAGGTCGCATCGAAGAGATCAAGGTCGAAATCGACCGCTCGACAAGCGACTACGACAAGGAGAAGCTCCAGGAGCGCCTGGCGAAATTGGCCGGCGGCGTGGCCGTGATCGGCGTCGGCGCTGCGACCGAGACCGAGTTGAAAGAGAAGAAGCATCGTGTTGAAGATGCGCTTTCCGCGACGCGCGCTGCAGTTGAAGAAGGCATCGTCCCGGGTGGCGGGGTGGCGCTGATCAATGCGCTGGATGCGATCAAGAAACTCAAGGACTCGGACGAAGATGCGAACATCGGTATAAACATCGTGCGTAAAGCTCTCGAGATGCCGATGAAGGGCATCGTTGAAAATGCCGGGAAGGACGGCGCGGTAGTTTTGGAGACCGTTCGCCGCAAACAGGCCGAGGAAAAGAATGTCAATATCGGCTTTGACGTGATCAAGGAAAACTACTTCGACATGGTCGAAACGGGTATCATCGACCCGGCGAAGGTCACGAAGGGCGCCTTGGAAAATGCGGCATCCATCGCCGCCATGATCCTGACAACCGAAGCGTTGATCACGGACATTCCGGAGGAAAACAAGCCAGCGGCACCACCGATGCCGGAATACTAGAGCGACGATACAATGATCGACATACAACCCCTCCTTATCGAGGGGTTGTTTCTTTTTCATGCGATGATCGCGATCTTCATCCGCCCCGGTCCGTACCGATGAACTCGATTCGCGGGCATTCGAACGGAATCCATAATTGACTTTGCTACCCGCAGCGTGGAGATTTTTGCCCCGTAAGCTGCGCCCCGTCGCGACGATTTCAGTGTTCTATACGTAAAGTAGAATGTCAGATACATCCAGCGAATCGCTGACTGCGGACAGCGTCAAGCGACGAAGGATGTGGCGATGAAGTCAATCCAAGAGGAGGATTTGATCGATGGAAAACGAACCGAAAACTCTCAAGCGCTCACGTTCGAATCGGATACTCTTTGGGGTTTGCGGGGGGTTGGGGGAGTATTTTGACGTAGACCCCGTATGGTTCAGGCTGTTGTTCGTTCTTTTCGGCCTACCGGGCGGTGTTCCGGGCATCTTACTCTACATCATTTGCATGATCGTCATACCGGAAGAGGCGGAGTAAGTTCTCGAATTTTCGCAGAACGAGTAGGCCAGTATCCTTGAGGCCGATGTTCGAAGATTCTGTTCTCGACGTCACGCCGTCACACCTGTAAACGGCGGTTGGATCGAACGCAGCTTCGAAGCGCCAGATCGGGGAATAACTGTGTACATCGGTCCGTATACTCAATGCGGAGCGATCGCGTCGCTTACATATATTGCCTGACAATCAGCGCGATGCCGAAGATGACGAGCAGCGCGAAACATCCGCAGCCAAAGATACGCATGGTAAGTCGGAGCACGACTTTGAGAACGGTCCATCCGATAACCAATCCGACCAAGATGAGTAAGAGAGTCATTAACTGCATGTAGTTTCCCGTCCTTTGCAGAGATAGGTCATCATACCATTTTTTATTTCACGGGATACTTAAATTCTTGGAATTCGGCACACTTATAAAAACTATCATTCACAGGCCGGTCAGGCCGTAAGATGCGCGGCTGTTGCCGTGCTTTTCCAGGGGAAAAGCCCGCAGCGAAAATACTCCGGCCTCGTCGTACGCCTGTTTCCCCATCAGATTCCATGGGCATTCGCAGCAAGATTGCACCTCAGCGGTGTGACTTACTGCTTTCGCCGTTTTCGAAATAGATAGGTATGTCGCTGCGTTGAATGAAGTTACGAATGTGCAGCAGGAAGCTGAAAACGTTCGAGCGTGCGGCGAGCGTGATTTTAGGAAATGACGATTTAGTTCGCGACCAGTGCGTTGAAATCGGTTGTCTTCAGCCGCGATACCAAGTTGGCCTGGGCTTCGCACCAGATGGCGTTGACGGGGCAGTCACTTCCGAAGGGACACACACTCGGATCCGTCACACATTCGTTGAGCATGATGGGCCCGTCGATTGCCTCGATCACTTCGAGCAGCGTGATATCTGCTGAAGGACGTGCGAGGGAAACGCCACCACGTGCACCACGCGACGTTTGAACCACCCCGGCCACCGATAATTGGGAGACGATCTTGGCGAGAAACGAGGGCGGTATGTGTTGGTCTCGAGCGATTTGGCTGGTTGGAGCACGTCCCCCGTTGCTCAAACTGGCCAGGTACAATACCGCACGAACAGCGTAATCTGCCTGGCGAGTAATCTGCATGCTAACCTCCAGAATAATTCGGCCTTATTTCCTCTCAAGGGTAGGAGTTGTCCTGTTCAGGATAGTTTACTTATTGATCTCCAATTGGGCAAGTGCATTGTGTCACCGAGCCTGCATGACCTTAAGCGAGCCGAACGAGTTGTCGCGCGAGAAAGGCGTGGTATGATTGCGCCGAAAGCCTGTATCGAAACCGTGAGAAACGAGGATATCCCGTGAAGGAAATTGCTGTCGTTGGCACCGGATATGTCGGCTTGGTTACCGCAGCAGGATTTGCTGACCTCGGGAATCGGGTTATCGCACTGGATGTCGATAAGAGGAAAATCGAAGGCCTGAACAAGGGTCGTATGCCGATCTACGAGCCCGGTTTGGAAGAGATGATCGCACGCAACGTTGCGGCGCAACGCCTGTTTTTCGTGACGTCCTATCCGCAGGCGCTGAAAAATACGGAGTTCGTTTTCATCGCCGTAGGTACTCCGGAGGGGGTTGATGGGGAGGCGGACCTGAAGTACGTGCGATCCGCAGCGATATCGATCGCGAAAGCAATGATCGCACCCTTGATCGTGATCAACAAATCGACGGTGCCCGTCGGCACCGGAGATTGGGTTGCGGACATCATTTCATCCGAACAGGAGACTCCCATCCCGTTCGCAGTCGTCTCTTGTCCGGAATTTCTGCGAGAGGGATCGGCGTTGTTGGATTTCATGAATCCATTCCGCACCGTGTTGGGCTCGACCGATTTAGATGCCGCGGAGAAGGTTGCCCGGCTTCATCTGCCTCTCCGGGCGCCGATCATGATCACCAACCTGCGCACCGCGGAAATGATCAAATACGCCTCGAATGCCTTCCTGGCCACGCGCATTTCGTTCATCAACGAAATCGCCAACATCTGCGAGGAACTCGGTGCCGACGTGAAAGAAGTGGCGAGTGGAATGGGATATGACTCGCGCATCGGACCTCATTTTCTCGATGCGGGTCTCGGATACGGCGGTTCGTGTTTCCCCAAAGACGTAAAAGCCCTCGCCCACATGGCGGCCGAAAAGGGTCGTCATCCCCAATTGCTGCGGGCGGTCATGGACATCAACCTCGATCGGCGGAGACTGCTCATCGAGCGGACCGAAAAGCTTTTGGGCTCTGTGGATGGCAAGACGATCGGTTTGCTGGGATTGACGTTCAAACCAAACACGGACGACATTCGCGAAGCCCCGGCATTGGACCTGGCGAGACTCCTGGCGGAAAAAGGCGCGAGGATACGCGCCTACGATCCGCAGGGCATGTCACGGGCGAAGCAGGCGATGCCTGAAATCGAGATGGCCGAAAATGCCTACGAATTGGCTAGAGATTGTGATGCTTTGTTGGTTTGTACCGATTGGAACGAATTCAAACACCTGGACCTCGCCCGCATCCGAAACGCTATGCGCTGTCCCGTCATCGTGGATGGACGGAACATCTACGATCCCAAGCGGATGGCCCAGGCCGGCTTTCACTACCGCGGCGTGGGCCGCGGCTACGGGCCGGATGGCGAGCCGGAAAACTCGAGCCCCACTCGAGATTGAGAAGCAGATATGAATGCAAAGGTTGAGGCGCCTGTCCATCAGCACCGCTTGCGAAATGGCTTGACCATTCGCATGAAGGAAGTCCGCACCGCGCCAATCGTAAGCGTCTGGATGTGGTATCGGGTAGGGTCGCGCGACGAGCATGCAGGCTTGACGGGCGCGTCTCACTGGGTCGAGCACATGCAGTTCAAGGGTACGCCGACTTTCCCGGCCGACGTGCTGGATCGGGAAATTTCGCGTTGCGGTGGATATTGGAATGCCATGACCTGGCTGGATTGGACCGCGTATTACGAGACTCTGCCCAACGATAAGCTGGATTTAGGGCTGCGACTCGAGGCCGATCGCATGATCAACAGCCTCTTCGAACCACAGGAAGTGGAATCGGAACGGACTGTGATCATCTCGGAACGTCAGGGAAACGAGAACGAACCGACCTATCGTCTGGCGGAAGAGGTACAAGCGGCGGCTTTTCGCGTCCATGCCTATCATCACGAGGTGATCGGAGATCTCGTGGACTTGAATTCAATGAGCCGCGACGATCTTTTCCGGCATTATCGACGGTATTACATCCCCAGCAACGCCGTGCTGACCATCGCCGGTGATTTCCGCAGCCAGACGCTGTTGAAGAAAATTCGTGCGGAATATGGTTTCCTTCCGCGCCTGACCCCGCCGGAGCGTCTGCTTCGTCCCGAGCCGGAACAGCAAGGGGAGCGTCGCGTTGAGGTTCAGGGACCTGACGAAACCGCATACCTCCAGATTTCCTACCACGCACCTCCGGCGGATGACCCGGACTTTTTCCCGCTTACGGTTCTCGACAGCGTACTGACCGGCGCGGCGAGCCTCAATCTCTTCGGGGGCGGATTATCGAATAAAACTTCGCGGCTGTACCGGGCGTTGGTGGAAGGGGAAATCGCCGCTTCGGTGCAGGGTGGTTTGGCTGCGACGAGCGACCCGTTTTTGTATTCCATCCATGCGACCATCCGCCCCGACTGTTCTCCCGAACGTGCGCTCGAGATCGTCGATCGAGAAATCGCCCGCGTCCTGGAGCAAGCCCTCAGCGAAGATGAACTTTTGAAGGCTTCGAAGCAAGCTCGTGCACTTTTCGCATTCAACAGCGAAAGCGTCACGAACGTCGCCTTCTGGCTGGGATTCAGTGAAATGTTTGCCGACTACAGCTGGTTTGCGGAATATCCTCAGCACGTCGAGGCGGTGAGCGCGGAAGATATCCTGCGGGTCGCTTCGAAATACCTGCGACCATCGAACCGCGTGGTCGGTATCTACCGGCCGCTGAATGGAAGAAATCATGGCTGAGATGGAAGAGTCGCTGCCTCAACTCGATGTACGCAGGCTGCCGGGTCCGGATACGATTCTTCGCCGCGTTTTACCCAACGGAATCACGGTGCTTGTGCGGGAGAATTTCACCAGCCCGTCCGTCGTAATTTCCGGCTACCTGCCTGTCGGTTCGCTCGACGAGACGCCGGAACAGGCGGGATTGGCGTATCTAACCGCGCAGGGTTTGATGCGCGGCACCACCACCCGTTCCTTTCAAGACATCTTCGAGTCGATCGAATCTATCGGCGCGCGAGTCGCCTTCGTCGGAAGAACTCACACCACGAGGATATTTGGGAAAGCGCTGGCGGAGGATCTTCCCCTGCTGCTCGACGTAATTGCCGATGTTCTACAGGATTCTGTGTATCCGGAAATCGAATTCGAGCGCTTGAAAGCACAACATCTGACTTCGCTGGCGATACGCGACCAAGACACCCAATCACGTGCCGCACTGACGTTTGACGAACTCGCCTACCCCAACCATCCCTATCGTTTGCCGGCGAGTGGATATCGGGAGACCGTCCAGGATTTGCGCGTGGAGGATCTACGAGAATTCCGGGCGCGACGCTACTCCCCGGAAGGGATGCTGCTCGTGGTCGTGGGGGCGATCGAGGCGCAGAAAGCGGTCGCCGCTGTCACCGATGCCCTGGCGGACTGGAAGCCCGGCACGGCGTCCGAACGTCCACCTTTGGGAAACGTCAAGAGACCCACGACGAAGCAGCGCAAAGATGTATATCTGGAAGGGAAGAGTCAATCGGACCTTGTCATCGGCGTCGTGGGACCCAGCCGGTATCATGAGAATTATCTTGCAGCAGCCCTGGGCAACAACATCCTCGGGCGGTTTGGCTTATTCGGTCGCCTTGGAGAAGCCGTTCGTAAAACGGCCGGATTGGCCTATTATGCCTACAGCTCATTGACCGGTGGCCCTGGTCCCGGCCCCTGGCAGGTGAATGCCGGCGTCCATCCTGCCAACATCGAGCGCACGATTCACATCGTCACCGACGAAATACGACGCTTTTCAAGTCAGCCGGTTACCCGGGAAGAGTTGCATGACAATCAGGCGAATTTCATCGGTAGTTTGCCGCTGCGGATCGAATCCAACGAGGGACTTTGCGGCGCGTTGATCCACATCGAGCGCTACAATCTCGGATTGGACTATTACCAACGCTATCCGCAGACGATCGCTGCGATAACCCGTGAGGACGTACTGGATGTTGCCCGTGAATTTCTCGATCCCGAGTGGTTGGTGATTGCGACCGCCGGCCCAAAAGCTGAGACGGGATCATGATAGCAGCAGGGGTGGATGTCATCGAGGTGGATCGGCTCGATCGGGCAATCTTGCGCCACGGCCAGCGCTTGTTTAACCGCTTCTATACCGCACAGGAGTTGATCGACGCCCAGGGTCATACGCCCGCACTGGCGGCGCGTTTTGCCGCCAAAGAGGCGGTGGCAAAGGCGCTGGGGACCGGGATCGGTGAAGTCGGTTGGAAAGAGATCGAGATCGTCAACGGCCCGCAGCGTAAACCGCTTCTTCATCTTCACGGCCGGGCCGCTGAAGTGGCCGAGAAATTGAGTCTGAATTTCTGGTCCGTCTCACTCAGCCACACGCATCAACATGCGATGGCCATCGTCGTCGCCATACGGGCGCCGGAGTGATTGGCTCCCCTGGATCGAAATAGCGCAGCCGCGTTGGCGGTCGCATTCGATCGAAGCGCAGATGCAGCGTCGCGTTTATCCGGGACGAGTGTTTGCCGCGATCGGTCGATTTCGATGGAAATTTATCCCACAACGGATCAGCCGGAAGAACACTGAAGCAGGATGAGGGTATATCATCGCGAGCCAGCCTCGTACGGGACGCTTTGACGAAATCATACCCGCGTGTTATACTGCTCCAAGCTCCCGCCATAAGAAAGAGCATGGCGGGAACAATTCTGCCCCTTTGGGGTAATTCGCACGCTTCTCGACGAAAACGGGCGTGCCGGTCGGCCAGCCGGTTCCGTTCTCGGTTGAAGGAAGCGGAGGAAAAACGCACAGGAGGTGTACATCATGGCCGTTGTATCTATGAAGTCTCTTCTCGAAACCGGGGTCCACTTCGGGCACCGCACACGCAAGTGGAACCCTCGCATGAAGCCCTACATTTTTACAGAGCGGAATGGAATTCACATTATCGATCTGCAGCAGACCCTCGAAGCGTTGACCGAGGTGTATGCGTTGGTCCGCGATCGGGTGGCCGAAGGCGACAAGGTCTTGTTCGTGGGCACCAAACGTCAGGCGCAGGAAACGATCGAACTCGAGGCGAAACGCTGTGGAATGCCCTACGTCAACGCCCGCTGGCTGGGGGGAACGCTCACCAACTGGCGGACGATCCGCAGCCGTATCGATGAACTCGAATCCCTCGAACGCCGTCGGGACGAGGGTGAATTTGAGCTGCTGACGAAGAAAGAGGCGCTCAGTCTTCACCGCAGGATCGACAAACTCGAAGGACGCCTGGGCGGCATCCGTGAAATGGCCACCGTGCCCGAACTGCTCTTCGTCGTAGACGTACGCCGAGAGGAAACGGCGATCCACGAAGCGAATCTGTTGGACATCCCCGTGATCGCCTTGGTCGATACGAACTGCAATCCGGAAACGGTCGATTACGTCATCCCTTCGAACGACGACGCCATTCGCGCCATCAAGTTGATGGTCTCCAAGATTGCCGATGCCGTCCTGGAAGGCAAAGCGCTGCGTAAGGATACCGAAGAGGAAGAAACGGAGATCTCGGAAGAGCTTGGAGCCATGGTCGCCGGAGAAGTGACCGATGAGGATCTGCTTGGCGAAGCGACCCTCGCCAAACTCAAGAGTGGTGAGTATGACGAGCGGCAGGCTGCAGCCGAGGCAGAGGCTGACGAAGCTGAAGCGGATGAAGGAGAGGCGGAAGCGGTCGAAGAGAAAGCCGAAGCCCCGACGGAAGATGCGGAGGAAGATTCTGCCGATGATGACGGCGAATCCGACACAGGAGACGAAGAATAAGCATGGCAGTTTCAACGAAAGTCATCAAGGAATTACGTGAAAAGACAAACGCAGGCGTGCTCGCCTGTCGTAGAGCGCTGGAAGAATCCGGCGGCGATATCGAAAAAGCAGTGACCTTGCTCAAAGAGCAGGGAATGGCGGCAGCCGATAAACGAGCCGACCGGGCAACGAACAACGGTGTGTTGGATCTCTACAATCATGGTGATGGCCGGGTCGGCGTGATGGTCGAGGTGAATTGCGAGACGGACTTCGTGGCACGTACGGAGGAATTCAGGAACTTCGCCCACGAAATTGCCCTGCAAATCGCAGCCGGTTCCCCGCGTTGGCTTTCGGCGGACGATGTGCCGGAAGATGTGCTCGAAGAGGAACGTGCGTTCGCCAAGAAAAGAGCGGAAAACGACGGAAAACCGGAAAAGGTGATTCCGCGCATCGTTGAAGGACGGATCGAGAAATTCCTCGACGAAAATTGCCTCTTGCGGCAGGCCTACATCCGCGACGATTCCAAAACGATTGAGGAAATGCTCAAGGAAACCATTGCCTCGACTGGAGAAAATATCACCATTCGGCGCTTCGAACGCTGGACTTTGGGAGAAGAACTCGATTGATCCTCACGGGCCAACCTTGGTTGGCCCGATTTTATTTTTCCCTTCGCCAAGAGGTGGATGACGCATCATGAAAAAGCCTGCATACGAACGAATCCTGCTCAAACTGGGCGGAGAAGCACTCGCCGGGCCGCAAGGATTTGGGATCGACCCTCTCCGGGCAGAAGCTGTAGCAGAACAAGTCGAGCGCGTGCGTGAACAGGGCGTGCAAGTGGCGTTGGTGATTGGGGCGGGCAATCTCTGGCGCGGCCGGGAAGGCATCACGCGTGGTATGGAACGGGCTACTGCGGACTACATGGGAATGCTCGGGACGGTCATGAATTCCATGGCGTTGATGGACGCTTTGGAGCGGCGGGGGATCGTCACCCGAGTGATGTCGGCGGTGGAGATGCGCGCCGTCGCCGAACCGTACATTCGAAGACGTGCCATCCGCCATCTCGAGAAGGACCGAGTCATCATTCTCGGAGGCGGCACAGGCAACCCTTATTTTTCTACCGACACGGCGGCAGCGCTGCGGGCCATGGAAATCGAAGCCGACATCCTCATCAAGGCCACAAAGGTGGACGGCGTGTATGACAAGGATCCGCATAAGAATCCAGACGCAAAACGCTTCGATCATCTCACCTACATCGATGCATTGAACCGAAGACTTCAAGTGATGGACAGCACTGCGATCTCACTTTGTATGGATAACAAGATGCCCATCCTGGTGCTGAACATGTGGCTTACCGATGAACTGATCAAAGCTGTAAACGGCGAGTCCGTCGGGACAATGATTTCAGAATGATCGTCTTCCCCAAAGTATTGGATAGCATCACAACCCAATGACGTTCTGTCGTGGATTAATGCGAGAAGCGGCGCGGGTTGGTGATTCGCTTTCTTGTGCGCTATGGCTTGAGTCGGCGAATATCGCATTTTCAATCGTTTTACGCTATGCTTAAGTCAGCGATCGGTTTTGAATTGCTGGAGGGAGGATAATTCGCATGGTTCAGGATGAGTTGAATGAAGCGAATGCACGTATGGTGGGCGCGGTCCGGTCCTTGGAAGAGGACTTGGGCACGATTCGAACCGGCAGGGCGTCTCCTGCACTCGTGGAGAAACTATCCGTGATGTATTATGATAACCCGACTCCGCTGATGCAGTTGGCGACAATTTCTGCGCCGGAACCTCGTTTGCTCACGATTCGGCCGTTCGACCCCGGCAGTTTGAAAGACATCGAACGCGCCATCATGACTTCGGACCTCGGCCTCACACCAAACAATGATGGTAAGATAATCCGACTCAACATCCCGCCCCTGACTGAGGAACGCCGCCACGATCTGGTTAAAGTCGTGCGGAATAGGACGGAAGAGGCGCGAGTGGCGGTTCGAAACGTACGTCGGGACGTACTCAACGAACTCCGAGATTATGAGCGGGAAAAGCTCATATCCGAAGACGATCTCAAGCGCGGCGAGGACGATTTGCAGAAAATCACCGATCGCATGATCGACGAACTCAACGAGATCGGCTCGCGAAAGGAATCTGAAGTACTTGAAGTTTGAGATGCCAAGATCAAAACCTATGACATTACCCAAGGACAGGGAACTTCCGGAAAACGTGCCAGCCCATGTGGCCATCATCATGGATGGAAATGGACGTTGGGCGCGCGAACGCGGTTTACCGCGTCTGGCGGGTCATCGTGCGGGCGTGGAGAACTTGCGTGCCGTTCTGGAAGCGAGCGCCGAATTTGGTATTAAATACCTGACGATTTATGCATTTTCCACGGAAAATTGGAAACGGCCGGCGGAGGAAGTGCGCGGTTTGATCAGGATCCTGGAAGAAGTCATCGATCGGGAAGTATCCGAGCTGCATCAAAACGGCGTGCAATTGCGGCACGTTGGCAAGCTCGATCGTTTGAGTCCGGAATTGCAGCGAAAGGTAATCGAGGCGATCGAACTCACGCGCGACAATACTCGCCTGGTACTCAACGTTGCTTGGAACTACGGCGGCCGAGCTGAAATTATCCACGCCATTCAACAAATGATCATGGATGGCGTGGCGCCGGAGGAGGTTGATGAGGAGCTCGTCGGTCAATACCTCTACACGGCCGGCTCCCCCGATCCCGATCTAATTATCCGCACCTCTGGCGAACTGCGTGTGAGTAATTTCCTGATTTGGCAGAGTGCATATGCAGAGTGGTACATATCGCCAACGTATTGGCCTGATTTTGGCCGTGAAGAATTGTTGAAGGCGCTTCGCGAGTATGCCCAGCGTGAACGACGTTTTGGTCAGGTACCGACCCCTGTCTCCTCGAAATCTTAATCTGCGCCAGCGGATAGTCGTCGTCCTCGTCGCGTTGCCCGGTCTCGCCTGGGTGATCGCCGAGGGAGGCTGGCTTTACACGCTGACCTTCGCGATCATTCTCAGCCTCGCAGCCGCTGAATTCGGTTTGCTCCTTCGTACCAAAGGTTACCGCCCGTCTGTACCGATCCTGATCGTCGGCGTGCTGGCGTTGTCGATCGGCCGCTACCTGTGGGGATTGAATGGGACGGCCCATCTGCTTGCAGTTCTCTGCCTTGTCGGCCAGGTGTGGCACATCGTTGATTACGAGCGCGGGGCGACTTCATCCGGGACGGATTTCGCGCTTACGATGGAGGGATTGCTTCTCTGCGGATGGATCGGTCCGTATCTCATTTCGCTTCGGAACCTGCCCGACGGGTTGTGGTGGGTTTTAATCGTGCTCCCCTGCGTCTGGACGGCGGACGGATTCGCGTACGTCGTTGGGCACGCCATCGGGAAACGGCCGCTGTGCCCCCGCTTGAGTCCCAGTAAAACCTGGGAAGGCTACTTCGGCGGGGTGTTGGGCGGTGCGCTTGCCGGGTACCTGCTGCCACTGTTGTGGCGCACCGGTTTTTCGGACACAAAGCCGGTCACGATGATTGGTGGGTTGATTGTTGGTATAATTCTTGGTGTGTTGACACCGTTGGGGGATTTAAACATCAGTATGATCAAGCGTGAGTACAATGCGAAAGATACGAGCACTTTTATTCCCGGTCATGGCGGCCTGCTGGATCGTCTGGACTCCTGGCTGTGGGCTGGCATTTTAGGCTACTACATCGTTCTGTTGCTTCAAAATAGCTGAAAGTTTGGCTTCTTGCTGTGAAGCAGGGAGTGGATCAATGAGACAGATGACCGTGCCTTGTTCAAAGAATATCTTCGTCGCGGACTTGAAATAAATTGAGTGGATACGTTCGGAATCGTAGGCGGAGTTGCGGATAGGTGCCGGAACGCTGCATGGCGGCGGTTGGCACGTACCATACGGGGGGATTGTTGTTCGGGTTTGTTTTGCTTGCGGATGAAATATGTGCGTGCTATAATTTGCAGGCAATCTTGATTATCTAAGGCAATCCCCCCGCTGATCAACTTAGAGTAGGTTTTTTTGAACCTCATGATGTGCCCGTCCACAATCGTTTAATCGTATGGGACTTACACCCAATTTGAAGCATTGCGATGGATTGATAAGTTATCTTAATCGGGGAGTTTACGCATGAATATTGCCCAATTGGAAGCCATGACCCTTGCCGACTTGCGCAGCATGTCGAAGGACTTGGAGATACCACGAGCGAGCCGGATGAAAAAGGAAGATCTCATCCTTCACATCATGCAAGCAGATGCCGAGCGCCGCGGCCTCGAGCTGCGCGGCGGGGTTCTGGAGGTGATGAACGAAGGGATGGGATTCCTGCGTGCAGACCATTATCTGCCGGGGAAGAACGATATCTACGTATCGCAATCCCAGATTCGCAGATTCAGTCTTCGAACGGGTGACATGGTCATCGGTCAGGTCCGGCCGCCGAAAGATACCGAGAAATACTTCGGCCTGCTGCGCGTCGAATCGATCAACGGCATGGATCCGGAAGAGGCATGGAAACGGCCGAAATTCGAAGAACTGACGCCGATTTTTCCCGAAGAGCGCTTCGACCTGGAAACCGATCGGCACACGCTGGCAACGCGTATGCTGAACCTGATTGCTCCCATCGGCATGGGCCAGAGAGGCCTCATCGTTTCGCCTCCCAAAGCAGGCAAGACGACGGTTCTGAAACAGATCGCCAACGCCATCTCGCAGAACTACCACAAGGTACACTTGATGGTGGCCCTCATTGGTGAGCGGCCGGAGGAAGTAACCGACATGGACCGTTCGGTCGATGCCGAGGTGATCGCTTCCACGTTCGACGAACCGGTAAGTTCGCACGTGCGCGCGGCGGAAATGGCGCTCGCAAGGGCCAAGCGTTTGGTAGAATGTGGCCGAGACGTAGTCATCCTGCTGGACTCGATCACCAGGCTTTCCCGAGCCTACAACCTGATGGTCACGCCCTCGGGCCGCACGCTTTCAGGCGGTATCGATCCTGCAGCGCTTTATCCCCCGAAACGTTTCTTTGGTGCGGCACGTAACATCGAAGAAGGGGGATCCCTGACGATCATCGCCACGTGCCTGGTGGATACAGGATCGCGCATGGATGATGTGGTTTACGAGGAGTTTAAAGGCACGGGCAACATGGAACTTCATCTATCCCGCCGGCTGCAAGAACGACGCATATTCCCCGCATTCGACATCGACCGCTCCTCGACACGCCGGGAAGAGTTGCTCCTGGGCCCGGATATCACCCAACGTGTGTGGTTGATGCGGCGCATGTTCTCCCAAATGCTGGCGCCGCCTCCCAACGGCGCCGGGTTGGACATGGGCATGGCGACCGAAGCGATCATCAACCGCATTGCGCACACCGAAAACAACATGGAATTCGTTGAAACCCTGACGGAGGACTCCTTCTAAGCATGGCCACCTCCGTCCGAACGCAGTTCCAGTCTTCTCTGAAGAAAGCCGCGCCAATTGCATTGGGCCTCGCCGGCACGCTTGCTGCCGTCGTGACGATATGGTTGAACATCAATGTCGCACAGGCCGCCGAAGTGGAAGTGGAAACCCCGGAAGAAGTCTACACGGAAACCGCGTTGGATGACGAGCTGATCTTGCCGGCTTTCAATACGAATCAAGTCGAAAACGTACTATCCCGCCGCGTTGAACCGTCTACACAGATCTCGAAGCGTTCGCGAGTCGAAATCCTGCGCTACACCGTCCAAAGCGGTGACGCGGTGTTCAGTATCGCTAAAAAATACGGGATCAAACCCGAGACGCTGTTGTGGGGCAACTATGAAGTCCTCAACGACGACCCTCATTTGCTGAAACCGGGTCAAGAGTTGAACATCCTTCCGGTGGACGGCACCTACTATCAATGGAAAGAGGGAGACGATATCGAAGCGGTTGCGGATGAGTTTGGCGTCGAGCCGCTGGCGATTCTGGAATGGCCGGGAAATCGCCTCGATCCGTCCAACCCGGACATCGATCCGGGAGCATGGCTCGTCGTGCCTGGGGGATCCAGACCGCTGCGGCAGTGGCTGGTGCCGGATCCCATCCGGCCGCAGGCCGGCGTCGGATCGGCGTACGGACCAGGCGGCTGCAGCGGCGATTATTCGGGCGGCGCCGTCGGGACTGGCGGTTTCATCTGGCCAACGTCGAACCATTACCTTTCCGGCAACGACTACTGGTCGGGACATCTGGCGATCGACATCGCTGCGGGATATGGTTCAGCCATCTGGGCCGCAGACAGCGGTGTGGTCGTCTTCGCCGGCTGGTCGACCGTCGGGTACGGCAACATGGTGATGATCGATCACGGCAACGGATATTTGACGCTCTATGGGCACCTCGATTACGTCAGCGTCGGTTGCGGCCAGAGCGTTTATCAAGGCCAGACGATTGGCGGCGGTGGATCGACGGGCAACTCCACCGGACCCCATCTCCACTTTGAAGTCCGCTATCAAGGCGGCTTCATCAACCCCTGGTACGTTCTGCCTTAGCTATACATAAGTTATTCTCTTGACGATCCTCAATGGCATGGTAAGATGCCTAGCGCCGAGGAGCATGTAGAGACATGACGGAAGATCCGCAACACGAAAACCATTCCCCACAGAAGTCCGCCGTAAGACCAAAGCGCCGCTTCGAAATGTGGCTCGGGATCGCGCGCATTACCTTACGCGAGCCGATCAAACGCATCGCCGGCCACGCGGCGATCCTGGCCATCATCGCGGCCGGTATCTGGGCGGCAAGAATGGGCTTCGGTACATTGAGCGTAGCCGCCGAGCAGGCCAGCGAGGAAATCGAAACGCAGCCCACGCAAAACGTTTCTGTGCCTGAGGTCGTGGAATTGCCTTCGTTCGCCGCCGGAGGTCCGCTGCTCGAGCACGAGATCACGCGCACTGCGGATATCCACACGGTCTTGCGCGATCGTCCCCGCATGGACATCGTGAAATACGTGGTGCAGCCGGGCGACACTTTGTTTGGCATCGCAGAGAAATTTGCCTTGAAACCCGAAAGTCTGCTCTGGGCGAACTTCGACGTTCTGAAGGACGACCCCCACCGGTTGCAGCCCGGGCAGGAGCTGAACGTTCCGCCAATCGATGGCGTGCTTCACTCCTGGAGTACGGGTGAGGGTTTGACGGCGGTGGCGAAATATTACAGCGCGACGCCTCAAGACGTGATCGAGTGGCCGGGCAACCATCTCGATCCGGACATTGATCTCTCCGATCCTCCCATCGAGGCCGGGACGCTGCTTGTCATTCCGGGCGGTAAGCGCGAGATCGTAACCTGGAGTGCGCCGCGCATCACGCGCAGCAATCCGGCAGTCGCCAGTATCTTGGGTCCCGGTGCGTGTGGGTCGGTGTACGACGGACCCATTGGGACGGGTACGTTCATCTGGCCGACGCCACTGCATTATCTATCGGGGTACGACTACAGCTCCATCCATCCGGCCATCGACATCGCCGGCAGTACCGGCCACGCCATCTTCGCTTCCGACAGCGGGGTCGTCGTCTACTCGGGTTGGAACGATTGGGGATACGGCTACGTGATCGTGATCGACCACGGCAACGGCTGGCAGACTCTATACGCGCACCTGAGCGCCATCAATGTGGGCTGTGGGCAGGCGGTGTTCCAGGGTCAGGTGATCGGCGCGATGGGCAGCACGGGCAACAGCACGGGTTCCCATCTTCACTTCGAGATCATGAACGACGAGTACGGCAAGGTCAATCCCTGGAACTACCTGCCGTAGGAGAGTTATATTCAATCAGGAAGTATGATAAAAAAAAGCGGGGTGTCTCCCTAGACACCCCGTTCGATTTCTCTTTGGCTTCTAGCGATCGATGGTGTTCAGGATCCCATTTTACGCTGCATGAGGTACATCGTTCGCTCGGATTCATTGACTTTGACGCTCTCGACGATCGTGAAATATTCCCCGAAGATTTCTTCCAGGCTTTCCTTTGCATACTCAGGGAAAATATCCTCGCGCGTCGCCAGCAGGCGTTGGACCTGCGGGTCGCTCTTGGGGACGAATTCGAGAACGAGCCACGAGCCTAATTCCTGGAAGAATTCTGCCAGCATCACCAGGGGCACGTTGTTGGCGATGGCCATGTGGTGGATCAAGGCGAGGGCGAGGATCGCATCCGTGGGACCTCTCTTGATGAAAGCCTCTCGCTCCTCGTTGTTCCAACCCAGGTCGGGGCTGGGATTGGTGAGATCGAGCAGCAGCGGAAGCAGGCAGCGTTCGCCGTTTGTCTTTACGCTGCGATAGTTCAGCTCTACGGCCAGGGGATCGATGTCGAAGGCAAGCGTTGGAATCTGGGCGTCGCTGGCCAGGCGGCTGAAATAGCCGACGTTCGCGCCGAGATCCCAGACGTTTCCGGGATGGATGCGTTCGATAAAGTCCTGAACGATGCGGCGTTTGTGTTCGAGCGCCGTGGCGGTGTAATTGTGCGTGCTGTCGTAATAATCTCCCCATTCGGTTTTGACCGTCCCCCATTCCAGTTTATTGACCAACCGTTCGAGGCTGTCGATCAGACCGAGAAAGGAAATGCGGCTCATGCGGCGCGTCACGGACTTCTTGTCCACCGTTTTATCGGCGTAGTGTTTCTGGCTGGCCGCGTGCAGGTGGATGTGAGAGAGCAGTCCAAAATTGAGTTTCGTGCGCCCGGGAAGCAAATTGCTGGCCAGATCGAGGGGTATTCCATCGATGTAGACGCGCAGCAGTTGGTTCAAGCGGATGTCCCGAAGCGCCATCAAAGCGAGGGGCGCCAGGAAGTGCTGGCAGAATTGGCGGTACGCCGTCCAAGGCTCCCCTACCCGATATTGTTCGAAGGAAAGAGTGTCGATAAACACCGGACGTCCGTCGTGGAATTGGATGTTGTAGGCGCTGCAGTCTTTCAGTGACATGTCGAACTGCATGGCCCGCTTTTGAATTTCCAGGGTGGTAAGTGCCGCGTCTTTAAGTTGGCCGAAACACCATTCGTAGGGGTAAGAAACGAATCGCAGCCGTTCGGGCTGGATGATTTTATAGGCGCCGGCTTTCTCAGCCGGAGGAACGTCTACCTCCTCATGGCGCAGGAGGAGCCGATCCTCCAGGAGGGACTGGTACAAACCCGACTCGATCAGGCGGTCGTAATCCTGCCGGTAGACTTCGTTAACCTGCCGGTAGAGTGTACCTTTACGTTGGAATAAAAACCCGCTCGGATCGCGAAAGGAGGCCGCGTGCTTATGACTGTTCGTCATCGGAGGAGATCTCTTCTTCGCTATTCGATTTCCTGCGGAAGAAATTCTTGATCTTCCCCCAGGAGGCACGAATAGCGAACGCTCCTCCGAGCAAACCTGCGATCAGCAGTTGCAGAAGATAGCTTCCTGATCCGGGATCGAGGTAGGCTTGTTTCGTTCGCAGCAAATCGAGCAAGCTTCCTGCAATAAAAGCAGCGAGAAAATCTGTGTGGAATACGTTCATCGTGTGCATCGTTCTCCTTACTTGAATTCAGAATCCCTATTGTAAAGGGATTGTCGCCACAATGAAAGGTCAGGCTTATTACATCTTGGACGGTGTCATGCGACACATCGACGAAGCGCTTCGCTTCTATCGGCCACGTCTCGATCCGATTCCAAAATGAAAGAACGTCAGTGTACTCATTGAGTCGAATGATTTCCGCCGCATCCTACTAGCGGGTGATTTTCAGATTCTCGCAAAAAAAGCTATATTAAGGTTCGAGCGACACGGAGGGCAATTCATGGGCGATGGACCTTGCGAAGATGAAAAGGACCGGGCGATGCGGGCTGCGCAAGCGTGGGAGATCGCAACCGAGGAAGTCCGTCGTTTCATGGTCGACAAGCCTCTCGAGCCGGAGGAAGCGATCGAACCAAAGCCGCCGGAATATCTCGAGGAGATGGACGCGGCTTTCGAGCGAGAAGCGAAAGCGCGGGAAGAATACATCGCTGCCATGACGGCCTGGTTCGAGTGTGAGGAAGGGTCATCTTGAGTACCGAACCATGCCAGAAGGCTGCCGACGAACTGCGCCAGTCGATCAACGAGTGGGTTCGGGCTTCCGAAGCCACGCGGGAGTTCATGGTCAAGATTCCCTGGGACATCACGGATGAGCAGGACACGGTTCCGCCCGGCTACTTTGGGGAGATGCAGCAGGCCTTCGAGCAGGAGAAGCGGGCACGGGCGAAATACATCAAGGCCAACATCGCTTTGCTCGACTGCATGCAGCGGCACGGGTTTATTGATTAGCGATTATATAACCCCTGATTAGAGTTCGGATTTCACGATTAATCTGTACCGATTGAATAGGTATATGTATCATTCTATTAAATCATTTCCGCTCGGATTGATGTTTAATGTAGAATAATGTCCATACTCCTGGGGAGGTTGATTTGGCAATTAGGCTCCTAAAAAGATTAATTAAGCTTGATACCACTGTCCTGCTGCTATTTCTAATGTCTATAACGATTGGAATTCTTGTCGCAGATGACTATGGTCTTTCATGGGACGAATATAAAGATATATCCTATGGTGAGGCCGCACTAAAAGCGTACCAAGGGTCCGATGATTTTCTTTGGGAGGGGGGCAATCGCAAGTATTATGGGCCGTTCTATTGGATGCTCGTCGGTCTGGTCTCGGCTTTCGTAAATTCATTGCCATTTGATGTACAAATCGTTTATGTGTGGAAAATCATCAATTTCATCGCTTTCCAGGTTGGTGTTCTTTCGTTTTATTACTTATCCAAGCGTTTCATAACCCGAATTCCTGCACTTTTCACAACAACATTGCTTATGACACAACCACTCCTTTGGGGACATGCTTTCATCAATCCGAAGGATATTCCATTTATGTCTTTTTCCGTTCTGTGTATTGCCTTGAGCCTGCGAGGTTTCGACGCATTTAATAATCACATACTTGCTACAGATGATTCCCATTGTAAGGGGCAAAAAAGTGTAGCAGAAAAGTGGCTTTCGCTTCGACAAAGATGGAAAGCAACGAGTGGACTTCAAAAGACTATAATGGGCATCTTGATAGCTCTATTCTTGTTTGTCACGATCGAATTGCTGTTTCTTAAATCGTTCCTATTGCCCTTCGCGCAAACAGTCGTTCGAGATGCTTACCAAGGTGAATCAATCCCTCTCATCAATTCGTTGTTCGAGAGAATTGCACAAGATGCATACAAAACTCCGCTAGATCTCTATCTTGGGAAGATAAATCGATTATACGGCTGGCTTCGTTGGTTGATCATATGCAGCTTGGCGCTCATTGTGTATTTATCTTTCCGGCGACATCTATCAAGCGCGCCTCTGAGATTCGATTGGAGAGAATACCTTAAAAAATCATCATATCTTTTAGTCCCGGGTATTATTC
>DAOUEE010000175.1:0-3112 GCA_034430695.1 Anaerolineales bacterium | reverse complement strand
CGGCTTCCTCGACGTTTTCCCCCGTGACGAGGTATTCGATGTGAACGTCCGTGAAGGTTTTCGGGTGCGCCTCGGCGCGTTCCGCGTGGATGCGGACTTCAAATTGAGCGACTTTTTGACGTTTCTTTTGCAGAATGGAGATGACGTCCATGGCCGTGCATCCCGCGAGACCGATGGTGAAGAGCTCCAGGGGCCGAAAACCATCGTCGTTCCCTCCCACAGACGGATCCCCTCCCAATGGAACGGAAAAACCACTTTCCGCAGTCCCGGTGAACGTCAATCCATTACTCCAGGTCACTTTTACGTCCATCGCGATTCTCCTAATTTGTAGAGTCGCCAGGTAAATCGGGTCTTATCGTTTGTATGCCACTGATGTCGAAGGAGAGCGTCCTTCCCTACGGGAAGGGACGAGCGTCATCAGGTAAAGGCTCCTGCGAAGGAACTCCGGCAGTGCGTACAATATAAACGCAAACACGAGTCATACACCAGGATACCTTCGGCGCAAATCGGGCATCGGGTTCCAGGCCTGGGTTCTTTGATTCCCGATCGTTTCTTCCGCTTCTTTCGTTCGGTCTTCTTCGCCATAGACGTTTCTATATCCGGATCACGATGTTTCGATCGAGGCATCGTCGCCAGTGCCCGGCCAGGCGTCGTCGATGTGCAAGGTTTTCAGCAGACGTTCTTCGATGCCGCTTGGCATCTGATCCGCCCTGTCAATGGTCTGATACAAAGAAATGGTTTTCCGCGTCGTATCCAGCATGATCCGGCAATTGTCGCACTCTTCGAGATGGCGTTCGATTTCCCGGCAGATGTTTTCGCTGGCTTCATTGTCGATGTATGCGGATAAACCCTGTAGAAGTTCCCGGCAAGATTCGTGTTCAGTCATTGTCCGTCTCTTTCACTAGTTCTGTAAAATAAGACGAAAGTGCATCGCGCAGTTGGAGTCTGGCGCGCAACAAGCGGGTCTTAACGGCGGATTCGGATATATCGAGGATCTGCGCAGTCTCCCGCGTCGTCAAATGATGCAGATCGCGTAGGATAAAAACCGTTTTCAGCGCGGGCGTCAAACCTTGGATCGCCTCCTTGAGCTTCGCCTGCGTTTCTGTGGTCATGAACTCTTCTTCGGGAAGGCAACACCAGTCGACGAGCTCCCGCATTTGATCCGGGTCGTCCAGGCCGGGGATCGGTTCATCGACCGAAACGAGAGTCGGACTCCGTTTGCGAAGGTGCATCAGCGCCTGGTTGGTGGCGATACGATAGAGCCAGGTGCCCAAGCTAGAGCGTCCCTCGAATTTTTGAATGGCTCGGAAAGCGTTCAGGAAAGTTTCCTGCAAAATGTCCTCCGCTTCGAGCGGATCGTCGACCATGCGCAGTACGAGGCGATATATCTTGGGTGAATACAATTCGACCATCCGCGCGTACGCCTCACGGTCGCCTGTTTGCAGTGCTTCAATGCTGGCTGGGTTCTCTTTATCCATTAGATGCAATCATCGCTGAAAAGTTGCTTCAAGTCATTGAGTGAGATACAGTATACCCCATGGATGGGAAGCTGTCTGACATCCTGGCTGAGATCCGGAAAACCTGGTCCGGCTTGACGGGCGGCGGCATTGCGTGTTTCATGGACGGTCGCCAGATCTTGGGATTCGACAGGCGGACGAAATTGCCGGTTGAGGTACAAGACGCGGTAGACAAGGGATTTGAAGTAGACGGATACACATATCGCGGCCGCCAGTGGTGGGTCGTACAGTCCTCAGCGCAGGAAACCGAGCAGCTCCGGTTCGTAGCCTGGTCGAAGGCCGATGAGGTGGAATCGTATCGGTCGCTGCTGGAGACCTGGATGGAAACCCTTTCGTTTGGTCTTCGAGAGGAGCATCTCGGAAAAAGCCTGACGGAGGCGTTGGTCGGTGCCTGGGATCGGCTTTCTTTTTTTTACGAATTTACACACATCGTCAGTCGGGCTGTCGATCTGCTCGATTTGATGGAAGCGATCATCGCCCTGCTAAAAAAAGTCATTTTCGTCGAGGATGTCTTCATCGTTCTGTGCGAGGAGGGGGAGATACGCACTCTGACCGCTTCCGGGCAAGATCTTCCAGATGCGGATCTGCTGCTGGCATTGATCGAAGATTCGGCGGGCCCTGTGAGTAAGCGAGAATTGAAGGATTCTCTCGTGCGCGCCGATTCGAAGCTTGTTGATTGTGGCGATTTTCTGGCTGCCCGCCTGACTTTCGACGGGCAGACGAATGGCATGATGGGTTTTATCGATGCGCTGCCCGGTCGCTTTACGGCCAACGACATCCAGCTTCTTGCCTCGGCTGCGGATCGTGTTTGTTCGATCATCGAATCCATGCGTTCGAGGATGGTCTGGGAGGAGCGACAGCGAATCGAACGCGAATTGGAAGTCGCTGCCCGGATTCAAGCGAGTTTGCTGCCGGATGAGTTGCCTGAAATCCACGGCGTCGATATCGCCGTATACCTGCAGCCGGCGAGACACGTCGGCGGTGATATTTACGCCTCTTCCAGAAACCAGGACGGCGATCCGATCATGATCCTTGCAGACGTCGCCGGAAAAGGCATTCCGGCTGCGATCTTGACTTCCATCGTACACGGCACGTTTCGGGGTCATGCTCCGTTTTGTGAAAAGCCGGCGGAATTGATGAAGAAAATCGGGGGCTATATTTACCAGGATCTGGCGCGCGCGGATACTTTCGTGACCGCGATCGTTTTGCGTTGTCTGCAGCGAGAAAGGTCCTTCGAGTACGCTTCGGCGGGACATGTCGATGCGCTTCTCTGGCGAAACGAGAATGCAGAAGTCGAATTCTTACCCGCTACGGGTATTCCGCTGGGCATCGACTCCAGGTATCCGTACGAAAATAGAACGGTCTCCCTTCATCCGGGTGATCTGGTTCTGGTCTACTCGGATGGAGTGACGGAAGCCGAGGACCCGCAGGGAAAGGTACTTGGCCTGCAGGGCCTATCCGATATAATTTACGCCACACATCCTGCACGTGCAGTGGATCAGATCCGCACGCTTATTTCGGGATTGGAGATCCATCGCCAAGGACTGCCTGCACGGGATGATGTTGCGCTGCTCATGTTTCGATGTATACATGAG
>DAOUEE010000174.1:0-14845 GCA_034430695.1 Anaerolineales bacterium | reverse complement strand
CCGCGAACGGTAGATTTGCGCATAGCCAAAGAATGCACGATGAGTGCCCGGACAGGTATCGAACGGGCACTCATTTCGTTTTGGTAGAACCAATCGTTCGTTTTTACGCGGATGTTCAACGCAGGGTGAGGTTACCCACGCCACCGTTGAATGTGATCGTTATCCTGTGCGCGGCGTCATCGAAATTCGATGATTCCCAGACTCCGCTTTCGCCGACGACGCGGTCTTCATCGGTGCTCGTGTGGCTGTACGAACCGGGGACGTTGATGTTGCCCACGCCGATTTCACCGATCAGTTTCACGCCGACTCCCGGCGGAACGACGATGATGGTGTCACCGACACCGCCTTCGATGTCGAGAGCCGCATCGATGCCGTCTTCGAGGCGCAGTTCCACACGCCCGACGCCGACCTCAACGTCCACCGTATATTTCGAACCGGTCGCCGGCAGGGTGATGGTCATATCGCCGACGCCGCTGTCGATCTTGAGATTGATGATCTCGAGTTGACTGAAGTCGAGTGTGGATTCCCCAACGCCGCCGTCGATGCTGACGTTCAGCGGAACCGCAGGCGACAGCGCGACATCCCAGCGTAGATTATGATCCTCGAAGATGTCGAACCAATCGAAACCCAGATTGTGCTCCCGTTCGCTCAAGCGGACGATTTTCTCCTGCTCGCCGCGAACGGAGAATTCCAGATCGCCGAGATGGGTGATTTCTGCTTCCAGCAGGTTGGTAGAATCTTCCAGCGCCTTGATTGTGGTTTCGCCGAGACTCAGATCGAGGTCGATCTGCGCTGTTTCGGCGGCGCCCAACGGTTCGGCGACGATGTCCGTCGTGACACTGGTTGAGGGGACAAATCCCATCTCGGGACCTGCGAGTGACAGTACGAGCGCCAGAGCGACGACGCTGACGCCGATCGCTCCTCCGATAAGCCGTGATTGACGCCCGACCATGATATCCAGACCGATGGCGATCAGGAATATGGGCCAAAATCGGAGCAGTGTCAGCCAGCCTTCCCTGGGAATGAGATTGAGATTCGCCAACAGCCAGAGCAGACCGACGCCGATGAATACGATCGGCCAAAACAACGAACGGTAACGGAATGTCCTTTCTTTTTCCATTTTCTATTCCTCTTCCTCGATTTCTTTGATCTCAGTCGAAACCGATGCTTTCCGAGTCGGGATCAGGCCCAACTGCTCTGCGACCATGTAGAGTCCGGCAGCGATGAGTATTGCCGGCCAGATGACCCGTTGGGTTCTGGCGCCGCTGATATGGAATATCATTTCGAAGAACAGCCCACCGAGAATCAATAGGATCAATCCCACCCGGATGAATCCCTGTCCTGTGCGGCGCATGGCTTCGTTCTCTCCCCTGAGACCGGAAATGTACAAGCCGATACCGACGGACGTGGGGAATATCAGCGCCCAGGCATACGCCCAACTTTCCCAGTGATTGGTGACGCTCTGATACAGGAGAAGCAGGCCTGTCGTGGTGATGATGCTGCCGGGAATCGCCAGCGGAGCGGCATTCTTCCCGCCTTGTGCCATGAAGTAGAAAAACGCCAGTCCCGGAACGATGATGAAGAAGGGCCACAGGAAAAATCCCAATCGAACGTTGAAGATATCTCCAAGCAGCAATATTGCACCCAGCCCGATCAATACTGCACCGATCAACGAATTTATTCGGTATTGTTTCGTGCGATTATCCATGAAAAATCTCCTCTCGTATATGATATTCCAAGAGCTGCGGAATACGTTTCTTTCTAGTTCTATCTACGTACGATTCGTCGTTTTCGTCGCGCCGGCTGAGCCGAAGTTCGAAACGCGACCGTCATTGCTTGCATACATGCCGGGAAGACCATTTACCTTCTGCGGTGCGGTGTGATATTCTCTATCTGTCCGCGACTACGATTCTTGCGAGGAAGTCCAGCATGGCAGCTTATGATCCGCATTCGTACGTCAAACCCCAACAAGCGAAAATCAAACACATCGATTTCAAACTCAACGTAGAATTCCCTTCGAAGACCATACAGGGACAGGCGGTCTATCACCTGGACAAAACGTTAAAAGGGTCGCTGTACCTCGATAACCGCAAGGTGCAGATCGTACGCATTCACGCCGATGGGAAAGACCTTGATTGGGAGATGGACAAGCAGGATCCGATCCGCGGCCAACGTTTGCACCTCAAAAGACTTAAAGGGATCTGCTCGTTCGTGATCGACTTCGTCACCGATCCGCAGGCGGACGCGCTGCAATGGCTCAGCCCGCAGCAGACGTTGGGCGGCGAACATCCCTACCTCTTCAGTCAATGCCAGGCGATCAACGCGCGCAGTATTTTTCCCTGCCAGGATTCTCCCTCCAACCGATTCACCTACAGCGCCGAAGTCGTCGTGCCGCGCCCGATGATCGCCGTGATGGCTGCCGCACCGCAGACGATCCAGACCGAAGGAGACTTGAACCGCTGTCGTTTCGAGATGCCGCAGCCCATTCCCTCGTATCTGTTTGCGCTTGCCGTGGGAAATCTAAGCTCGCGGGAGCTGGGGCCGCGCTGTCGTATTTACGCCGAAGCGGAGATCGTCGAGGAGGCGGCCTGGGAATTCGCGGAGACCGAGAATAAATTGATCGAAGCGGAAAAAATGCTCGGGCCGTACGAATGGGAGCGTTACGATCTTCTCGTCATGCCGCCTTCATTTCCTTACGGCGGCATGGAAAACCCGCGTCTGACGTTCCTCACGCCAACCGTCATCGTGGGCAATCGCTCGTACACCCACCTGGTGACTCACGAAATGGCGCATTCCTGGACGGGCAATCTGATCACGAACGCGACCTGGGAAGATTTTTGGTTGAACGAAGGTTGGACCACCTACGTGCAGATGCGAATCGACGAAATCCTGCAAAGCCGGGACTACGCCCAGATGAAGATCGAATTGGGGCGCGGTTCGATGTTCGCCGACATGCGCCGCTTCGGCATGGAGTCGGAGCACACCAGGTTGAACTACGACATGTCCGGCGTCGATCCGGACGAGGTATTTTCTTCCATTCCCTACTACAAGGGCCAGGCTTTTCTGCAGGCGTTGGAGAATGCCGTTGGCCGGGAGCGCTTCGATGCGTTCATCAGCAAATACATCGAAAGCTTTAAATTCCAATCCTTGTCGACGAAGGCGTTCCTGTCGTTTTTAAAAGCGCAGCTTCCCGATGCCGTCAAAGCGGTGGACGTAAAGAAATGGATCTACAAACCCGGTTTTCCCGACGATGCGCCGCAGACGAAATCGAAATTGATCGATGAGGTCGATGCGTGCGTGGCGGCCTATCGCGAGGGAAACCTTACGACCGGCGATGAAGTACGCAATTGGAACCCGGATCAGATCAACTTGTTCCTGCGCCGCGTGATGGGTGCGATTCCCCTGGAGCATTGCCGCCATTTCGAAAAGATCTTCGATCTCTCGAACGGCAAGGACTATGCTTTACTCAGTCAATATCTCGCCCTGGCGGTTCGCAGTGGAGACGAAGAAGTCCTGCCCCGGATCGAGGCCTACATCGAGCAGGTCGGTCGAGGTATATTCTTGCGGCCCATCGTGCAGGCGATGGCGGAAACGGCGTGGTCGCGAGATCTCATCCGGCCGATCGTGGAACGCTATCGAGATTGCCATCATCCCCTGACCGTGCGCCTCTTGGAACGCATCCTCACAGAAGCGGGTGTGTGAGCGCGCGCAGGGGCGCTGCGGAGATCGTCCGTAAGCCTAAGCCACAGTTGAAACGATAAAAGCCAGAGGGAGGTGGCCGCATCATGTCTAAGGGCATCAGAAAATGGATCGATGGGCCGAGGGATTTTTTCGAGCGCTTCATTGCAGCACTGTACATCACCGACCACGCTCGCACGACTCGCTGGACGAACCGCATCTGGTATGCAGGTCTCTACATGTTCGGCGCTGCGGCCTGGGGATTCTTCCTCAATTGGGGTAAGATCGCCTTCGACATCCACGATTGGACCCAGGAGGGGCCTCGCTATTACTTCCTCCGGCAGGCTCTGCTTGCGGGGAAATTGCCCTTGACCATCGGGTCAGATTTGGCTTCGACCCCGAACTTTCTGGCCATCCCGGATACGATCATCTCCCCGCAGATCGTCCTGCTGCGTTTCCTGGAGCCGGGTATGTTCGTGCTCTTCAACAGCCTGTTCTTGTACAGCCTCGGTTTCATCGGATTGCTGCTGCTGCGGCGAAAGTTCAAATGGTCCGCCGTCACATTCTCGTTCGTCTTCCTGCTCTTCAGTTTGAACGGCCACCCCATCGCCCAAATCGCGGTCGGCCATTCGATGTGGATCAGCTACTTTCTGCTGCCGTACTTCGTGCTGCTGGTCTACGAGTTGATCGAAGGTGAAGCCGGATGGAAGTGGGTCACGTACATGGCGCTGCTGGTGTTGGGCGTCAACCTGAACGGTGGCTTTCACTTCGTTAATTGGACCCTGTTGTTCCTCTTGCTGTTGGGCTTCACCTCGCGCCGCTACCTGGCGCCGGTGCTGAAAGCGACTGCGTTCAGCGTGCTGGTGAGTCTGCCGCGCATCCTTCCCGCGGCGCTGGAGTTCGGCGGCGACGGACGCAGTTTCATCTCCGGTTTCTTCTCCCTGACGGACATGCTTTCGGCGTTCGTCACCTTGAAGCCGCCGGAGCAGGCGTTGAACGGCATGTATTCGGCCTTCGGCTGGTGGGAGGCCGATACCTACACCGGTGCGTTGGGTCTGCTGATCCTGGTAGTCTTCGGTGTTTATATGACCCTGCGTGATTCGACGGCCGACTCCGCCGATCACCGGCGTTTGATGGGTGCGATGTTGGCGATGGCAGTGCTCTCGCTGGGGAAAGTCTTCCAGCCCATCACGCTGCTGCCCATCCCGTTGGCGAATACCGAGCGCGTTTCCTCGCGCTTCATCATCGTGCCCGTCGTGATCTTGATGGTGTTGGCCGGCATCGCCCTCGAACGCTTCCTGCGTGCCCGCAGTTGGGGCTTGGGGACTCGAATCGCCTCGCTGCTCGTCCTCGGTGTCACGGCGCACGATTTGCTACAGCACGCGCGCCTGTGGCGTGTAGCGAACATGGATTTGTTGTTTACTTCCACACCGGTCGACATCCGCGCTGCGGTTCTCACGCAGGCTGATCCGCAGTATGTCGGCGCACTGTTAATCGGATTGGGCATTGCTGCGGTAACGCTCGTGTTTCTGCTGATCATGATCCGTCGAGAGAATGCGCACGAAATGAAAGTCGTATCATGAAGAAGTGTTGACGTAGATTGCGCTGCGAATCGTATTCCAGGCTGCAACGCTTCGGTTATACTCTACGTATAGTGGAATAGATGAAAACGTATCCGGACAACCATCATTCGGGGAGGTCAACATGGCAAAGAAGAAAGAAGAAAAGATGGAAGAGGAAGTACAGGAAGAGGAAGTAGAAGAAGGCAAAGCAGAAGACAAGAAAAGCAATGAGATCGTCCAGGAATTTCGCCGTCTGGGGGATAACTTGAAAGAGACGATCGAGGCCGCATGGGAAAGCGATCAGCGCAAGAAGCTCAGCACGGACATCCAGGAAGGCCTGCGGCAGTTGAGTGAATCGATCGAGAAGGCCGCCACGGATATCGGCGAGAAACCCCAGGTGCAGAAGCTGCGCGAGGATGTCGACGATTTGGCGACGCGCGTCCGCAGTGGGGAAGTCGGTGAGAAAGCCCGGACGGGATTGAAATCCGCACTCGACAAGATCAACGTCGAACTGGAGAAGACCTCCGCCTCGCTGCGTGGTGTGAAGGAAGAAGGGGAAGCCGAGGAATCTGCAGAAGAGGCGCAGTCCGAGGAATAGGCTTCCAGATCGTTCGTCGTTCGCAAGACGGATTGGCCAGGATCGTTCGACGTCCTTGGCTGTTACTTGATGATGCAATTCGAGACGCCGGTTGGCGTCTCGAGTGGTTAACCATGGATCGTGGATCTATGCCTCCCGTCCAGTTCCGTCTTCTCGTTTCCTGTACAATCCTGTTTGAGGGGAACGGATTTTTGGAGGTGGGTATGCAGCAACGGATCGGTTACATCGGGTTGGGATTGATGGGCAAGCCAATGGCGCGCAACATCCTCGAGGCGGGCTACCCACTCACGGTGCACAACCGCAGCCGGGACGCCGTGGATGAGCTGGCTGCCGCTGGAGCGCAGGCTGCGATGTCTCCGCAGGAAGTGGCGCAGGCGAGCGACGTGGTCTTCACCAATCTGCCGGATTCGCCCGACGTCGAGCAGGTGGCTTTGGGTCCGGACGGCATTCTCGAGGGCGCCCACGAGGGCATGATCTTCATCGATAACAGCACGATCAAACCGGAAACGGCGCGGAACATCGCCCAGCGTTTCGCGGAGGCCGGCGCCGCTGCCTTGGATGCACCGGTATCCGGCGGCGACGTCGGCGCCCAGGCCGGTACGTTGGCCATCATGGTCGGCGGGAAACGGGAGGCGTTCGACGCCGTCCTGCCGGTTTTAAGGACCATCGGGAAAACCATCACGTACGTCGGGGAGAGCGGTGCAGGCCAGGTGGCCAAAGCCTGCAATCAGATCATGGTCGCGGCGCAGATGGTTGCCATGGGGGAACTGCTGCTTCTGGCGCAGAAGACCGGAGTCGATCCGCAAAGGGTCGTGGAGGCGATTCGCAGCGGGGCTGCGGGTTGCTGGACGTTAGAAAACAAGCCCCAACGCCTGTTCGCCGGCGAGCGCCGCCCGGGATTCAAGGCCTACATGCAGCACAAGGACCTGGGAATCGTGTTGGACACGGCTCGAACCTACGGCATGCCCCTGCCGGCCACGTCCGGGATCATGCAGCTCTACGAGGCCATGCTTCAATCGGGGATGCGCGAGCTGGACAATTCGGCGGTGATCGGCGTTTTGGAAGCCATGGCCGGGGAAACTTTGTCGACGAGCGAAGATTGAAACGCCCGTGGTTAACTCGGTTTTGGGGCGCGATCGTAATAGGGGCTCTTGCCGGTCGCCGAGAGCGGAATGCCCATCACGAAATCCGCATCGATCATTCCGATCTTGCGCGCCACCACACCGACGCGGTACATGATGCGGTTGTCGACGTTCATCAAGCCCGCCATCTTAACCGCCGAACCGAGGGCGATGCCCATGTCGAGAATGCGCAGCGCGCACTGCGGTCCCTGGAATTCACCGTCCGTTGTGTTCGGCAGGAGACAGACTTCCTCGCCGCAGGCGGCGCAGTTCAATCCCAGTGTGTCGGCGTCCTTCAGGCCGATCAGCACCACCGCCTCCGATTGAATCACGTTTGCGCCGTCGCGATCGAAGTTCTGTTTTCCGCTTTCTTTGCCGTAGGCGATCATCTCCTGCCCCAGGCGCTGGATGTCCTTGCCTTCGACGATCTCGATGACCACGAAGTCCTCTCCGGCGGATTTCGGTGCCGTGCGGGCCGAGAGTGCCATCAAATTTGCGACGGTTTGTAACCCATCCATCCTCAACCTCCAGAATTGACCGTTCTCTTAATCGAAACTACAACATCCAGGTGGTTCAGTATTTCACTGATGCACGATAACTTCGTGTGTGATCTCCGCCTCGCTGCTCACGGTTGCCGCCACCGAGCAATATTTCTCCAACGAAAGACTCGCCGCTTGTTCCACGTCCTTCTGCTTGAGACCTTCTGCAGCGACCTCGTAGATCAAGTGGATTTTACGGAACGTGTGCGGTGGATCGGTTTCCTGAGACGCTTGAACGCGGACCTCTACGTTCTTGAGCTCGTAGCGTTTCTTCTCCAGGATCGCAACCACGTCGTATGCGCTGCAGGCGCCGATGGCGAGCAGAAGCAATTCGGAGGGCTTTACACCCGTATTGTTGTCCTTGTCGTGGGAGGAAATCACCACGGAGTGTTTACCGCTGTCGGTGCCGATGAACTGGCGCTTGCCAGTCCATCGTACAGAAACTGTGTCTTTCACCTCTACCTCCTCGATAACCGGTTCGGAATTCATGCTCGTATAAGTTGATGGAGCTCGGGATCCTTCTGAACATTCTATCGCATCTCTGGGGGTATTTAGCGAATAGGGGGTTGAGATGGACGGCGGCACTTCAATCGGCTTACCGAATGGAATAGACCGCCGGTTATACGCCGGCGGTCGTCAGTCGGGGCGGGCGGATTTGAACCGCCGACCCCCTGCACCCCATGCAGGTGCGCTACCCGGGCTGCGCTACGCCCCGATTTCAGGACGATTATAGTCCATACACGAAGCGCCTACAAGGATTCGTCATCCATTCTTGGAGAATTCCGCCACGATGCGCGCCAGGTGACGGACACCCTTGTGGAAGCATTCCAGATCGATGTTCTCGTTCGGGCTGTGGACCTGTGATCCCGGATAGCTGATCCCGGCGGTAGCGACGGGCAATTTCAACGTGTGAATGAAAGGATGATTGGGGCCCGAGCCGCCGGACATGGGCACGACGACTTGAGGGACGCCGTACACCGGACGGGCGCTTTCGACGACAAGCCCGAGGAATTCGTCGTCCAGCGGCGTGCGTGCGGGCGGTTCGCCGCCGAGGTAGGTGATTTCCACGTCATCGAAACCCTGCTCATCCAGATGGTTACGCAAGTGCAGCACGACTTCGTCCGGGTCCTGATCGGGAACCAGGCGGAAATCGACTTTGGCGCTTGCCCTGGCGGGAAGCACGGTCTTCGAGCCGGGACCCTGATAGCCGGAGGTGAGACCGCAGATGGTGCAGGTGGGGCTGAAGATGCTTTCGCGATGGAGTTCCAATCCGCCCTGCAATCCTTTGATGAAACCATCCAGTTCGTAGCGCGAGCGGTATTCTTCCGCCGAATCGGGAAGTGCTTGCAGCAGTTCGAGGTCACGCTCGCTGGGTGGGACTACCCGATCGTAGAAACCGGGGATGCGGATGTGTTCGTCGCGGTCTTTGAGTGAGTTCAAAGCCCAGGTCAGGCGCCAGGCGGCGTTGGGGAAGATCGATCCGCCCGTGCCGGAGTGGGCGTCGCGGCTGGCGGTTTGTACGCTCAGTTCGACGTAGCAGATTCCTCGCAGACCCGCAACCTGAACGGGCGTCCCCTCATGGTTGACGCCGCCGAACTCCCAGATGCAGGCGTCGGCGGCCAGGCGGTCGGCGTGGGTTTCGACGAAGGCGGGCAGGTTGGGGCTGCCGATTTCCTCCTCGCCTTCGACCACGAATTTGACCTTGCAGGGCAGTTCGTCGTCGATCGAAAGCAGCGCGTCGATCGCAGCCAGGCGGCCCATGATTTGACCTTTGTCGTCGCTGACGCCGCGGGCGTACATTTTCCCCTCGCGGATGTCCGCTTCGAAAGGCGGCGTTTCCCACAGCTCGAGCGGTTCCGGCGGCTGCACGTCGTAATGGTTGTAGAAGAGCAGGGTGCGTTCCGAGTGGCCGGAGCGTTCGGCGACCACGACGGGAAACCCTGCGCTGGGCAGGATTTCGCTTTGGAAGCCGCGTTTCTCGAGCATCTGCCGGACGAATTGAGCGCATTCCATCATTCCGAGTCCCTGTGCCGATACGCTGGGATGTGCGCAAAACTGGCCCAGCTCGGCAAGTGTCTGATCGAACTGTGCTTCGATGGCGGCGTCGATGATCTGGTAATCGGTCATGTGGAATCCTCCTCCGAGGCTTTGATTATAGCGCGTGCATTAACTGCGAGTCGAATCTATAATCAGAAGGAACGGAGGTAAACATGCAAATCTACGACGTTTCTGCCCCCATCGAACCCGGGATGCCGACCTGGCCGGGTGATACACCGCTGGAACTCGAGCGCGTCGAGTTCATCTCCAAAGGCGCCAACGCTAATGTCTCTAGACTGTCGAGCAGCGTGCATCTCGGCACCCACGTCGACGCACCGATTCACTTTCTCGAAGGCGGCGACGGTACCCAAAATCTACCCCTGCGCGCGCTCATCGGGCGAGCGTACGTGGTCGATCTACCCAGAGCCAAGGTGATCGATGAAGGGACTCTCGAAAAGGCGAACATCCCACCGAGGACCAAACGCGTGCTGTTCAAGACGCGCAATTCGAAATTTTGGCCGCGAGAGCGAACGTTTCGGGAGGATTTCACCGCGATAGACGCCAGCGGTGCGGCCTGGCTGGTGAAGAAAAACGTGCAGTTGGTGGGCATCGATTATCTATCCATTGCGCCCTTCGGTCACAGCCGCGAGACGCACCGCATCCTGCTTGGAAACGGAGTGGTGATCATCGAGGGTTTGGATCTCAGCGGGGTAGAACAAGGCCGCTACACCCTGCACTGCCTGCCGCTCAAGCTGGTTGGCAGCGACGGCGCACCGGCGCGGGCGATATTGGTCGGGGTGTAAATATCTAATCGGTTTAGAGGGAGTCGGGGATGAACGCAGCGGATATTGTCGTACTCGTTGTCGGTGTCCTGCTTGCGGCCGGAATTGCGTTCGGCGTGCGTTACTTCCTGCACGGAAGACGGTTCGTGCTCCACGAAAGCGGCACGCGGTTTGTCGTTAAACCCAATCGGGATCCACAGGGTGAGGCCGATCGGCAAGCCTCGTTCAGCAGCGAACAGATCGAGGAAAGGGTCAAGTCGAAACTGGCTGAACATGCGGATTTGTTTGACACACACTTCGATTTCCGCACCTCGCCCGATGGGATGCTGGAGATCGTATTCGGCGAACGTACGTATCATGATGTGGATCAAATCCCGGACGAGCGCGTGCGCCGGGCGATCGCCGAGGCGGTGACGGAGTTCAATCGCGAGTGAGTGTTTGAGCATTAATCATTTTTACAAGCAAGGAAGTATCACCGACAGATTTTATGTCGGTGTTCCTTATTTAACTGATGCCCGATCAACGAGGAGGGTTTACTTTCAGGGCGACGTCCGGCCGGGGTGTGAGCTGCGCATCCATCCTCAGCCGATCTGCGATCTGTGCCAGGCTTTCGCCCGAGAGCGGGTGGCGGAAATCGGGCGCTAACTCCGCCATGGGGACGATCAGGTGCGGGCGCAGGAGCAGTCCGGGATCGGGCAGCGTGAGTTCGCGGCTCTCGAATACCCAATCTCCCAACAGGCACAAATCCAGGTCGATCTGGCGCGGGGCGTACTTATCATCGCTCCGCACGCGTCCCAGCGCAGCTTCGATCTCCCGCAGTTCCGCCCAGATTTCCAGCGGTTCGAGATCCGTATCGATCAAGACCGCCGCGTTGAGGAAGTCGGGCTGCGGCGTTGGGCCGACGGCCGGGTTCTGATAGACCATGGAGACGGCGAGGATCTCGCCGATCTTCGCCAGGCGTTCGACGGCCAGGGGCAGATTTTTCTCGGGTTCGATGTTCGATCCCAGGGAGACGAAGGCTTTCTTGGTCATAGAAACGAAGCCTTATTTCGAACGGTCCTGCATCGCCGTCCGGATGCGCCGCAGAGCCTCGCGCAGGCGCGGGCGCGGCAGGCCGAAGTTGAGGCGGATGAATCCGGGTCCATCGAAATCGACGCCGTCCCACATGTGTACGCCGGCCTGCAGGAAGAATTCGCCCGGATTTTCGATTTCCGCCGCGCGGGTATCGATCCAGGCCAGGTAGGTGGCCTCGACGGGGGTCGTGGATAGGCCCGGCGCAGCGTTGATTGCCTCGATCACGAGATCCCGGTTGCCGCGTAAATATTCGAGTAAGGCGTGATGCCACGGCGTACTGTCTCGATAGGCGGCCAAACAGGCGGTGTATCCGAGTGCGTTTACGTGCGGTACGATCCCGGCGATCGCTTTCTTGAATGTCAGCCGCAGGTCGTCGTCCGGAATGATGGCGAAAGCCACGCCGATCCCGGCCAGGTTGAACGTCTTGCTGGGGGACATGAACGTGAGCGTGTGTGCGGCGACTTCGGGACTCAGCATGGCGATGGGGAGGTGTTCGACGCCCGGCTCGAGGATCAATTCACAGTGAATCTCGTCGGCGCAGATGACGAGTTCGTGGCGCAGGCAGAATTCGGCGAGCACCTCCAATTCCTGGCGGGAAAATGCCCGGCCGACGGGGTTGTGGGGGTTACAAAGCATGAACAGTTTCGTTTTCGGCGTGATCGCCGCTTCGAGCGCTTCGAAGTCGAAAGTCCAGCTCTCTCCATCCGACTGCAGCGGCGCGGTGCGCAGTTCGCGCCGCATGTTTTTCGGTGCGGTCAAAAACGGCGGGTAGACCGGCACTGCGCTGAGTACCTGGTCGCCTACCTCACCGGCGGCGCGGCAGGCGGCGTTCAAGCCGGGCACCAAACCTGGCAGCCAGACGATCCATTCTTCATCGATTTCCCAGGCGTAATTCTGCTCCAAACGTGACAGGATGGTCGCTGTGAGTTCTTGTGTGGGGTAGCTGTAGCCGAAGACCCCGTGATCGATCCGCGCCCGCAGCGCATCGAGGACCGCCGGCGGCGAAGCGAAATCCATGTCCGCCACCCCGAGGGGGATGACGTCTTCGGCATCCGCTTTGTACCACTTCCAACTGCCCGTCCCGCGGCGGTCGATGATGCGGTCGAAATCATTGTCCTCTGGCATCGATGAACTCCAATCTTGAGAGCATGCAGCGTTGATCGTCTCTCAATGATCGCTTACGGCGAGGGAAAATCGCCGCGCCGCCGTTCGATCTCGACTCCGACGGAGCGGGCGAATCGCAAGGCGCCTGGTTTTTCGAGGCGCACGCGGACGCGCTCCACGCCGGCCGCTTCGAGACAGATGCGGGCGACGTCGGCTGCCAGCGCTTCGACGGTGAAGCGCTCGCTCGTCTCGACGTGTTGGACGATCTGCTTGGTGATCGTGCGGTAATTGATCGCGTCGGTGATCTCGTCGCTCTCGCCGGCCGGCCGCAGGTCGCCGAAGAGCGTGACGTTGATCAGGATGTCCTGGCGCTTCTCGCGCTCCCAATCGTTGATGCCGATGATGCCGCGCAGGAGCAGGTCTTTGATCAGGATGCGATCTTCTTCCATCGACTTCTCCGTTTGATCGTCTGAATGCGGGTGGCCTCGGACGATATTGTACCGCCGTTTGGTGGCCGCCAGTTGTGGTAGTATTCAGCGTAGGTATATTCGGGAGGATCCCATGCACGATATCGAGGCTGCTGCTGAATTATTGAGTGGAGTCGGAATTGCCAAACCGGAAATCGAAGAAGCGGTGCGAACGCTGCTCACCGCTTTCGGCGAAGACGCCTGTCGGGAGGGTTTGGAACGCACGCCGGAACGCGTGGCGCGCATGTGGGACGAACTCCTGGCGGGGTATCGCGTCGATCCGTATGCCCTGATCAACGATGCCGTGTTCGACGTCGAATACGACCAGATGGTCATCGTCAAGGACATCGAATACTATTCGATGTGCGAGCATCACCTGCTTCCCTTCCTCGGACGGGCGCACGTCGCCTATCTTCCGACGGATAAAGTGATTGGCCTATCGAAAATTCCCCGCGTGGTGGACCTGTTCGCCCGCCGCCTGCAGGTGCAGGAGCGTATGACGCGGCAGATCGCGGATTTCCTCGAAGCCGCCATCCATCCCCAGGGGGTCGCCGTGGTGGTGGAAGGTCTGCATTTGTGCTCGAAGATCCGCGGCGTGAAAAAATCCAGTGCGCGCATGGTCACCAGCGCGATGACGGGTTCGTTCCAAACGAACGAACTCACGCGCAACGAGTTTCTGGAACACATCTCCAGGGATACGTCCGCAGTATCGCTGTAAAACCACTGCGGGTTTCAATCTTCCGGCAGTTCGAATTTAACCCCATGGACGGGCAGCGTCGATCCGCCGTCGATCAGGATGACCTGACCGCGGATCATGCTGGCTTCTTCGCTGCACAGAAATGCGACCAATCCGGCGATGTCTTCCGGCGATACCAGCCGGCCGGCGGGCGTCGCTTCGATCGCCTGCGGGATGACGGTGTGATCTTTGAGCACGTCGAAATGCTGCAAGGCGTCGGTCTCGACGATGCCGGGTGAAACGGCATTGACCACGATCCCCAACGGGGAAAGCTCAACAGCCAGATAACGCGTCAAGGCTTCGAGGGCGGCTTTGCTGGCGCCGACGACGACGTAGTCCGGCAGCACGCGGAACGAGCCGGGGCTGCTGATGGCGACGATGTGCCCGCCGCCCCGGGATTCCATCAGCGGCGCGGCGCGTTGGCCGCCGAAGAGCAGGGCGCGGGCGTTGATGTTCATCGTCCAGTCCCAGCCTTTCGGTTTTTGCTGCAGAACCGGCCGGTTGTACCCCGATGCGGCGTTCGAGACGAAGATGTCCAATCCGCCGTATTTCGCTTCGACGGCATCGAAGAGCTGGTCGATCCCTTCGATCTCGCCGATGTTGGCTTTCACGACGATGGCTTTACGACCCAGGGCGCGGATGGCTTCGGCCGTCTCTTCGGCCGGATCTCGATTGCGAAAGAAATTAACCGCGAGATCTGCGCCCTCTTCTGCAAATCGCAGCGCGATCGTTCGCCCGATTCCTCTTCCCGAACCCGTTACCAATGCAACTTTACCTTCGAACCGCATTCGCGCCTCCCGGACTCGTGTCAACCATGTTAACCCTTACATGATACCATCGGTGCTGATGAAGTTGCGCTCCCGCTGAAAACGCCGGCTTTGTCGATTCCAGGCTCGTTGATTGTGGTAGCATGGGGATTGTGGAATTCCAGGAAATACTTGCCGAAATCGAACGAGAAATGGACCTCGCAGAAGAGTCCCGGCGTCAGGGCAGGGAAGGCCGCGCCCGCGTTTGCGCACGGCGGGCGGCGGGTATGGCGGTGGCCGTGTTCCAAGAGCGGAAGACCGGCGTGCGACCGCAGGCGAATTTCTATCGCCTGCTGCGATGGTTCCAACAAGCAGATGATGTCCCCGACCGGTTGAAGCAA
>DAOUEE010000173.1:0-19168 GCA_034430695.1 Anaerolineales bacterium | reverse complement strand
TTATTCACGGGTCCGGATTCGATCGGCAGGCGAACACTCGCCTTGCGTTTCGCGCAAGCCTTGAATTGCCAGAACGCTGCACAGCCCGGATCGGCTTGTGGGGATTGCCGCACATGCCGTTTGATTCAAGAGGGTACGTTTCCCGACACACACATCGTCGAAGCGGAGGAAGGCGCTGCAGTCATAAAAGTGGAACAGATCCGCGCCTTACAGCGTGAATTGGCGCTCACGCCGTACGAGGCACAGTGGCGTATTGCGATATTGCTTCGCTTTCATGAAGCGCATGAGAGTGCAGCAAATGCCTTGCTAAAAACTCTGGAAGAACCGCCGCCCCGTGTTGTTATTTTACTTACGGCCCGTTCCGTCGAATCTTTGTTGCCCACGATAGTCTCCCGTTGTGAACTGTTCAATCTGCGAGCGCCGACTCGTGAAAAATTGGAACGAGCACTGGTAGAGAGAGGCGAAAGCGAAGACAATGCTCGTTTGTTGGCGGAAATAAGCTCGGGGCGGCCAGGATATGCAATGCGCGTGCTTGCAAGCCCAGAGTTGCTGGATCAACGCACAAAGATCCTGGATGATTTCGTCAGTTTATTGGGGCAAAATCGTGCGATGCGTTTTGCATACGTGGAAGAGGTAACGCGGGGAAAAGACTTGCAATTACTACGTGAACGCGTCGAAGATGTGTTGGTGAGTTGGGGGAGTCTATGGCGCGATGTACTTGTGCGGACTTCGGGAGCCGTTTCAGCGACACAGAACCCGGACCGTGTTGATGATATCGAACGCCTGGCGTCCATGTTGAACCCCGATCAAGTGTTCCATGCCCTGCAGAAAACGATGGAAAGCATCGATGCGATCCATCGCTTCGGTAACATACGCATGGTGCTGGAAACCCTCATGCTCGATTTACCAACGCTTTCACTCTAGCTTGTCTGCACTTCGTGACGGAGCGGGGCGGCTCCCCACTCATAACCGACGGAGCGGTTGGCTCCATCAGCGACAATTACTAGTTTGTATGCCGGGAAGTATCGATGTTTAGGGTTGATCTATGGGAATATTCTAAGCATTGAATGGCTCGGGGAATTCGAACGAATCGGTCATTCGATCCGAAAAACGCCAGAACCTTCAACCCCAATTTCGAAGCACTACGAAATTCACAAATTCAGCGCGGTTCGATGATCAGCTTTATTGCTGTACGTTCTTTGCCGTCAATTTCAACGGAGACGAACTCCGGGATACAGATTACATCAATGCCGTCTTCTTGAAGATATCCCCTGGCAATGGCGATAGCCTTAATGGCTTGATTCACGGCGCCTGCACCGATCGCTTGAGCTTCTGCGCGGTTGTGCTCACGAACGACGCCTGCAATCGCACCTGCGACAGCTGAAGTACGTGACCCGGATGAGACTTTGATGATGTTCATCGGGCTCTCCCTTGGCAGTGGCAATGCTATTGCCCGATTCCACGTACGGACTCAGTCTGATTTTACAGGATTCACAAGAGCGAAGCAAGCAATGTGAAATCCAATGGCGGATAAAGTACCTAATTTGGCTAGGATATATGTTCTTGGGCGGTTTGGGAACACTGCTTTTTCGATGCCACGTAATGACTTCATTTCGGAGATGTTGAGGATGTGACGCAAAGCTGAAGATAAAGCGAAGTCTCGTGGTGAAACTGATCAGGTTTCATTGGCGCCGAAGACAACTTCCTCTTTTCCAGCAAGCTTGTTGTTGATTTTGGATACGATAAAGTCAAGATGTTCATCGTTTTCGACGTAGTTGAGGTCGTCCGCGGGGATGGTGAGCACGGGGCACAAGGAAAAAATTTTGATCCATTCTTCATAAAGTCCGTTCAAGCGGCTGAGGTATTCTTTCGGAATTCGTGCTTCGTAATTGCGTCCACGGTTTGCAATTCGCTTACTGAGCGTGGTGAGTGAAGCGCGAAGATATACGACAAGGTCGGGAGGAGGAACGAATTCACAAAGCACTTGATAGAGTTCGCAATAGGTTCGGTAATCCCGATCCGTCATCTGACCTTGAAGAAATAGATTGCGTGCGAAGATTTCAGCATCCTCGTATACCGTGCGATCCTGGATCACGGAAGTTGGGTGGTCCAAGATCTGTCTTTGATCTCGTAATCGCCTCGAAAGGAAAAAGATTTGAGAGGGAAATGCCCAGGCGCGCATATCCTGGTAAAAATCTGACAGGTATGGATTTTCCCCTTCGGGTTCGTAGAATGGTTCCCAGTTCAACCGTTCTGATAGCAGACTGACCAGGGTTGATTTTCCGACGCCGATGTTGCCCGCGATAGCTACGAATTTCTTCACTCGATGCTCCTACGATCGCAGATCACACGCCGACTTGTTCGGCCCAGGCACTCAATAAGTGCTCGATGGATTGAAGATACTCTTCTAGTTCTTCGACCCGGGAATTCATGGCTTTTGGGTCGAGCCGCAATCGTTGGAGCACAGAATCCCAGACCGCCTGGTGTGGAGCTGCTTCGTCAGCTTCCATCAACGTGCAAATTGCACGTTCCCAGGTCGTCAATAATTTCCAGAGGATTGCTTCCGGCTTATCAGCGTCCACCAGAGCCTGAAAACCTTTTAAATAGTACATGCGTCTGCAAGGATTGAGTTCAGGCTCTTTGGATATAGCCGCAGCAGTATCGAAGGCATATCCCCATGCAGACAGCCATTGAGGGATCAATGTGGTGTTGAGCGCGTCTCCTCCAAGCAACTGGAGGAACCGTTGATACACTTCAGGATACCCTGCATCCCTAGTTGTTTGCTCGATTTCAATTGCGAGGCGTCGGCCGGCCGCAGGTTTTCCAATGAGTGTGAGGACTGCGTTGGCCGCCTCGAGGGCGATGCGTGCGTATGTCTTCAACCAGCGGCTGGAAAGCGATAAAAGTGACATCGCCTGACGAGCGCGCTTGAATAATGCACTCGCTCGACGATAGACATGATCGGAGCGAAAAAATTGGCCTCGGGCGCCAGCCTGAGCCCATTCAAAAAAATGCTGCGGATCGTAGATAAAGACAGGTGCGCTGAGTGAAGGGCCAATCCACGGATCGATGCGAAGTTCACGGGGCTGCATGTACCGTTTCTTTGGATGATGGTAAATGTCTAAATGAATGTACTCGGATAGACGTTGGATTTCTCGCCGAGCAGGCGGTTCATGCTCATGGATCAATATTAAATCTACGTCCGCGGTATCACCGAGGATTGGATTTCCGGCAGCAACAGACCCGATTAGATAGCTTGAAACGAGTCCACTATTTTCAGCACGATTTTTTGTCTCTAACTCGGCCAACTCGATCAATTTATCACGGGTAACTTCCAAGGTCACGCGCCTCCGTCAAGAGGTAATTCCGGTTGAAAGGGCGGGATGCCCAGCGCTGTTTTAATACGTTTGGTAATGAAGGAAAGATCCTCGGGATACAAAACGTAATTCAATGAGTTGGTGTCGATAGTTATAACGGGGACGTTAGTAAAGTCTGAGAAGAAAGCGTCGTAGGCCTCGTAAAGCGCCTCGAGATACTTGACATCCATCTGCCTTTCGTAGCTGCGATCACGCATGGCGATTCGCTGCATCGCGATTTCAGGCCTGGCCTTTAAATAGACGACTAAATCAGGCGGCACGATCCGTTCGATCAGGGCATCGTAGACGAGCCGGTAGGTGGCGAGCTCGTCGTTGGAAAGATTCAATTGGGCGAAAAGCATGTCTTTTTCGAAACAATAGTCTGCAATTATATTTTGCTCGCTTGAAGCCTCAGCAGTGAACGATTGCTGCTGACCATAGCGACTGAGCAGGAAGAATATCTGGGTCTGGAAAGCATAACGACTGCGATCGCTGTAGAAGTCTGCGAGGAAGGGGTTTTCATCGAAGGCTTCCAAAAGCAACTTCGCATCGAAAACCGGCTGGAGAAGGCGCGCCAGGGAAGTCTTCCCCACACCGATGATGCCGTCAATAGCAATGTACATCTTCGATTTCCATTCGAGTTTGTAATCGTGACTGTACCATCAAGGATACTCGCAGAGCCATGTAGATGCAAATGTGGGGGTCATTTTCTAATGGCACCCTAACCGTGGGGTATTTTGTGTCCCAGGTCTTGCATTGTGCATAACCTGGCTTACGTAGCTGTAAACTGATTCTTAGAAGATCGGAAGAGACGGACCGTCGATGCAATCTTGCTTGACTTGAGCGAAGCCGAGACGTAAATGGATGGGTTCCTTAATGCGCGTGCCAGTAGATGGGACGGGAACTCCAATCTTTCGTAACGAGCAATACATACACTATCTTCAAATTTGAACACGGTGTCAGCGCTGGAAGTGGAATTATTTCGTCTCGAGTCCGGGTTCGTGACGGAACTGCAAGCAGTAATGATGGAACGTGTTGCTCACCCAGGCGTTCCCAAGGCCATAGGGTGCAAGGCGGATATCATCCTGACACCAGATTTTTTCATCTTTAAGGGTGTAAATTTCCCGGAGTCGCAGCGCGAGATCCCAGGCAAGTGGGTAAATTCGCCCACCCTTTTTTACATTCTTGACGATGATCGTCAGGTAGGCCCGTAGGCGGAGAACGGTTTTTAAATCGGCATAAATCGAGGTGAGCCTCTCAAGGAAGTGGTCGTAGTCTTCTATGTTTCCGATGTCTGCAGGATCGTCGGAGTAAACGACGTCGAGCTTGGAAGATTCACGCCGTTTACGTTGGGTTTCCGCGCCGCGGGCGTGTAGCATGTTCCAATACGGCGGCGAGGTGATTACGTAGTCAATGCTTGGGAGATCGAAATCCGTGAGTGAGGCTGCATCTCCGGTAATGACATCGGCACGCAATTCCGAAGCGTGTTTGCCCAGCGTTTCTCGCTCGTCGGCTACCATCTTGCGGGCGATCTCGGCATACGCTGGGTTCAGTTCAATGCCGATGCCGTTGCGACCCGCGCGCAAGCATGCGACGAGAGTAGATCCTGTTCCAAGCATAGGATCGAGAACGGTCTGATTTCGTTTGGTGAAAAATTCTATGAAATCCTGTGCAAGGGTTTCCGGAAATTTCGCCGGATGAAGCAGCACATCCTTTCGACGGGGAGGTGGTTTGTGGGTAAACCATGATTTTTGAAATTTGAGCCATTCTTTGGGCTCCAGGTCGTTTAATCGATTCCGAAAGGGTCGTTTTTTGGTCATGGTGTCCCTGAGGTGTTGTGACAATTTATGGATTTACCGTGGCTGTCGGAAGAGGCTGGATCGCATGCAGCGCTACATCGTCGAAGGAGATCGTGATTTGCTGGCTGCGTCTCGAGCGGACGAACAGCCCGAATCCTCCTGAGTCTATTTCTCTGTCCTGGATTGAGAATACCTCAAGATCGTTAATAAAGAATCGAAATTGGGTACCTGAAGCCCAAACGGCGAGATGATTTTCGATTCTTAAGCCAGGAAACACAGCATACGTCTCTGTCGGGGGAATCAAAACCACTTCCTGGTCATCGAGGACGCGTGACACTCGAGCAAGACCTTCGCAGGTCAAAGAAAAGCGGTAGTGGTTGTAAAGCGGACCGAGGCGAAACATTATGCCGTATTCATCGCCGTCCTCACAGACATCGCTGCGGATGTTCACTTCGAAATAAAAATCATCTTGCTCCGGCGCAGGAGCACGGATGAAGAAAAAGGAATTGGGCTGCCGGACAGCCAGATTGAGCTGGCCGTTATAGATACTCGAGCCGCCGCGATCCGTCTCGCGCAAGTCCCACGATTGACTCGATTCGAAATTAGCAAAGAACAGCAGGTCTCCAATGCCGAGCAAGGTCGGCGGAGTGGGTGAAGATGTGGGCGCGCTCGTTGAAGTGGCGGTTGGAATGAGCGTGGGGAAATCGAAGGTCGGTGACGGAGTTGTTTGTTGTGTAGGTGTTGGGTTCGAAGCAGCAGGCGGCTGGAGGGACGTGCAGCCCCAGAGGATGAGGGACAAAAGACACATCAGCATTACCTTCGAGATGACGCGGAAGTGCACCAAAGAATGTGATGAAAATAGCTGATTACTCACCAGGTCCGAACGGCGCAAGATTGATGGCCTCCGAGTGGAAATTCCCACAATCCTCGCATACAATCCATCGGAGCGAATTGCGTGCGATATCTTCGATATCGGATTTGCTTGAATGGTCTATTATAGAGGATACAACGGATTGTGTGTTGCTGGAAAATGTTATGCCGTTTGGTGAAGGTGGCTCTTACGGATTCAGCAGCCAGAGCTTGAAATCGTCGAAGTACGCCGTAACGCCAGGGGTTTCGATGGCGCTGGCGAAAATGCCATACGTGCCTGCGTGATAATCGAAATCTTCAACTTCGCCGAGAATTTCCCCATTGGCAAAAAAGTGGAACAGCTCGTTCTTGGCCAAGATTCCCATCTGGTTCTCAGCGTTGGGTCCCGTCTGTATCGCCTCTGAAGGAGTCCATTCGATCAAGACGGTCACCGTGCCGGAAACGAATTTGCGCGCCCGGTAGTAACCGTCGCACGAGAACTCGAGCGTGTAGCCGCTGTTGCGCAAATCCCCGCTTACGCGTACAGCGAAACCGTAGCTGTCCTTGCCTCGGCATTCACCAATTTCTGCGCTGATTTCGGCATACACGTTCATGGCATCGATTTCACGCCTGGTCGTGCTCCACCAGATATTCCAGTCGACCAGAAGATCGGTCGCCCGGATACGACCCTCGTCCCACACGTTGATGGCGCCGGGGAAATTGGGACCAACCCATGTGAGTCGGGAAGAAAAATTATCCAGGTAGTGGGGCTGCGCGAGGTTGATTCCGTAGCGCGGATCATCTTCCGGAAGCTGTGGAGCCGTCTCCGTAGGGCTCGGTCCACTTGTGGCAGTCAATGTTGCTGTGGCGCTGGGAGGGAGGATTGGGGTGGCGGTGGGAGGCGGCGTCGATGTCGGCGGTTGGGAAGGTGCGGCAGTGAGTGTGGATGCTACGTAAGTGGAAATCGAATCGCGCGAGGGTTCTTTGGCGATACGCGTGCATGCGATCATCTGTGTGATTAGGAGTGTGCATAGAATGGAAATAGAAAGAAATTGGCGTACAGATTTTTTCATCGCGATCGATCATCCAGTGTTCACTGCTGTACCGTTTAATGGCAAAGCATACATTAAAAGAGAACGGTTGGGAGGAGTCAAAAGTAAAAAGGCATATCCATATTTTGGGATATGCCTTTTGGTGGTTTGGTCTTCATCCCCGCAAGATCGTTTCGCTCCTCCGGTGGGTTTAATGGAAGGGAATATCCCAAAGGGCGAAATCATCGAAAGTGGCGGAAAGATCGTAGGTCTGAGATGCTCGCACATAAACGGCAAACCCATCTCCGCCGGCTGTATAACCGCTGTCGAAATATTCTCCGACCAGCTGGCTGTTCACGAAGAGGTAGAATTTGCCCCAGTATCCCCAAAAGCCGAGCCGGTTCGTGGCGAAAGCCCCGGCATTGATCGCATCTGATGGAGTCCAATCGACCAAAACACCTTTCGGAGGAGTCGACCGCAGATTGCGCAGCCGGTAGGATCCGTCACAGGACACTTCGAAGGTGTATCCACCCAACGTTTCGACGTCTATGCGAATAACGATTCCCACCGAATCTTTGCCGATGCAATCGCCGTTCGTCGCAGTGACTTCTGCATATGCGTTCGCAAACTGGCGTATGCGGGTCTCGGAATAATAGGTCTTTTTTTCCTCCGGTTCGTGATCGATCCCCACAAGTTGGCCGTCCTTGATTTCGTAGGTCGCATTCTCGGTGTCGTATTCGTACCAGACGGATTGGGATTCATCGAAGGACGAAACAGCCAAGGGGAAATTTAGGTCGAGTAAATTACGGGGGTCGTCTTCCGATAAGGGTTCGTATGGAGTGGATGTCGGTGCGAGCTCCCGGCGTCTCGGAGTCGGTGTTGCTTCACTCTCCCCGCTTGCAGCCGCGGCTTCCTCGCCCTGTCCCTCGCCGGCCGATTCGGCTTGGGCTACTTCATCCACCTCCTGATTGTCACCTGACGCAACGATGGTCAGGTCTTCGTCGTTTGACTTGCTCAAATTCGAGATGGCAATGTAGGCAACGGCGGCGATGAGAAGAACGGAGACGACGATGAGCATGATGCGTTCAAGTGAAAATCTGTTTGAAAATTGGCTCTTTGCCTCTTCCTTCTTCTTTTTCTTTTTTTTCTTTTTCCCCATTATGCACCTCCCTCGAAATGATTTTAGCGTTCGATGGACAAGTAACCCAAGAAGCGGATAGTTTTACTCACGATCCACTCGATCATCGGCTTGTCGCTTGATTGGGTAATGCTTATAAATGTCGATGCGGAATCAGCCTCCCCAATCCAAGTGTTTTCGGCTGCCATTATCGATCTAGTAGGGCGGTGAACGAAAGATTTCGTTCGAGTATAGCATGAAGAGCAATGTGAGACTCTTGGAGCGGAATAATCCTTAAGTACTAAGGGAAAAAAGTCCCCAGGGTTTTGGCCCCGGCTTTTAGACACCGTTTGATGCAGGCATTACCGGTAGCTGAAAACTGCTCCATTAATCATCAGAATGCCTACGATAGGTCGTGTAAAGGTACGGGCAAGGTTTGACGTGATTCAAATCTCGCCAAAGAGTCGAATCCCGCTTCCCGGATCGTGGATACGCATGACTCGAGCTCGAAGCCGATGTGCTCGGGTTGATGAGCATCCGAGCCTAGCGTCAGCCATCGACCTCCCTCCTCTTTGAACCAGGTGATGAGGGGTTGTTGGGGAGACGTCTCGCCGACCATCCTGCGGAGCGTGCCCGTATTCACTTCGAGGGCGATTCCCCGTTGAGCGCATTTTCGCAGTACACTGCGGATCTCCTTTTCCCATGGATGAGGGTCGTACCGGCCGTATATGTCGTGTCCGTATCGCTTGACGACATCGATATGCGCGAGCGAATCAAAATTACCCCGAGAAACCATCTCGAGAAGCTCGGTGAAGTAGCTCCGGTAGGCTTTCATGGCATCGCGATCGAAGTAATTACGGTCGAACACACAAAGGTCTTCGACCCAATGCAGCGATCCAAGACAGTAGTCCCATGGATGTCGCTCGAGAAGAGGATTGATGGAATCAATAAAGCGATGGGGTTCTCCAATCTCGATTCCGGCACGAATGACCAGTGAACCCTCGAACGTTGCACGACATCGCTCGAGTTCCCGCCACCAGGCATCTGCCTTGAAGTAATTGCGGCACTCGTCTTTAGGGTGGAAATCGAGATGGTCGCTGATTCCAATTTCGGGGATGTCGCGATCTACCGCCGCCTGACACATTTGCAGCATACTCGCATCGCAGTCACAGGAGAACTGGGTATGGATGTGGTAGTCATACGGGATCATAGTGACTCCATTCGTCGTTTGTAAATGAATTGGCAACGCTTAACAATACTTGGGCCCGGTGCGTATGATAACGTAAATAAGGTGTTCATTTCTATGATTCGAGGCCAAAACTGATGCATGCTCCTCTTTCTGAACATGGAACAGGACTTGCAATATTATGGCCTGAGGCAAAGAAACGAGTAGAATTTCGGTATGTCTTCCGCAACGGACATTATTCGGCGGCGCAGAACTCGCTCACTTAAGTCTTCGCTGCGCAGCGATGCAATCAAGTGGCTTTTGGTCCTGACGATCATCGTTGCCGGTGTATCGTTGATTTCGCTCGCTTTGATCTACGCCAATCTCACCGCGGGGTTTTCACCACTCGAAGATATCGAATTGGCTTTTGGCACTCCTGGCGCCGAGTCGTTTCAGCCGGTAGGCTTCTATGATAGAAGCGGAGAAATCCTGATCTACGAGAGCGTCAATCCCAAGACCGCCGATCGAAAATGGATGCGCATCCGCCCGGGTGGGGTGTCCACCATTCCCGATCACGTGCTCGATGCGATTGTCGCTGCCATCGACGAGACGTACTGGTCCAATCCGGGCTATGATCCCGAAACGTTGCGTTTGGTTCTTGGTCACATCCTTCGCCGGAAAACGGAGGGTACATTTGAAGCGACCATAACGCAGCGGCTTGCGATGACCTACCTGCTTCCACTCGGAGAAGAACCGCAGCCCGAATCGGTCGATTTTCTGCGTAGTTCACTCCTGGCCGCCGATATGAATCGCCGGTATTCAAAAGAACAAATTCTCGAATGGTTCGTGAACAGCGCTTATTTTGGAAACATGGCGTACGGTATCGACGCTGCAGCGCTTCTGTATTTCGATAAGCATGCCACGGACCTGTCACTTGCTGAAGCGGCGGTCTTGGCCGCTTTCTTGAAATACCCCGATTTACCGCAGAGCGGCGATGAACGTGAAATCCAAAGCGCCCAGGAAGAAGTAATCGAGAAGATGATTGCGTTGGGTATGGCCGGCGCTTCGCTCGCTGAAGATGCCCTACATACTTCGGTCGAAGTTAAATGGGAGACTGACAACCAGTCCTCAGGGTTTGCCATGCAGGCCAGGAATCAATTGGAGAGTATGCTGGGACCTCATGCGATCCACCGCAGCGGTATGCGTGCGATCACGACGATCGATTACGATCTGCAAGTGCAGACGGAGTGTGTTGCGAAAACACAGCAGGAGAGATTGTCGGGAGCTTCTCTGGAGTTCGTGGCGAATGCGGAGGATCGGTCTGCCTGTGTTGCAGCAGGACTTCTTCCGACTTTGCGACCACGAGATGTTGGCGTAGATCATAAGGTGACGGATTTTTCCGTCGTCGTCATCGATCCTGGCTCGGGTGAAATCTTGAGCATGGTGGGTCAGGCACTGCGGCCGCGAACGGCCGGTACGATCTTCCAGCCCTTTATTTACGTGACGGCGTTTGCGCAGGGTTATTCACCGGGATCGATGATTTTAGACGTACCGCCATCTTCCGATATTTCCAACGGCACAGATCTGCTATTTGATCGCTCCGCGAACAATTTCCATGGACCGGTTCGCATGCGGACTGCACTTGCGAATTCCTACGGCGCAGCGGCGGTACAAACGGTGGATCTCGTCGGAGTCGATCGTGTGCTTCGGACTGCGAATTTGATGGGGCTTCACGACCTGACTGAAATTCCGGAAGACGATGAGATGCTCGCGGTCGCCGGAACGTTGAAAACGAATCTGATCGAAACGACTTACTCATACAGCCTCTTCGCCAATTACGGAAAGATGGTGGGCGTATCCGAAACCTCAGAAACAACGGATCATGAGCGTGTCGAGCCCATATCGATACTCAGCGTTCAGGATGCGGCCGGTCGTTGGGTCTACGTTGCGGAGACACAAATGCAGGCGGTTTTGAGTCCACAATTGGCGTATCTCATGGCCGACGTTCTGGGAGACGAGGCGGCACGTTGGCCGGAATACGGGCAGTTTGGTGTATTGGATATTGGTAGACCCGCGGGAGTGCAAACGGGTGTTTCGTATCAAAATCGGGATAATTGGGCCATTGGTTTTACGCCTTCGATCGTGGTTGGAGTCTGGGTGGGTAGTGGGAATGGTGAGATGCAGGGTATCGATGCACTGAATGGCGCGGCGGCGGTATGGCGCGCCGTTATCCGCTACGCCACACGTGACGTTCCCCCAACCGGTTGGACACCACCGGCTGGTATCGTTCACCTCGACGTTTGCGATCCTTCAGGTTTGCTGCCTACCGCATACTGTCCCGTCGTCGTGCGCGAGACGTTCATCAGCGGAACAGAACCCACGACTCAGGACAACCTCTTCCAGCCCTATTTGGTCAATAGAGAGACCGGAAAACTGGCGACGACGATGACGCCTTTGGATTTGATCGAAGAGCGGGTGTACATGATCCCGCCGCCGGGCGCCGAAACCTGGGCGGAAAGCGAGGACATACCCTCCCCGCCGAGCGAGTACGATACGATGCACGAATCCGGCACCGAACGGTCGGAAATCAATATCACCTATCCGGCACCGTTCGATACGATACGGGGCGAAATTCGGATACTCGGGAACGCTTTTCCCACCGGGATGGATTTCTACCGGCTGCAGTTCGGCCGAGGATTGAACCCGGTTCGCTGGACCCAAATTGGACAGGATGTCAGTGGCCCTGTGACGGACGGTTTGCTTGGAACCTGGGATACAACCGATTTGAACGGTCTCTTTACGCTGCAGCTTGTCACCGTATTGCAGGATGGCCAACTCGTCGCTTCAGAAAGCTACATCACGGTGGATAATACGCCTCCCACTGTCCAGCTCCTCTCGCCCGATCAAGGGCTGGTAATTAATGTAGGAGAAATTCAGGAGGTCGTTCTTGAAGCGGAAGTGGAGGACGAGATCGAAGTCGATCGAGTGATTTTCTATATCAATGGAGCAGCGATTGCAGAATTTGACCGGCCTCCCTATTCCATGCGTTGGGCGCTGCAAGCTGAGGGGGAGTATGTGTTTCAGGTAAAGGCTTACGACCGCGCGGGAAATCTTACCGAAAGTGAACAAATCATTTTCAGCGTCGCGCGCTGACTTACAAACGATATTCCGCTATCCTCGCTGTCGATAAAAGCTCAGGGCTGATATCCACAAGAGCTCGGCATCCCTTTTCTCGGTACGATTCCTTGAACCCAACGGCAAGTACTGTCTACGCTGGATAGTTCTTTAAGAGGATAGTACCGATCCGGGGATGCCGGCGAGCCGGCTTCCTCGAGAGTCAGGGTATCGTTGTATTCGAACCTTTCCGGTTGAATACTACCTCCAAAAGCCCACACGCCCCACATGAACGTTCGATCGTTCGCAATTATGGAGTGATTCAGTGCGAATTGAACCGTGGTGACCGGTTCTGAGAGAATGCGTGAAAACACGGCATCCGGATCGATGCCGCTGCCTTCATCGAAGAGAAGCGTTTCATATCCATCACCCAGGTAAGGTGGATCTTCAGCTTGTGCCGGGGTTTCTCCACCGACATCACCGTTGGAGTCGAGGTATGCCCGCACGCCTTTGGTCGACCATTCTTCGTTCAGTGGTGTGCTCGCCGTAATCAACCAGTCCCCGCGGCCATCGACGTTGAGATCGAGTTCGACGGCGTAGACGGCTTGTGCATCACTCGGCGGTGCACCTTCGAGAAAGATCGATACATAGACCCAGGGCGGATCCAGACTTAATTCCGCTCCGGGTGCGATATCGATATACGGTTGATATTCCATGTTCTGCGCATCGAAGGGCCGCTCAAAGATGTTGCGGTTAAAGCTGTCTCCGATGGCGCGCTGCTTTTCGGCGAGCGGAGCCGTGGAACGATCTGAGAGTTTGCTCGTAAACGCTCCGGGTTGGCTGGGGAAATCAATGTGGACGATGTCAATCGTTGGCGTGCTTGTGGGCGTAAATGTGGCCTGGGGAGTGACGATTTCGAGTGGTCCCTCGTCAAGCGGGACCGGTGTACGCTCCCCTTTGGCGCTCAAAGTGGCTGCAGCTTGCATCGTTTCAGTTGCGGCGTCTTGCGCAAGCGTGGTTTGGGCTTTCCTGGTTGAGGTGCACGCACCCGTCAAGGCGGCTACCATGATCGCTGGCAGTACATTTTTATGAAACCCTCTCAGCATTTTCTAAGACGCCTCCGTTGCCTGTCGCTCGCAATAGATCGATGGCCAGCTTGAAGTTCGATTCGGGGTGTATATGTCGTCGTTGTGATTATAGCCCAATCCGTACTCGCCAACGCCTTGAAGCGGATACTGCGCCGATCTTGTGTGAAATCACGAACTCACGTGAGCGCCAAGTTTCCCTTTCCGAACAAATTGGACCTCACCGATCGACGCTTCGAAGCTGGAAGCCGACTTCCTACACATCCCAGGGTGACAGATCGGATGCGTCTGCGGAAAGTGCGGTTTGTATCACCGAAGCGATCTCTGGAACGCGATCTGCCATCGCGGCCAGGAGTCCAAAACAACCGCTGATCATCATGTCTCCAAATGGTGCTGAGAAATACAGCCGAAGGCTGGATTTACGCATGAGGGCCCGGCGCGGGCCGCCGACGACGATGGGGTTGTCGCCCGCGGAAAGCGGAAGCGGTTGATCGTGGATGATCAAGGCGCCGTGGCCATGATCGTCGTAGACGTCTTCATTGCGCAAATCACCTTTGGCGAAAGCCAAAAGCATCGTTTCCAGACGCGGCAGATCGATTTCACCCGTGTGGTGTTCGAAGACCCCTTCGATACCGGTGGGTCCCAGGCGAAAGGCCAGTGTGTGGAAATTGCCGATGTTGACCACCATCAATCGCGAACGAGCGGCGACTTTCTCGTCTTGCATCGAGCCCAGTACCGCGGCCGGTGCGGTGTCCATGACGACGAGCGGACAATCCAAGGGGCCGGCGCTTTTAACGACGGCCTGCATGCGCGTCATGCTTGCGGGGATGTCTCTGGCGAGGAAGGCGAAAGCTGAGAGGCGATTCTCGGCGGCGATCCGCTGGCGTAAATATTCGAATCGGAAGCGGCGGTCGGATTCTCCCGGCGGCGCAGCGCCGTGATCGAACACCGCAACCCCGACGGCTTGAGGGTGAAGTCTGACTCCGAGATTCTCAAATGCCTCGGCGATCAGCGCATATTTGAAATCGAAGAGTTCAATGTGCTGGAAATCGTCCAACCGCTTCGCTTCGTCCTCAGACACGATCGTGATTCCCATTTCGTTTTCCACCCACGACACATCGTCGTTGAACGTCTGCGCGGCTTCTGGGGTGGCGAAGAGCGGCAAACCCGCTCGCAGATGCGCCTCTGCGGCCCAATGGCAAGGTCCGCCCCCCATCGTGACGCCTGTGAGCAGGACGCCTTGTTGGCGCCGCGTGGCCGCTTGTATCTGGCCACGGATGCGCATGGTGGGTGAGGGCATCACCATTTTATATCCGTTTTCGATACTCAATCCGCTGCGATAAAGGTAGATGTCTTGCGTACCCGTGCCAACGTCAATGGTGAGGATTTGCATCCGAGACCCCTTCACTCCCGCTTGGTTTAATCATACCAAGGGGCGAGAGAAATTTCGGACGTGTCACCAATATGTCGGCCACGAAATTGGAGTGTTTACTTCGCTGGTGGCTGCCAATCCGGCTGCATGTCCCGCGCCGGGTTGTTGGTGAGATTTTGTTCTCCGGTACCGTTGGTGATCATGATGTAGATCTCAGGATTTTGATCGCGTGTGCTGGTGAAGACGATCCATCGCCCATCCGGCGAGAAACAGGGTTCCTTGTTGCCGTTGCTTTCGGTCAGTCGAGTCCAAGTGGCACCGCGATCCTCCAGCGGTGAGATGAATATTTCATTTACGCCCCTATTCAAGTACCAGGTATACGCCAGCAGCGTTCCATCTGGGGACCAGGCGACGTGATCCACGCCAACGATCTTGTCGCTGCGGTCGAAATCGATGGGCATGACGTCGGCAGGAGGGCGGAAGAAGATCTTTGCCGGTGCAGTGTTGATGGAAACGACGACGGCCAGTTTGTAACTCGCTGGTAGCCAGCTCGGTGGCGAAAAATCGAGAGGCGCCCACGCCGGGGAGTATTCGACGGCGCAAAAGTCCGGATGACAGGAGACGGGAGTCGGTGTGACGTCAACACAACCCCCGGCTTCTTCCAGGCAGGATGCATCGAATACATAAACCTGACGGCTGTCGGCGACGCGTGTGCTCGTGAAGGCGATGAAACGGCCATCTGGAGACCACGCCGGATCGGTGTCGTCGCCAGCGCTGTGGACGACCCATTCGATACCTGTGCCATCGACGTTGATGATACGGATATCGGTGCCGAGGTCGTTGCCGTATTGATCCTGACCGCCATTGGTTACGTAAAGAATGCGAGCGCCGTCAGGCGACCATTTCGGCTGGGCTTTGTCGCCCGGGCCGAATGTAAGCTGGCGCGGATTGCTGCCGTCTGGGTTCATGGTCCAGATTTGGAGGATGTCCCCGCCGCGATCGCTGACGAATGCAATTCGGCCGCCTCCGCCGACCATGATTGGCGTTTCGGATGGGGTCGTTTCTTCAGTCGGAGTAGTGCCGGGAACGGAAGGCGCCTGTTGGGTCTCGTCGACGGTGGCGGCAAACTCCTCGGTCGGAGATGAGGTCATCGCGGCGATCACAATCGGATTCGTTGCAGTGGGCGTGTTGCTGCGTTGAATCCATCCAAGTTGCCCGCCAAAAGCGTATACCAGGCCGACGCCGATCAGCGCAACTGCGATCACACCGCCCAAAATGAAGACGTATCTTCGTTTATTCTTTTCGAGCTTGATTTCGACTGGTTCCGTCGGAGCACGTACCGTCTCTGCCTGTAAGGCGCCTCTCAACGCAGCCTGAAATTCTCGAATACTGGGGAAGCGCTCGTCCGGATCGAGCGATAACGCCCGTTGGAGCGCTGCGTTGACGTAGTCGGGTACTGCGGGATTGACTTCGAGGACCGGCTTCAAGAAGGCTTTATTCATCATGCGCTGGATGCTGTCGGCCGGTTTCTGTTGGGAGAACAGATTGTAAAGTGTGGCTGCCAGTGCGTATTGATCGCTGCGGGAGTCCGTACGCTGCGCTCCGTACTGCTCCGGCGGAGAATAACCGGGAGTGAGCCCTCTTGCGCCGGTGGCAGTTACGGCTTGATCGGATGTCTTTGCCAGTCCGAAGTCGACCAACACCACACTGCCGTCCGGTTGAAGCTTGAGGTTGGCCGGTTTGACGTCGCGGTGGATTACGGGCGGGGATTGTGAATGGAGGTACGCGAGTGCGGAGCAGACTTGATCCGCCCAATTGAGGACTTCATCGACCGTGGGTGGATGCTTCTGTATGTGTGTGTGCAGATCCTCACCGGCGATGTAGTCCATCACCAGGTATTGGCGGGTTTCCAGGACGAAGTAGTCCGTGACGCGCGGCAGGTTCGGATGGCGCAGCTCGGCGAGCAGCCGGGCTTCGCGCAGAAATTGCTCTTCGGCGTCGGGGGTGATGCTCAGGTTCTCTTTGACGGCGACGCGCAAGTCGAGTGTGAGGTCATGCGCCAGATAGACTGCGCCCATGCCTCCCTTTCCGAGTTGATCTTCGATACGATAGCGATCCCGCAGGATGGATCCAGGTGCTAGGGGCATGGCGAGATTCTACGCTAGAGCACGGGCACAGGCAAATCGCATGAGAGTATAATAGCAGTTGAATAGGATGCCGCATCGATACGGAAAGGTGCAGAAAACCACCTGCGGTTTTGGGCTTTTCTCTGTCGACTCACTGAAAAGGAGCCAGTGTGGCCAAACACTCATCTGTCGACCTTCGTTTGTTGGATCCCATTCTGGAGAAATACGCCTCACAAGGCCAAACTCAACTCATTCCCGTTTTGTTTGAAGCGCAGCAAGTCTATGGATACTTACCCGCGGCGGTCGTCGCCGCCATCGGAGATGGATTGCGTGTTCCTTTGGTCGAAGTCTACGGAGTGGTCGAGTTCTACTCCATGTTCTATCGGCGGCAAACGGCAAGCACGATCGTGCGAGTCTGCAGCAGCCCGATGTGTGCCATGGCGGGAGGGAAAAAAGCCCTGGAAGCTGCCTGCGAAAAATTGGGAGTTGCGCTTAACGAACCGACGGCGGACGGCAGATACATGGTCGAAGAGGTGCAGTGTTTGGGGCTCTGCGATCATGCGCCGGCGGCGCTCGTCGGGGATGTACCGGTTTCTCACCTCGACCCTGCAGAGGCAGCGACCTGGATCGAGAATCCGCAGGAAGCTCCGTTGGGAACGATCGGTGGTGAGCCACGCTGGCTGACGGGGCGTTGTGGGGTGATCGACCCCCTCGATATTGGTGCCTTCGAGGCAAACGATGGTTTTGCGGGTTTGAAGAAGGCGATCGAGACGCTTCAGCCTGAAGACGTGATTGCCGAAATCAAGGACTCTGGACTCGTGGGGCGGGGCGGCGCCGCATTTCCGACGGGGTTAAAGTGGGAATACGCTGCTGCGGCGGAAAACGAACCCCGTTACGTGGTTGGCAATGGCGATGAATCTGAACCCGGGACGTTTAAGGACCGCGTCCTGATGGAAGGCGATCCCTTCGCCGTGATCGAAGGGATGGTCTTGAATGGATATGCAGTCGGTGCCCAAAAAGGCTACCTGTATGTGCGCGGCGAATACCCGCGCGCACAGCGTCTCCTGCGGAATGCGATCGAGACGGCGCGCAAATCGGGATTCCTCGGCGAGAACGTCCTCGGATCGACGTTTTCTTTCGACCTCGAACTGCGTTCCGGTGCGGGCGCCTATATCTGTGGGGAGGAGACGGCTTTGTTTGAGTCGATCGAGGGAAAGCGCGGCTACCCCCGCCTCAAACCGCCGTTTCCGACGACTCACGGCCTATTCCATCAGCCGACAACCATAAACAACGTCGAGACGCTGTGCACCGCGGCCTGGATCGTGGCCAATGGTGCAGCGGCGTATCGAACGCAAGGAACGGAGAAATCACCGGGCACGAAACTCTTCTGTCTCTCGGGTGACATCGCCAAACCGGGCGTTTATGAGACGCCATTCGGAACTTCCTTGGGAGAGTTGTTGAATTTGGCGGGCGGTATGCGCGGCGAGCTGCAGGCGATTTTAGTTGGAGGCGCGGCGGGCGTGTTTGCCGTTCCAAGTCATTTGAACGTTCCGATGAGTTTCGAAGATCTGCAAGCTGCAGGTTTGGTCCTCGGTTCGGGCGTGGTGATGGCCATTAACCAAACGAGAGATTTACGGGAAACGCTGCTCGCCTTGGCGCATTTCTTCGCTCATGAGTCTTGCGGCAAATGTTTTCCCTGTCAATTGGGTACCCAGCGGCAACTTGAACTCGTAACGAAAGTCGTAGATGGAAGTGCGGACGAAAACGATATACAAACACTGCAAGACGTCATTTACACGATGACGAACGCATCTCTATGTGGGTTGGGCATGACGGCTGGCGTAGCAATTCAATCCGCCATGAATCAGTGGCCCGAGATTTTTCTAGATGGAAAAGGATGAGTAACGAGAACGGTGAGTGGGAATGATGGGCATGAGTTCGATGGTGATCGATTGGTATGAGTATCGGCAGCGATGGACGCGGAAATCCGACGAGGTGATCGTCGAAGCGAGTGTTTCGATCTTCGTAAATGGAGTCGAAATATCAACACTGATGTGTTCGCCTCAGGAGCAAAATTATCTAGCGTTGGGGTTTCTCAAGAGTGAAGGTTTGCTCACAGAACTCGCGGAGATCGATCACGTCCACACCAGCAAG
>DAOUEE010000172.1:0-11856 GCA_034430695.1 Anaerolineales bacterium | reverse complement strand
CACCACCGTGCTCATCGTCTTGTCGCGCAAGCCCACGATGTCCACATTGTCGCCCGTGTTCACCATTCCGCGGTCGATCCGTCCGGTCACCACCGTGCCGCGTCCCTTGATCGAAAACACATCCTCCACCGACATCATGAACGGTTTTTCCGTATCACGCTCCGGCTCCGGAATATACTCATCGATCACCCGCAGCAGTTCCTTGATGCTGGCATACTCCTGCGCTTCCGGATCCGTGCTCTCGCTTTCCAATGCCTTCAACGCACTGCCGCGCACGATCGGAATCTCATCGCCAGGGAATTTGTACTCCGTCAGCAGCTCCCGCAGCTCCAGCTCCACCAGCTCCAGCAGCTCCTCGTCGTCCATCATGTCCACTTTGTTCAAGTACACCACGATCGACGGCACTTCCACCTGACGCGCCAGCAGCACATGCTCCCGCGTCTGCGGCATGGCGCCATCCGGCGCCGCTACCACCAATATGGCGCCGTCCACCTGCGCCGCACCCGTGATCATGTTCTTGATGTAGTCCCGGTGTCCCGGCATGTCCACGTGTGCGTAGTGCCGTTTATCCGTTTCGTATTCCACGTGCGCAATGGCGATCGTAATGCCCCGCTCTTTCTCCTCCGGTGCATTGTCGATCGAATCAAACGGCCTGAAGTCCGCGCCACCCTTGAACGAACAGTACTTCGTGATCGCGGCCGTCAAGGTCGTCTTGCCGTGGTCAATGTGGCCGATCGTACCCACGTTCATGTGCGGCTTTGTGCGTTCAAATTTGCCTTTCGCCATGATCCTAATCTCCTCAGTTAGATTATCACGGTTGATTCGACGTCCGAGAGCCCTCAAGGGGATTTGAACCCCTGACCCCGTTCTTACCAAGAACGTGCTCTACCGTCTGAGCTATGAGGGCAATCTCCCGTGTTTTGACATTCCAGACGAAACTGCGCCAACCATCGTGGCACGCATCATCTTTTAGTGGGCGGTGAAGGATTCGAACCTCCGAAGGCTTATGCCAGCTGATTTACAGTCAGGTCCCTTTGGCCACTTGGGTAACCGCCCGGGTTAATACTCCACTACCAGATAACCGTCGCTTCGAAGCTCCTTTTTACCTCAAACAATATAGCGATCGAAAACGATGGCGGGCTTGACCCTGATTCCGTCGAATTCGCTTCTTTGATGAAGCCGACGACGGGAGTCGAACCCGTAGCCTACCGCTTACAAGGCGGTTGCTCTGCCATTGAGCTACGTCGGCATGACAAGAGAAGCGCGCCTATCTCGCACGGCGCAACTTCAATTTTACCAAAGTCAATCACTGCCGACAATGCGTGCGAAGTTTACCAGTAATTTAAATCAGCGTCAATGTAACCTGCGCGTGCTGCGAGATACATACCGTTTTACCCAAAAACTGCACGCTTCTGCATTATCGTGTATAAGGCCACTGCTGCTGCAACAGAGGCATTAAGACTCTCCACTTCACCGCGCATCGGAATCTTAATCAGATAATCACAGTTTTTACGCACCAGGGGCCGCATCCCTCGCTGTTCGCTGCCGACCACCAATGCCAGACCGCGCCGCAAGTCGGCTTCTGCTATCGGAATCGCGTCCATGCTATTTTCCAAACCCATGATCCATATAGCGGACTGTTTCAACAGTCCGATTGTCTGGAACAGATTCGCCCTCGCCACCAGCAGGTGTTCGCTGGCGCCCGCCGATGCTTTTACGACGGCCGGCGTTATGCTTGCCGACCGGCGATGGGGAAGAATCACGCCGTGCACACCAACCGCCTCGGCGGTACGCAAGATCGCGCCCACATTTTGTGGGTCTTTGAGCGCGTCGAGGATCAACAAGCAAGGCGCTTCTTCTTTGATGATCGCATGGTTGAGGGCATCGTTCACCGTCGCATACGGGTACGCCTCGACGTGGGCGACGATCCCCTGATGATGGCTGTGAATCAAATCGAGTTCCGACTTCGGAACCCGTTTCACAGGGATGCTGGATTGCTGCGCCAGTGAAATTACAGAAGCTAAAGCGCCTTTTTCCTGAGCATCTTTTGCCACGCTAATTGAAATGACCTTGCGCTTTTGCGCCCGCAGCAATTCATAAACCGGAATACGTCCGAATATCCAATCGGCCTTATCCGACATTATTAACAGCCTTTCGAAATTGATTGGGATTTGTTATCCAACGTGCAAAGCCAGGCTTTATCGGAGAAAAGGTCCTGCGCACTTACTGAAACCGCCAAACCGTGCCGTCTTTTTGATCTTCTACACTCACACCCAAAGACGTCAATCGATCCCGAATCGAATCTGCAAGCTGCCATTGCTCGATTTCTCGAAGTTCCTCACGCACGTCGACCAGCATCTGGATAAACGGCGCCGCTTCGTGGCCTGCCGAAGTGCCTTCATCCAGGCGAAGGCCAAGCACTCCTGCCAGTTCTCGAATCACGCTTTGCCCCAATGTCAAATCCGATTCGCTCGCGCCTGCGTCGCGCGCCTGATTGACCGCTTTGACCAATTCGAATATGTGCGACAGCGCGCCTGAAGTATTGAAATCATCGTCCATTGCTTCTTCAAATTCTCTGCGCGCTTTTTGCGCAGCTTGCGCCAATTCCTCACCCATATCCTTTGCGGCAGAATCTTCAGCGAGTGCGGGCCGCAATCCATTGCGAAGTCGTTCCAGCGCCCGTTCAGCATGATTTACAACCTCATCGTTAAAAATCAGAGGGCTGCGGTAGGATCCGTTTAACACCACCATGCGCAGAACGTCGCCTTCGTGTTCTTCAAGAAAATCATCAATGGCGTAGACATTCCCGGTTGATTTCGACATATCTTCGCCAGCGATCTGCATCATGCCGTTGTGCACCCAGAAACGGGCAAAAACCTTGCCGGTATAACTCTCCGATTGAGCTATCTCGTTTTCATGGTGTGGAAATATAAGATCGTTGCCTCCCCCATGAATATCGATCTGTTCCCCCAGATGATGCAGGTTCATCGCAGAACACTCGATATGCCACCCCGGCCGTCCTTGGCCCCACGGACTCGCCCAGGAGGGCTCTCCTTCTTTGGCCGCCTTCCACAAAGCGAAATCACCCGGATCTTCCTTTCGCTGATCGACTTCGAGACGCGCCCCTGCCCGCATATCCTCTAAATCACGTCCGGAGAGGCGGCCGTAGTCTTCGTCGCGAGCGACTCGGAAATACACATCTCCATCCACATCGTAAGCAAATCCTTTTTCGATTAATCCCGAAACCATGGTGATGATCTGATCAATTTCTTCCGAGACTTTGGGTTTCACCTGCGCCGGTTCGATGTTCAAGTCCTTCAAATGCTGATCGTATTGATCCGCAAATCTTTTCGCCAATTCAAGTGGATCGACGCCCAATTCCTTGGCGCGCAGGATTACCTTGTCATCCACGTCGGTGTAATTCATCACGTGCCGCACTTCATAACCACGGTATTCCAGATACCTTCGAATCACATCGAAGACCAATGAAGACATCGCATGACCCACGTGAGCCTTCGCGTACACCGTGGGGCCACACACATACATGCGCACCTGTCCGGGCTCGATGGTTTGAAAAGGCTCCTTCTCGCGTGACATCGTGTTGTAGATCTTAAGAGACATCCCTCACTACTCCGTATCCGTCTTGTTGGCGTTGTCGTTCGAATTGCTGGGTTTTGAAAAGATCATGCGCCCTGCCGCAGTTTGTAACACCTTCGTGACGACAACCGGAATGATCTCACCAATATACTCCTTGCCATTCTCCACGACTACCATCGTCCCATCCTCGAGATAGCCGACGCCCTGATCGGCTTCTTTGCCCTCCTGAATGACCTGCACATCGATGGTCTCGCCGGGCAGATAAACTGCTTTTACCGCATTGGCCAGTTCATTGATGTTCAAAACGAGCACCCCCTGTAATTCGGCAACACGATTAAGGTTATAATCGTTGGTCAGTACCGGGCAGCGAAGCTGCTTGGCAAGGATTACCAATTTGTCGTCCACAGAACGAACACCCTCCACATCCAAATCCGTTATCCGGAATGAGATACTGTCATCCTTTTGTAATTGATTGAGGATATCCAAGCCCCGCCGTCCACGTTGCCTGCGAAGACTGTCCGATGAATCGGCAATGTGTTGTAACTCGTTCAGCACGAATGAAGGAACCAGCATCGAGCCGAACAAGAAACCTGTGCGGGCAATATCGGCCACACGCCCATCGATAATTACGCTCGTGTCCAGCAAGATGTTCCGGTCGGCCGGCCAGCCCGATTCGCCGCCTCCTCCAAAGGAGAAACGATTGCCAACCATGTTAAAGAGGTCGTCCTTGCGCATCACGAAAACCGTCACGCCAAAGTAGCCAAAAACCAACGCGCCGACGAAGGGGAATATTTGGCTGAACGGCTCGGGCAGTAAAGAAAGGGGAAACGAAATAAGTGCTGCGATAATCAAGCCGATGATCAACCCGATCAACGCCGAAAGCAAGCTTCTGGCAGATACCTGCGCAATCATGGCGCGCAGCGAGCGAATCGGACGAGTCGTAACATATGGTGTGACAATCAATCCCACCAGGGCGCCCACCATCGTGAAGACGCCCGCCCATAGATATGGATCGTCACCCGCTAACCCAGCCAGATGGGTGCCCAGGTAGGTGCCGCCTATACCAAACACAAGTGCACCAAAAATACGAACCGGCAATTCAACACTCATGGTTTTACCCGCCTTTTAATAGCAAAAGGATGAACGCCCGGTTTCGGCGCTCACCCTGCGGAGAGCTAAATATCATCAACTAGATTCTGTTTGGTCGTGAATTGAAACCCCACGACGGAATATTCGCATTACTGGCAAGATAGAAGATGATAATTAATGAAACCGGATCAAAGGATTCAAATAAAATGACAATCTCCCTCGACATTCTAAATATATCACGGCCACTCCTCCCATGTCAACGAAGCCCCGATCTCATAGCGTCTTATCCCGGGTCAACAGTATCTACTATATCCTGAATTGCACCTATGAGAGAAATAAATAGCAGGAGAGTCCGATATTTCACTCTCCTGCTTTGAAATTCAGTTGGATCCAGACAGGTTATGGTAATGTGTCAATCACTACAAAGCTTTCCAGAATTTTAGAAAGTGCTTCTAGATCAGCATCGGATGTGATTGCGATCTCAACCGTGATAATGTATGCATACTGATCGTCCTTAGGAACGGCGGCAATGACCATAAAACTCGGTCCGCCTGAACCTCCACACTTCTCATAAAGATCGTATTTACCTCTATAAAGTGGGTCATCTTCATAGTTATCCCGGGTAACGAATTCACAGTGTTCAAGATAGAAATTCTCCCGATAACTATCCAAAACCTGAACATAACCACCAAGCTTCGCGAGATCATCCGAAGCGCCGAATATCATACCTGGACCTTCGAAGTTGCCGAATTCATTAATATTTTGAGCGGCAACTACTGACGCCCCAATTACCTCCCCATCATAAATCCACGGACTGCCATCGATATCGACCCAACTCGAAGGTACATTAACCTGGATAGAATTATAGTCGTCGGTGACAGTTATATATGGATCGTTCCCGATATCCGCGGGCGCGATTTGCCCGATGACGTCGAAATTGGCGAATAAATAATCAGCAGCTTCCCAATCCGCATCCGATAGAATCTGCACCTCCATTCCCACCATGTAGGCTTGTGGATCAGCCGATGGAGCGACAGCCAGAATGAGGTAATCGGCTACTCCGCCACATGCCGTGTAGTGATCGAGAAACCCTTCATAGTATCCATCCGAAAACGTATCACTGCTCACAAAATCACAGCTTCCGGATAGATTGTCTGCTGCCAAGTCCAAGTAATCCGAAACACCAAACTGCCCGGTTGCAAAGATGAACGCTCCCGGTTCGTACCAAGTATTCTGGTAGTCGGTAAGGTTTGACGACACCGAAATCGAAGGTCCGATGATCTCGCCATAATCGTCCACCATTTGGGTGCCGTCGATATCATTCCATACCGCGGGTACGCTCACCTCGAGGGAATATGTATCATCTGAAATCGTGACGTAGGACGAATAGCCTCCGCTCGTCGCTCCGCCACCGGAAGTTCCACCGGAGGAAGTGTTGTCCGCCGTTTGCCCTCCGAAGGTCGAAACCGTCGCCAACGACCTGCCATTAACCTGCCCTTCCAGAAACTCATACGTTGCGTAGCGCAGGACCTCGATGTTCAATGTAGCGTCTTCCCCGTGGGTCCGTAAAATATCACAGTAATCCGCCATCGTACCATCGGTTGAAAGAACCAGGTCTTCGAGCGTCATGATAACGTCTCCCGGTTCAATTCCTGCCTCATCGGCGGGCGAGCCGGATTTCACGGAGGAAACCCATATTCCGGATAGACTGCCATCGTCACTGATAACTGCGCTTCCGTTGATCCCAATGCTGCTGACATCCGTTCCCTTCCGCATGGTCTCGATTAAAGGCAACGCTTCATCTGCCTTGATGGCAAAGTATTGATTGAGCCCCACCAACGAGTAAGCGTAGTTTACGCCGACAACGCGCCCATTCGCATCCACCAGCGGCCCACCCGAGTTGCCGGGATTGATCGTCGCATCGTGTTCCAGGACCGAATCAACGGAAGCCCAGGACGATTCGCCATCCGCATGCGCTTTCGAGACGATACCTTTCGTAAGCGTGAATTCCGGATCACCCAATGGGTACCCGGCTGCATAGACTTCCAAACCAACATTGACTTCTTCGTTGTACCAGCCAAGATACGGAAAATCGTCCCCATCGATATCGATCACTGCAAGGTCCGAACACTCGGAGACCCCAAGGATTCTTGCATTTCTCGGTTCGCTCTCTCCATTTAGATACACTCTTAGCAGCGCCGCCCCGGTGACGACGTGATTGTTGGTAATTGCGATGCCGGAAGGATGGACGATAAAACCAGAACCGCCGCCCGCAGAATTGACTTGCAATCCGAATTCAGGATCGATGAAGGTCCCTTGAGCCTGGATTCGCACCACTGCCTTTTGAACGTCTTCCAGGCTGGATACTGCACCCGATTCCAATGCGGATAGTGACTCCTGAGAAACGCTTTCTTCTGCATCCGGCACGGTAGCGTCCGTCCCTGTTGACTCGCTCGATGTCGAGCAAGCGGTAATCAGGACGATCACAAACAGCAGCGACAACATGGATATGAGCTTTCCCTTTAGCGAAGACACAATATACCTCCTAAGTAGAACATCAGACACCTTTCCGATATTTAACCGGGGAATCACCAAGTCGCATTCGGCACATACCGGTCTATTACCACTCTGCTGCCTCTTCGATCATAAGAACTTGGTGCACCATCTCATAACACAATCCGAGATTAAAATTTATTCCTCGTCTAACGGTCCTATCTTCGTTCAGTATAGATAAGCCCAATATCCCCAAGCAAGCCATTTTGACTTACAAATAACTTTCAAAAAGTCGACGTTCGATTTACTGAGGTAAAATCGCACTTCGAGGAAGTTAGTATGCACATTCTACTTACGAACGATGATGGCATCTTTGCACCGGGGTTACGCGCCCTGGCAGGCCCGCTGACCACGTTGGGCACGCTGAGTATTCTAGCGCCCAACCGGAATTGGTCGGCATCGGGTCACGTCAAGACGATGCATCGGCCTCTACGTGTTTGGCACACCCAACTCGCCGACGGCACACGGGCATTATCCACGGACGGCGCTCCGTCTGACTGTGTAGCAATGGCGCTGCTGGGCCTGATTGAAGAGCCCATCGACCTGGTCATTTCAGGAATAAACCCACACGCAAATATCGGACACGACCTTACCTACAGCAGCACCGTGATGGCGGCGCTCGAGGCAGTCATCGCAGGAATCCCGGGAATCGCATTCTCTCTCGATTCTCCCCAAAACCACGCCGAACCTCTCGATTATGGCCCCTCAGCCGAGGTTGCGAGGATCATCACACAACAATTGACGCACAAGCAAAGCTTGCCGCTCATCCCACTCAATGTGAATGTCCCCTATGGGCCGATTGAAGAAATGCGAGGCGTGAAAATAACCCGTCAAGGGACACGTATTTATCGTGACGCACTTGATCAACGCGTCGATCCTCGCGGCGAACGCTATTATTGGATCGGCGGAGAAGCGCCAACCGGTGTGGCTGAACCGGGTACCGATTTCTGGGCAATCTCGGAAGGTTTCGTCTCGATCACCCCCTTGAAAACAGATCTCACCGCAGACGCAGTCATTCCGCAACTCAGCGCACTGAATCTAAGCCTGGATTAGCTTACGCTCGCAAGCAGAAGAAAACCCCGATGCCATTGAGTTCACGGCACCGGGGATTGCTTGGTCTGTAGTGAGCTAAAGACGCAATGTTGGTTCCTTACCCCTTTTCAGGAATACCGATCGGCTCCACGCGTACCGTGGAAAACTTGTACTCAGGGATCTTCGCCACGGGATCGATGTGGGTGGGTGTGAGTATGTTCGCTGCGGACTCCGCATAATGGAAGGTCATGAAAACTACGCCGGGCGGCGATCTTCGCGTGATTCGCGCCGAAGCAGAAATTTGGCCGCGCCTGGAGGTCACTTGCACGACCTGCCCGTTGACGACGCCGAGCTTTTCGGCATCATCCGGATGGATTTCCACTTCGGCTTGAGGTGCGAGGCGATCCAGGCCCGGGGAACGCCGCGATAAAGTCCCTCCGTGCCAATGGAACAGAACTCGCCCGGTGGAGAGGACGAAGGGAAAATCCTCGTCCGGCAGCTCTGCCGGTTCGATGTAGTCCACAGCGCTGAACAATCCCTTTCCCCGCACGAATTTTCCCGCATGCAAGATCGGCGTACCTGGATGATCTTCGCTCGGACAAGGCCATTGCAGGCCGCCTGATCGATCCAGGCGCTCGTGGCTCATCCCTCCGTACTGCGGAGTCAGGCTTGCCATTTCAGCAAAGATCTCGGAGGGATGGTGATAAGCCCATTCAGCATCCATTTGATTGGCGACATCGGTGATGATTTGCCAATCCGCACGGCCTTCACCTCGCGGCTCGATCGCGGGCCGGATGAGCTGCACCCGCCGCTCGGTATTCGTATACGTTCCCGATTTCTCGGCAAAACTAACTCCGGGCAGAACGACATCTGCTAACTCGGCCGTTTCGTTCAGAAAGATGTCCTGTACTACGAGGAATTCCACCGTCTTCAACGCCTCTCGCACATGAGTGAGATTCGGATCGGAGAGCATGGGATTCTCTCCCATGACATAGAACGCACGCACTTTTCCTTCAAGCGCAGCGTCCATCATCTCTGTCACTGTCAATCCCGGCTTCGGATTTAATTGTGCGTATTCCATGCCCCAACCGTCGGCGAATTTCCGCCGCGCCGATTCGTTGGCCACTTGCTGATAGCCTGGAAAGACGTTGACCAACCCGCCCATATCACAGGCGCCCTGGACATTGTTTTGTCCTCGCAGCGGATTGAGGCCTGTCCCTGGGCGGCCGACTTGCCCACACAAGAGTGCAAGGTTAGCAAGAGATTTAACGTTATCCGTGCCGGTCGTGTGCTGCGTAATTCCCATCGCCCAAAAAATTGACGAAGCCCGCGATTCGGCATATAGATGCGCAGCTTCGATAATCTGGCCCGCGGGAACGCCAGATATTTTCTCTGCTCGATCAGGCGGCCAATCTCGCACGATTGCCTCGAACGCTTCGAAATTTTCCGTTCGATCTTCGATGAACGCTCGATTCTCCAAACCATCGCGCAGGATGACGTAAGCCATTGCATTGACGATAGCCACGTCGGAGCCCGGCCATTGGCAAAGATGCAGGTGGGCAAACTGCGACATCTCGATCCTTCGAGGGTCGATGAGGATCAACTTGCTTCCGCGCTGGCGTACCGCCTTTTTCATCTGCAGGCTGAGCACGGGATGCGACTCGCTGGTGTTGCTGCCGATAACCATCAGCACTTCCGCGTCCGCGATATCGTTAATCGAGTTGGTCATCGCGCCGGACCCCAACGTAGTGGCCAGACCAGCCACGCTGCTGGAGTGTCAAAGACGGGCGCAGTGATCGACGTTGTTCGTCCCGATCACTGCCCGGGCAAATTTCTGCAGCAAGTAGTTTTCTTCGTTCGTGCACTTCGCCGAGGTCAGCACGGCGATGCTGTCCGGGCCGCTCTCATCACGAATTTCTCGCAAGCGCGACGAGACCACGTTTAATGCTTGCTCCCACGTCGTCGAATTGAATCCCGTATCCCGGTTTTCGCGCAGCAGCGGATGAACGAGGCGATCGGGCGCGTGGATGTAATCGTACCCGAAACGGCCTTTCACGCACAAATTGCCGAAATTGACGAGATTGTCGAAGCGACCTTCCACTCGAAAAACCAGGTCATCTTTCACGTGCAAGTCGATCTGACAACCAACCCCACAATAGGGGCAGGTGCTGTGAACGATTCGATCCGCTTCAATCATAGCCACCTCCACCATCCAGATGCGGTCCCCGTATCGAGTGTTTCCCTTGCCCTTGCACGTGAGTTACCGCAAACACATCCTCCGGCGCCACCCCCTGTTCGAGGAGATATTCACGTTTGGCTTTCAAAGCCCCCGTGGGACACACCCCGACACACTGGCCACAAAATACACAAACGGTTTCGGGCATCGGATTTCCGAAAAATGTGTCGATCGAGGTTTGAAATCCGCGTCCGCCAAAGTTGATGGCGTAGGTGTATTGTGCGTCGGCCGCACATACCTGCACACAACGCCAACAAAGCACACACTTGGCATAGTCGCGAATGTAAACCGGATTATCGTCGATCAACTCGTGTTTTCGTTCCATGCCGCCCTGGAAACGCCGAAGGTTAGCGCCGTATTCCTCCAGCATCTCGAGCACCTGAGGGCTTTCCGACAAATCGACCGTGGAGGCCAACATTTCCAGGATCGTCCGCCGGGCGCGGCGGACATTCTCGGACTGGGTGTGTACTACCGCTCCCGCTCGCGCAGCTGTCACGCACGCGGCAGACAGTCCACGGGCTCCTTCGATCTCCACGACGCAAAGTCGGCATAACCCGTTGGCTGTGGTGTGTGCAAAGTAGCACAGGATGGGTATCTCGATACCCGCCGTACGGGCCGCTTCAAGCAGCGTTGCACCAGGTTCCACGTGCACTTCCATTCCATCTATGGTCAGTTGAATTGTCTCCGGCACTGGTTCAGCCTTTCTACGATCCTGCGAAATAACGAAAGTGATGCGGAAACCACAGCCAGCAACTCATTCGTTCGACGTCGATACGACAGATGGTTCCCTGCAACCCAGGCGCTCCGGATGTGCATACACACGCATCGAATTCCGACGCACGTACCCGGCCAGGGTAATGTTCCAGGCCCGCGCCATTTCCACGGACATCGATGTCGGCGAATTGCGTGAGGCGACGATCGGGCAGCCCATCATTGCTCCTTTATGCAGCATTTCCGACGATATCCGTCCGGTGGTCAGTAATGTCCGGCCTCGGGTCTCGATTCCGTGCGAGATACAGTATCCCAGCATTTTATCGATCGTATTGTGGCGGCCTACGTCTTCCGTTACGAACAGCAGCTGATTCCCATCGGCCAGGCCGGACGTGTGAACGCCGCGAGCGCGCACATGGAGACTGTCCGGTCGATGCAGTTGATTGAACAGCACGAACAAAGTCTCGGGATCGAGCGGATTACCATCCGGGAGTGGATCGATGCCTTCTGCAGGATCACGGAACGTCACCCCATCGCCGCAGCCCGAGGTAACAATCCTGCGTTCGGGAAGCTGGATCTCGTGTGTGAGCCAGACGTCGACGCAGCAGCCATCCTTGCTGGTGTGGACGTGATCGATC
>DAOUEE010000171.1:0-2002 GCA_034430695.1 Anaerolineales bacterium | reverse complement strand
CCTTCCAGATCCAATTCCTTGAGATCCGTCATTTGCAAGACTTCGGATGGGAAGATCATCAATGGATCGCCGTGCAGAATCAAGGATTCGGGGCCTTCGCTTTCGCTGGCGTCGACGACCCATGCTGTTGGTCGTGATATTCCATCTTCCGGTGTGCTTGAGCTGACCCCGATTTGCTCGTCCGATCCGGAATTCTCACAAGCAGTCATAAAAAAAATACAGAAAGTCATACTTATGGCGATGAAAAGCCTATACGTTCGAGTAGAAATTCTCATCGAATGATCCCCCGGAGATTCTGCATCACCCAGTCAAAGGCCAATGAGTCTGACGGGCGGCTTCCGTTGAGATTGTAGCCCTGTGAAATCGACTGCGGGCATCCTCGAGGAGCCGATCCGGAGAAAAGCCTCGTTTTGATGATTTCAGCAGTGAGAACGTCCCGAATGCTGACCTTGAGCCAGTGCCGCCCTCTGGATACGGACGTTCCGCCGGCGTAAATACACGTTTCGATGATCTCAACTCCCCGCTCGACACAAATCGCATACTGAAACTCACCGGGACTTGCTGCCTGCATGTCAGATGGCAACTCGAATTCAGATCCTCCAAACCAAAGCTTGCCGAACTCGCGATCTGCCAGGCCTACAGCGGGCGAAATCGCAGGCTTACCATTGCACACCGCTTCCCATGATTCTCGAATGAGAGACTTCCCATATTCGCCGGTGTCCAGACTGGACGCGTAGATCGTCGACTCAAGCTCGTCCGCGGCCAATGATGCTTCTTCTGAATACGGGTATCGATCCATTACGAATTGATACGTTTCGATCGCCGATTGGTAATCCTCGCCTTCTTGCAGATAGACCTGCCCACAAGCCAGGTAGACTGGAGGAAGCCGGGTGGCCGGTTGAGGAACCCATTGGCCTTCGGAAAGAAGCTCGATCGAGTCACATAATTCCAGATTCGCAAGGTCCGCGGGATCATTTTCAAGAAAGATCGTTTCGATTTCAGAACCGGAGGATTCGATAATCCACTTGTCATCGCTGGTTCCAATCAACCCAAGGTATGCGACGAGAGCCATACCTAAATCCCCATCCTGTTTACTCGAAGCAGCCATTTGTTCAAAACACGAAACCTTCTCTTCCATGGCTTTACTGACGAAGTTACCGATGTCAGTAAATCTTGAAGAGTAGATAATGCCATCGTAGTCATCCACTGCGGTCAGGAAATTTCCGCTCTGGCAAGCCTGAAGACCTTTGCGAAAGGTACTTGCGTCCTGGAGGTATTCGGCGGCTACTGCGAAGACGCCTATGCCGAGGATGATCGCCCCTGCAATCAGGAACAAGCGTTTCAGGTTACCGCCCCGGGGGAATTTGACATTGATCAATCCCTTTTTACGCAATAGAAGGAAACCAATTACGAGCAACGGCGATAGCATCAATAGACTGATAAAGATACAAAGTCCACTCAATACAAACGTGTCTTTCATGTACTCAGACTCCCGGTTGATTCATGAAGTGCCTTGCCCTCGTGAACTCTCATCTGCACTCATACGATTCCAGATCACTCATTCGAGAGAATTGTCCGATAATCCGTTGTTCTTGCTATAACCAATTACCTTATCCATCACGCCCTGGCTGTACCACGCCTCGCCGCGTGCAACGGTTTGAACGGCATCAACGACCTCCTCCAAGGCTTCCTCTTTCAACAGGTATCCTTTCGCTCCAGCGCTCAGCATGCCCCAGACGTATTCCTCATCCTGGAATGCGCTCATCGCCAAGACCCTCGTCGGCAGCCCGCGATCTCGGATTCTTCGCGCCACCTCAGGACCCGAGATGTCCGGCAGCTTGCAATCCAGCAAGACCACATTGGGATTCATTCGTTCGACCAACCGCAGCGCTTCGACGCCGGTTTCCGCCTCCGCGACCACCTCCATCCGAGGCGCCGCCTCTAACGCCTTGCGGATACCCTGGCGCACACCTGCATGATCGTCGACCAGCAATATGCGGAT
>DAOUEE010000170.1:0-6237 GCA_034430695.1 Anaerolineales bacterium | reverse complement strand
TGGAATAAACTCTACTCCGATACCCAGAAGGTTCTGAATAAATACAATCTCGACGTCGAACCCCAGGCGATCGTCGGAAACCTCGGCGTCGGCAAACAACAGATGGTGGAAATCGCCAAGGCTCTCGCCGTAGATGCGAACGTACTTATTTTGGACGAACCCACGAGCGCGCTCACGGAAGCGGAAATCAATCAATTAATGGAAATCATCCGCTCATTGAAAGCTCACGGCGTTACCTGCATTTATATCTCCCACAAACTCGAAGAATTCTTCCGCATTGCCGACTGCATGACCATCCTGCGCGATGGAAAAGTCGTCGACACGCTGCCGACGAAGGAGTTGAGCCACGAACAGCTGGTCAAGATGATGGTCGGCCGCGAGATGCACAAGCGCTTCCCACCCAGTAAGCGCAAACCCGGCAAAGTCATCATGGAAGTGGAAGATCTGCATGCCCAGGATCCGAACGACCCCAATCGAACGGTGCTCAACGGCGTTACCTTCGATTTGCGGCGCGGGGAAATTCTGGGAATCGCCGGTCTGATGGGATCAGGGCGCACAGAGTTGGCCATGACCCTGTTCGGTGAGTACGGCAAGATCACCCAGGGTCATATTTTCCTGGACGGTGAAGAGATCCAGCCCCACTCTGCCAGCGCTGCGATTCAAAAGGGCCTGAGCTTGGTCCCGGAAGACCGCAAAGGGTACGGTCTGATCCTGATCCAATCCGTGCGCAGGAACATCTCCTTACCCAACCTGAGTCAATTTTCCTCTTTCATGCGCATCGACCGCCTGGCGGAACTTCGGGCGACGATGCAGCAATCCAAGAGCCTGGATATTAAGGCGCCCAGCCTGGAAGTTCCCGTCAACACCTTGTCCGGCGGCAACCAGCAGAAAGTCGTGATTTCGAAGTGGCTGATGTCGAAACCGAAAGTGCTCATCATGGACGATCCCTGCCGGGGCATCGACGTCGGTGCGAAATTTGAGATTTACAAACTGATGACCGAACTGGCCGAGAAGGGGGTTTCGATCATCATGACTTCCAGCGAATTGGAGGAAGTACTGGGCATGTGCGACCGGGTGCTGGTCATGTACGAAGGGCGCTCGAACGGCTTGCTCGACATCTCCGAAGCCAGCCAGGAACGCATCATGGCACTAGCAACCGGCATCGCAGAAAGTGAGCCGGCGAAATAACATAAGGGGGGAGCAATCCAATCACAACCTTGAAGAAGGAATAGCAAATGAACCTACCTAACGAACTCGTACAGCAATTTCGGCGGAACATCCAAACCTACAGCATCATTATTGCGCTAATCGTTATCTGGGGGTTTTTCGGAGTGCTGAGTGAAGGCGCGTACCTGCAGCCCCAGAACTTCTCGAACCTGTTCCGCCAAATGACGGTGACTTCATTCCTCGCCATCGGTATGGTCTTGGTGATCGTTACCGGAAACATCGATCTATCGGTAGGGAAAGCCGCAGGATTCATATCCGTGATGGTGGCGCACCACCAATACCGAGTATGGCATGCATTAATCCCGGATCAGCCGTTGTTGGCAGCCGCATTGTCGGTTGTTCTCGGCATCGGTCTGGGTATTCTGTGGGGCATTATCCAAGGATATATCATTTCGTATCAAGGCATCCCGGCATTCATCGTCACGCTCGGTGGACTCTTCGTCATGCGTGGCGCGATCCTGCTGCGAACGGAAGGCAAGACCATCCCCGCGAATCAACCTTTTTTCAAAACGATCGCTCAGGGTTACATTGATCCAAAGTACAGCTGGATTATCGCCGGAGTGGTGATCTTATTTCTAATATTCAACATGTTCCGCAGCCGAAGGAAGAAGCGTGAGTATGGCTTCGAGCAGTCCAGCTTCGCCATGGATCTGTCGATGACCTTCTTCTTCTCTTTACTCGTGGCTTTGTATGTGTACATCGTCAATAAGTACCAGGGTTTTCAAATCCCTGTCCTGTTGCTGGCAATCGCCGCCGTCATTCTGGCTTACGTTTCCAACAACTCGCGATTCGGACGGTATGCCTATGCAATCGGCGGCAACCGCGAAGCGGCCCGGCTTTCCGGCATCAACATCCGAAAAAGCGTATTTCAGGTTTTTGTGTTGATGGGCTTTCTGACCGGTATTGCTGGCATCGTGCTGGCTTCGTACGTCGGTTATGGAACGATCGCTGCAGGTGAAGGCTACGAATTGGATGCCATCGCAGCCGCCATCCTTGGAGGCACCTCCCCGCTGGGTGGTGAGGGCACCATATTCGGCGCCCTGGTCGGCGCGTTGATCATGTCCAGTCTGACCAACGGCCTGCAAATCATGAACGTAGCCCCTGGATGGCAGCAGCTGGTTAAGGGCCTCGTTCTCGTTCTGGCGGTATTCGCGGATGCGAGACTGAAAAGGAATCGGTAGACCGTTCAGGACATTCATTGAGTAACAGAAGAGCTTCCCTCTAGTGAGCGACTCCGCGTCAGGCCTTGAACGCGGAGTCGCTATTTTTTCACCATTTTGATCTTTCACCACGCGAGTAAGCTTAGTCATCATCCGTTTCCGGCGCTTCCCAGCCGATGGTGTCCCATTCATGCGGGATGCCTTTTTCATCCAAGAGCGCCTCGTATTCCTTCAAATTTTCTGCCGTGATGACATCCACGCCGGTATCGATGACGCCGTCGACCACCCCCATTTGCGTCATGGCCGCCGCTTCACCCTGCGCAGCGATGAGATAGATCAACTGTACCGATTTGTAGCCCATATCGAATTCCCTTTGAGCCACCGTGGCGTTGATCACACCCTCCTTGATCCCGTTGATGATGTCCGTCGTGGCGTCGAAGCACACCAACTTCGTCAAACTCACACGATCGGCTTCCTTGATCGCCGTCGCCCACGCAGGGCCGTTGTAGGCATATACCCCAAAGGCACCGGCCAAATCCGGGTGCGCAGAAAGCACGGAATTTGCCAATTCCAGCGCTTGCGCCGCGTCTTCCCTGTCGGTGACGGGCTCGAGCACAACGATCCCTTGGCCTACGGCATCCAAGAAACCTTGCGTCCGCTGCAACGAGTTCAATGCCGTGTCCGAACCGCGGCTGATTCCCACAACCCCGCCGTTGGGCAGCAGCTGCGTCATCGTTTTTCCCGCTTCGAGGCCGGCGGTGTAGTTATCCGTGCCGATATAAACCAGTGAGATAGAGCCTTCAATGGGAGGCGTGTCCAGCGTCGTAACGATGATTCCCGCTGCTTCCGCTTGCCTCATCACCGGCTCCAACGCGCTGGGATCCGAGGGAGCGATGGCAATACCGGTGACGCCCTGGGCGATGTAGGTTTCCATCGTCTGAATCTGGGATGCGACGTCCTCCACCGGTGTCACGAAGAAAATCGCCTGATCGGAACCCAAACCGAGGTCGGCAGCGGCCGCCATTACACCCTTCTCGACATTACTCCAATAGGGATGCACCGATTTACCGATCACCACCACCGTGAAATCATCCCCTGACGAGGCGCCAATTCTGTCTCTCAGCACGGAGCATGATGAAGCCACGATGCTCAGAAGCACCCCAATAACTAGAGCAATGCGCAAGGTTTTCATATCGCTCCTTCCTTCGCGCCCGGTCCGTGATTGTACTATTTGAGGAACCTGCTGTGGAGTCTACAACGAGATGGATTTCAACGCTCGCAGTGCTGCGTCTGCAATGTCATTCATCGAGATAGGCGGAGTAGTCGTCCCTGGCACCGATCATGTAAGCCACCACTCGTTCACGAAACGCATGGATGTCCTCTTGAATGCGCCGGTCACACACTTTCCGTCCGTGACGCAAAACCATCACGCGATCGCCGACCTGATGGATATCCTCCAGCCGATGGCTGATAATGATGATCGAACAACCCTGAGATTTCAGCTGGCGGATTAGTTCGAGCACCTTTCCCACAGAGATGACGTTCAGAGCCGCGGTTGGCTCATCCATGATGATGATCCTGGCATCGAAAGCCGTCACACGACTGATGGCGACCGCCTGCCGTTGACCCCCCGATAAGTGTTTGACCTTCAAACTTACGCAATCGATGTCGATCCTGAGGTCCTCGATCAGACGCAATGATTCCAGTTCCATCGTGCGTTTGTCGAGCAGCCGAACGGGACCAAATCCCCAGCGGATATATTCACGCCCCAGGAACATGTTCGCCGCCACATCCAGATTGTCTACCAATGCAAAATCCTGATAGACCATCTCAATGCCCAACGAACGCGAGTCTTCCGGATTCCCGAACCACACCTGGCGGCCATCGATAAATATTTGCCCTCCGTCGGGAATGTGCGCGCCGCTGAGCACCTTCATCAATGTGGATTTACCGGCCGCATTATCGCCCACAAGGCCAAGGACCTCTCCGCGTCCCAGGGTCAAATCAACGCCGCGAAGCGCCTGGATGGCCCCGAAACTCTTGCGAATATCGTGCATCTCGACGCGTGCAACCGTATTATCCACGGGAGTCGCTCCTCAGTTCGTGCTGCGCCTGCGCCGCCACATATCGTAAGTAACAGCGATCACCAGCACGGCACCCAAGACGGTCTCCTGTACGTATGGAGACATGTTGACGATGACCATGCCGTTGAACATGACCCCCATGATGGCTGCGCCGAGGATTGCCCCGGTTATCGTCCCTTCACCCCCTCGCAGGCTGGTTCCTCCGATGACCGTGGCCGCAATGGCCCATAATTCGTACGTGGATCCGACGGTCGGTGTGCCTTGGCCCAGGCGGGAAGCCAGGAGCAATCCCACCAACCCGGCCATAACGCCACTGCTTATGTAGCAAAAACTGCGTACCCGATCGACGTTGATTCCGGCCACACGCGCAGCTTCGATATTTCCCCCTACGGCATAGATGTGCCGGCCGAGTGTCGTGGAGCGAAGTATGAAAGCCGCGATTACGGCTACGACGACCAGGATGATGAACATTACGGGTATCTGAAAGATCTCACCTTGTCCCAGTTCCAGAAACGGGAAATCCAGAGGGAAGACAATTGGATATCCACGTGTGATGAACTTCGCCATGCCCCTGGCGACCAACCAGGTACCCAGGGTGATGATAAAAGAAGGAATTTGCAGCTTGGTGACGCAGAAGCCATGCCATCTGCCAACGAGACCCGAAAAAGTAAGTACGAGCAGGATGGAAGGCAAGATGGCCAAAGGCGGAATGGGTCCTACACCTTTCACCATAAAGGTTGCCGCAAGCACGCCGGTCAATGCGGTCATCGATCCCACGGATAAATCGATGCCGTCTGTGATGATGACCAGAATCTCGCCGATCGCCAGGAGGCCAAACGTCGCCACAAAACGCATGATCACTTTCAGATTTGCCAGCTTCAGGAATGCTCCCGGTCTTTGCCACCAGAAAAAAAAGCAGAGCAAGACGAAGGCGATCGCAATACTGAATTCCCGAAAACTAAAAATGCTCAGTAATCTTTGTAATCGAAAATTTTTCGGTGAAGGAACGGTCTTTTTGTCTTCCATGCGACCGAAATTGCCTCCCGTTCAGAATTACGGCGCATCCGTTCGAATTTCCTGGAACTATTTTGGTGGGAATCGACTTGTACCTGTAGATGCAGTATAGGCGAAGATATATTTCCATGGCTAGGGGGCATCCCTAAGTAAAATAGGGGATTTCCCCCTCTTTTCCAGCGCCGCTCGGCGCATCTCGAAATATGCAATAATGGTATAGTATTGGAATGAACAAAGTACGCACCCTCTTGGCAGACGATCACGCCCTCGTTCGTGAAGGTATCCGCAACGCCTTGAAGAACCTTTCCCATGTAAGCATTATTGCTGAAGTCGGCGACGGACCCGCGTTGATGGCTGCCTTGCACGACACGAATCCCGACTTGCTGCTTTTGGACGTCACCATGCCGGAGTTCAAGCCCGTCGAAGCCATTCATCAAATTTGCAGCGACTATCCGGATATGAAAATCCTGGTGATCAGCGCATACGACGACGACGTGTACGTACAGGGGTTGATGCAAGCGGGTGTCGACGGATACCTGCTGAAAGACCAATCTCTGGGTGACTTACAGCTTGCAATCGACCGGGTGTTGGCCGATGAGAAGTGGGTCTCGAGCCGGGTGATCGATAAATTGGTGCGGATTTCGGAAAGAACTTCCGCTGCACCCGCCTCACCGCTGACCTCCCGACAGCGCGACATCCTGCGCTTGCTGCAACAGGGCCTCGACAATCAAAGCATCGCCCAACGCATGAAC
>DAOUEE010000169.1:0-3111 GCA_034430695.1 Anaerolineales bacterium | reverse complement strand
ACCCTCGAGCCGACCTTCACCGCCACGCTGGCCTATATCCTCTTCGGAGAACGCTTAAACAAGATCCAAATTACCGGCAGTCTTCTTATCATCTCCGGCGTGGTCATTCTCAGAATCTTCGAGAACCGCTTCGTAAACCGCAGGCTCAGAGTGATGTAGGGAAATTCCAAGTACCTGCCGCCCCGGGTTGCCCCCTCTCATTACGCAGGCAATTGGCATGAATACGGGAACGGCAGATTGGGATTTCGCGAGCGAAGAAATCAACCCGGTCGATTCGTCTTCGGCCGTTTCATACCCAACAAGCTCAAACACAAGAACAGCTCACCACGATGGTGGATTTCCTGTTCGAATACGTGCCAGAGGATCCAACCCAACTTCGGGGCTCCGTCGTCCGGGACCTGCACAATGCGGTTGAAGTCTTCAACGTTGACTTCAGCCAGGTAGTCCATGGTTTCGGTGTGCACGCGCTTCATTTCGGCGCGAACGGCATCCACCGTGTTCAAGTTCTTGTCTTCGGGAGGCCATTCCGGGATCGAACGCCGGATCACAAAGTGAATCCAACCTTGTTCCAGGTTGATGATGTGACGCAGAATATCCCCCATCGTGCGCGGGTAAGCGTCCGCCGGTTTATACTTCAAATGTTCATCCTCGAGCAAGTCTACGGCCCGCATCAAATCCTGCCAGACCTTGTTCCAATGATCGAAAAATTGTGCTGCGTTCATCGGCTTTCCTCCTCACGGTCCACCCAACGTGCCAATCCCTCCGGCGGCCGATATTGAGTCAGCCGGGCAAGCAAGCGATCGACATCATTATCGACAATCAACAAATCCGGATGCTCGTCGTAAATGAATCCTTCAACCCGCGCATGCTCGATTAGATTCAACAGCAAATCGAAATACCCGTTCACGTTGAGTAAGCCCACAGGCTTCTGATGCAATCCAATTTGTGCCCACGTGAGCACTTCGAACAATTCCTCGAAAGTCCCAAAACCGCCGGGCAGCGCCAGGAATGCATCCGCGGCCTCCATCATGATCGCCATGCGGTTGTGCATATCATCCACGACGCGCAATTCTGTCAGGTTGGGGTGCGCCAAAGCCGGGGTATTGAAGAGACGCGGCAGGATCCCGATCACTTTCGCGCCACCCGCAAGTGACGAATCCGCAAGGGCTCCCATCAGACCGGTGCCGCCCCCTCCGAAAATCAAATCCATGCCGCTTTTTGCCAGCGCCTGTCCCAAGGACCACGCGGCTTCGAGGTAAGCATCCTCGATCGAGTCGCTAGAGCCACAAAAGACGCATATCTTTCGGATGGAATTCACGACGTTTTAGTGACCCCCTCTACTCCATTATCAGCATCAATGGCGTTCCCCGTAAATCGTAATCCACAAGAACGTCTTTCTTAGAACCAATCGCAGCACAAAAACACTCCAGGATCGGTTAGAATAATGGACCGAAGGGTTTCATCGTCAAGTGAGGGTCGCCAAGCCTACATTCATGCATTATATCTCACAAATTATTTCGATCTGAGCGACACGATCCATTCAGCGATCCGGCGGCTCCGCAATGTCGATAGTCCCCTGCAATCCCAACAACCAAAGATCGGGATTGGTGTTAGCATGTAGGGCAGGTTTTTCTGTTGGACGGTCGAAAAATCCGCCTGGCCGACTGTCGCGGGGATTTTCGGTCCACGACTTCGAATCATCACGATGGTATTCGCAAAAAGATGGACGATTTCTTCCCACGGGAATAAATCCTGACTCGAAAACGACGCACAGCATCTGAGAGGTGCCGAACATGACAGCGAACGGACCAGCAGCGCGCTTAGCATTGGAAGACGGCAGCCTGTGGGCTGGACGCGGGTTCGGTGCGGCGGGAACACGCGTGGGCGAAGTCGTGTTCAATACAAGTATGACCGGCTACCAAGAAATCCTGACCGACCCGAGTTACGCCGGCCAGATGGTCGTGATGACCGTCACCCAGATTGGAAACACGGGCATAAATCCGGAAGATTACGAATCGCGTGACATATTCCTGCGCGGCTTCATCGTGCGCGAACTCAGCCCCTGCGTCTCGAATTGGCGCGCGGAACTCTCACTTTCCGATTGGCTGCTGCAAAAGAACATCGTCGGCATCGAACGAATCGACACGCGCGCCCTCACGCGCCGCCTGCGCGAGAAAGGCAGCCTGAAGGGTGTACTCACAACCGACGGCACTCCGAGCGACGATGAACTCGTCGAACAGGCGCGCGCGTGGCACGGCACGAGCGAGATCGATCTGGTCCAAACGGTGACCTGTTCCGAGCCCTACACCTGGGTGGAGCCGTCCGAAGAGCGCTGGATCTCCACGAAAGCCGTACCGCAAACACCCAAACCGGACACCTATCACGTCGTGGCGTACGATTACGGCATCAAGCAAAACATACTGCGCCGGCTGGCGAGTCACGGCTGCCGCATCACGATCGTCCCCGCCTCGACGACGGCCGAGGAAGTTCTGGCGCTGCAACCCGACGGCGTCTTCCTCAGCAACGGTCCGGGCGACCCCGCAATCCTCGACTATGCCGTCAAGACGACGGAAGATCTTCTGGGAAAAGTGCCGGTCTTCGGGATCTGCCTCGGCCATCAAATCCTGGGGCAGGCATTCGGCGGTAAGACCTACAAGCTGAAGTTCGGCCATCATGGAGGCAACCAGCCCGTGAAGCACCTGCCGACGGGACGCGTCGAGATCAGCGCGCACAACCACAATTTCGCCGTAGATCCCGATTCGCTGCCCAAAACGATCGAGGTGACTCACGTCAATCTCAACGATGGCTGCTGTGAGGGTATGCGCCACACCCAACTCCCGGCCATCAGCATCCAGTATCACCCCGAGGCGGCGCCGGGTCCTCACGACGCGGATCCGCTGTTCGCGGAATTTGTGCAAATGATGGCGAAAGGAATGGTGTAGTTCAGATGCCGAAACGAACCGACATCGAAACCATTCTGGTCATCGGCGCTGGACCCATCGTCATCGGCCAGGCCGCCGAATTCGATTACAGCGGTACGCAGGCGATCAAGGTGCTCAGATCCGAAGGCTATCGCATCGTCCTGGTCAACAGCAACCCGGCGACGATCAT
>DAOUEE010000168.1:0-1845 GCA_034430695.1 Anaerolineales bacterium | reverse complement strand
CGTCCGCTTCGTCGCTGATGCGGATCGACGCCGCATCGATCCGGACGGCGCTTTCCACACGTTCTCGCAAACCCATCGGCACCGCCGGGGAGATCCACACGTTCAGCGGCTCCGGTGTAGGCGTGACAACGAGGGGTTGGAATGGAGTCGGGCTGGGCGAAGATGGAGATGGCAGCGATGGGGAAGCAAACGGGAAGTGACAGGATTGAAGCGCCGCAGAGACGGCGAGGGATAACGCCGAAAGACAGAGAATCAAGGAATATCTTGACTGGAAAATGCGTTTTCGAAAACCCATGCAGGGGCTCATTATCCCACGCCTGGCGCCGGGATGCCAAGGAATCGTCCGACGTAAAAATGCTGCCCGTACAGACGCCCGTTCAGGTCCCCAGCAGCGCGAGGAAGACATCCTCGAGCGAAGGTTCGACCACGGCGATACGTGAGATCTGCACCGCAGCCTGCGATAACGCCCGCTGCAAATCCGCTTCACGGACATCGGCGGGCGCGATCACGCGCAGATGGTCGCCCGCCAATCCGGCCCGGGTTACATGCGGATCATCTGCAAGCGCCTGTAACGCTTCCAGCATCGGTTCCGCAAAAACGTCCCAGGCGGTGCCCGGGAGCGCCTCGCGTTTGAGTTCCGACGGCGTGCCCATGGCCATCAAACGACCGCGGTGCATGATGCCCACGCGTCCGCAGTATTCCGCTTCGTCCATGTAATGCGTGGTCACCAGGGCCGTCACGCCTTCATCCGCCAGGGCGTAGATCAATTCCCAGAAATCCCTGCGGGCGACGGGATCGACACCGCTGGTAGGTTCGTCCAGGAAGAGCAGCCTGGGTTGATGAATGATGGCGGTAGCCAAGGCCAGCCGCTGCCGCCAGCCGATGGGCAGCGACCCGGCGCGTTCTCCCGCTATGTCATTCAAATCCAACCGATCCAGTACGTCATGCAAGCGTGCAGGGTCGTGCATACCGTACACACCGGCGTAAAAAGTGAGGTTTTCCAGCGCCGTCAACTCGTCATACAGGGCGAATTTCTGTGACATGTATCCCACCCGGGCCCGGATGGCTTCCGCTTCGCTGCGCGAATCAAAGCCCAATACCTTCGCCCAGCCCCCGCTCGGCAGCAGCAGCCCCAACAACATGCGGATCGTGGTCGTTTTTCCGGCGCCGTTGGGTCCCAAATAGCCCACCACTTCACCGCGCAGCACCTCGAACGACACCCTGTCGACGGCGATGAAGTCCCCGAACTGCTTGCTGAGTTCCTCGGTCTGGACCACGACATCATCAGTCATCGGCGTTATCATCCTGGGTCAGCAATTCGATGAAGACGTCCTCCAACCCGGGAGGCGTTTCGGTCAGCCGCGTAACTGTACCCCCCATTTTCTCTATGCCGGATTTCAGGCGTTGAATCACACTCCCGTTCTCCCCGGGTTTCACGCGGATGTGCCAGCGGTCTCCGAAAGCGCGTACGCCTTCGATCTGCGGGATATCTCCTGCCACGCGTTCGACGACCCGTCTGGGACCGCCATACAAGGCGAGAATGCGTCCTGCCAGCCGCTGTGTGATCTCCCCCGGCGATCCTTCCAGCAAGAGCCTGCCGTCCGATAGAAAACCGACCTTGTTGCAGCGGGATGCTTCGTCCATGTAGGGCGTGCTGATCAACACAGCGACGCCATCGCGCAGGAGTTCGATCAGCAGCTGCCAGAACATCTGCCGGGTGAGTGCATCGACTCCGCCGGTGGGTTCGTCAAGCAGCAGCACTCGCGGTTTGTGAACCAACGCCGCCGCCAAACCCAGTTTCTGTTTCATTCCGCCGGAGAGCGCGTCCGCCCTTCGGTTCACGAA
>DAOUEE010000167.1:0-10065 GCA_034430695.1 Anaerolineales bacterium | reverse complement strand
ACGCCGATCAAATCTACGCCGGCGGCTTGAACAACAACGGCGAAAACCTGCGCCTGCGCGACCCCGCCGGAACGCTGATCGACAGCGCCAACTACCCGGGCGGCTGGCCGGCGGGAGAAGCCGGCGGACGCATCAGCATGGAGCGCCGCGGCGGCGAGGATCTACCCGGCAATTGGGGCAGTTACAGCGGAACCGGCGGCTGGGGACGAGATGCGGCGTTCAACCCGATCTATGGGACTCCCCGGCAAACGAACTCCTTTTTCCTGCCTACAACCACCCCGACGCCGACGGCGAGTGAATACCCCACGACGGAATCCACGCCGGTTGCGGCGGGATCCGTGTTGATCAACGAGATCGCCTGGTCCGGGACCGCCGCTTCATCCAGCGACGAGTGGATCGAACTGCACAATCCGGGACCCGATCCCATCGACATCAGCGGCTGGATGCTCAGCGACGGCGGTGATATTCACGTCTCGCTGGCGGGAGAAATCGCCTCCTTCGGCTTTTTTTTGCTCGAGCGCACCGACGACAACTGCGTGTCCGATATCGCTGCGCAGCAGATTTACTCGGGGAATCTGAACAACGGCGGCGAGCGCCTGTTCTTGTACGACGCGGCAGGCCGTACGATCGACAGCGCAAACGGCGATGGCGGCGGGTGGCCGGGCGGCGACAGCGCCTCGCACAAGAGCATGGAACGCCGCGGCGGTACGGATCGATTCGGGAACTGGGGGACGTTCACGGGTTATTACGGCAGGGGACGCGACGCCGCCGGTGGTCCCATCGCCGGCACGCCGGGGACGACCAATTCGCTGTTTTTCCCCACATCGGTCCCCACCTGGATTCCGGGGAAAGTGGTCATCAACGAAGTGCTTATCCGGCCGCACTACGATTGGGAAGGAAAGGAAGGACGCAGTCTGGACGATGAGTTCATCGAGCTGTACAACATCGGTCCGCACGGCGTAGATCTGGGCGGATTCATGCTCGACGACATCGCCGACGGCGGTTCGAAACCCTTCACCTTGCCTGACATCCGCATACCGCCCGGCGCCTTCGCCGTGTTCTTCCGCTCGCAAACCCGTATTGCCCTCAACGACAGCGGTGACGAAGTGCGTCTGTTATCCCCAAGTGGTCGCCAATTGGATTCGATTTCTTATCTGAAGGTGCGTGCCTACAACCTGTCCTACGGACGCTTGCCGGATGGTTCGGGCCATCTGTACTACGGCCTGTGGCCGACGCCCGGTGAAGCGAACGTGTTCTTCGTCGAGAATGAAGAAGTAACGTACGCCGGCCTCGCACTGGGTTACGTCTACGAGATGCGTCTCGTTCGCCTCAGCCGTTCGCCGGCGATGATCTGGCGGATGAATTTGCTCGGGCATTTGTTTCAAGTACAGATCGGAGAGGACTCTTCCTCGTAGTGTGACGCGAGGTCCGCCAAATCAAGGTTCCATAACCCCTTCCCTTTTTAACAATCGTTAAACTCTGTATGGGGTTTGTAAGGATTTCGAGACCTTGCCCGGCATACAATGGTAGTGGTTAGGAGTATACGATGATCAATTGGGATACCCTTACGCAAATCGAAGTCGGTCAGGACAAAATCGCTCCCCTCGAACTCGACGCGCCGGTCAACATCAAAGTCCAACGCCTGGAGGACAGCCGCTACGTCGAAATCGAGCCCGGCGGCATGGTCGATCTTGCCGTCAACGAACTGGGGGCAAGGATCATCAAGGTCGAGCTGATCGACTCGTAAATGACTCATACGCTTGCGGCGGGATATTTCGCCGCAATTCACTATGCGCGCCGAAAACTGCGGGAGTGCGATGAAACGCACTCCCGCTCGATCTTTAATGTTTCCCTAACACTCGCATGGTACAAATCAGTCAGAACGCGTTATTACTATTAAAGGAAAGGCACTACACAGATCAACATGGCAACAATGACTGCTTTTGACGATACGACGGTGACGTTTGAAGACTGCAAGAGCGTGCTCCTCTCTGCGATTCCCTTTCTCCCCGGCGGGATGGTGGATCTCGCCTTGAGCGGGTTCGGGGCTTCGCTCGTCGATGTGTGCCTCGTCGAGGCACAAAGTCCGCTCGCACCCCACGAGCCCGTCGATTCGGCCTCTGTTTCGTAAAGACCCGAACCATCTGGAACATGCCCGATAAGCATGTTCTTATCCCGTACCCCTCTGCTATAATGTCCCTAATATGGTAATTACCATCGAAGAAGTTCGACACATCGCGACACTGGCACGCCTGCGTTTGACGCCTGCGGAAGAAAAGCGCTTCAGCGAGCAGCTTTCCGCAATCCTGGATTACGCAGCCCGTTTGAACGAAGTCGACACGGCGGACATCCCGCCGACCGCAACGGTTCTCCCGCTGCAAGCGCCGCTCCGTGTGGACACTGTTCGTCCGGGACCACCACGGGACGTCATCTTGCAAAACGCTCCCTCCCAAGAAGAAGGTATGTTCCGCGTCCCACCGGTGTTTGACGAAGAATAATTACGGCCTGTGCGCCGTTTACAGGTTTAGCCTTATCCATGACCGCTCTTACCGACCTTTCCCTGCTTGAAGCTGTAGACACATTACGCCGCGGTGAAGCCTCCTCCGTTGAATTGACTCGCGCCTGCCTGGAACGCATGCAGGCGCTCGAACCGAAGGTGAACGCCTTCCTGGAACAAACGCCCGATCTTGCCCTGCAGCAAGCTCAGGCCGCAGATCAGAAATTGAAAGCATGGCGAGAACAAGGCGGGGATGCCCCGCCACTCTTGCTGGGCATCCCCATTGCCGTGAAGGACGTGCTCTGTACGAAGGACATCCCCACGACCTGCGGCTCGAAAATCCTGGAAGGCTTCCGCCCGCCGTACACCGCAACCAGCGTGCAGCGCTTACTCGATGACGGAGTCGTCGTATTGGGCAAGACCAATACGGACGAATTCGCCATGGGCTCTTCGACCGAGAATTCCGCCTTCGGACCCACCCATAATCCCTGGGATCTCGAGCGAGTTCCCGGCGGCTCGTCCGGTGGCTCCGCGGCGGCCGTCGCGGCGCGCATGTGTTACGCTGCACTGGGCAGCGACACCGGCGGCTCCATCCGCCAGCCGGCTTCGTTCTGCGGGGTTACCGGATTGAAGACGTCCTACGGGCGCGTCTCGCGTTACGGCTTGATCGCTTACGGGTCCTCTCTCGACACGGTTGGCGGCCTGGCGCGCTCCGCTGCCGATTTTTTACCCGTCTTCACAGCCATCGCCGGGTACGACCCGCTCGATTCGACCTGCATGCCCGTCGAGGTGCCCGAGATTAGCCTGGCGGATGCAAACCTCAAAGGATTGCGTATTGGCGTGCCCAACGAATACTTCATCGAGGGCATTCAGCCCGAGGTGGAAGAGAAGGTGCGCGCCGCTGTGGACGTGTTCAAAGAGCTCGGCGTCGCGGTCCGGGAAATCAGTCTGCCGCATACCGACCTGGCCTTACCCGTATACTATCTGATCGCACCGGCCGAAGCTTCGGCGAACCTGGCCCGTTACGACGCCGTACGATTCGGCCCGCGTATCGAATCCGACGAGCTGCTGGAGCAGTATCTCGCCACGCGCGGTGCACTGTTTGGTGCCGAAGTCAAGCGGCGAATCATGCTCGGCACCTACGCTCTATCCGCCGGCTATTACGACGCCTACTACGGACAGGCCCAAAAAGTCCGCACGCTGATCAAGGGCGACTTCGATGCCGCTTTCCAGTCGGTCGACATGATCGCCTGCCCCGTGGCGCCGACGACTGCCTTTCGCATCGGCGAACACGGCGACGATCCGCTGTCCATGTATCTCGAGGACATCTTCACTTTGCCGGCAAACCTTGCGGGTGTGCCCGGGATCGCCTTCAACGTCGGTTTCGATTCCGAGGGTTTACCGGTCGGGATGCAGTTGAAGGCTCCCCATCTGAGTGAGCCTGTGCTGTTCCAGGCCGCCCACGCATATCAGCAGGCGACCTCCTGGCACGAGGAGAAACCGTCATTATGAAAATCGTTATCCCCATGGCCGGATACGGCACCCGCTTGCGCCCCCACACATGGTCGAAACCCAAACCACTCGTTTCCGTGGCTGGAAAACCCGTGCTGGGTCACGTGCTCGATATGTTCCAGGATCTCGATCGAATCGACGAGGTGGTTTTCATCGTCGGCTATCTGGGCGATCAAGTTCGTAAATTCGTGGCGGAATGCTACCCTCACCTCAAAGCCCGCTTCGTGCTGCAAGAGGAAATGCTGGGCCAATCGCATGCAATCTGGTTGGCCCGTGAAGGCCTCGAGGGGCCGGTGTTGATCGCCTTCGTAGACACCATCATCGAGACCGATATCGTCCACGCGCTGAAGGATGACGGGGAGGCCATTGCCTGGGTGAAGGAGGTTCCGGATCCCAAACGTTTCGGCGTCACCAAGCTCAATGCGGAAGGATTCGTAACCAAGTTGATTGAGAAGCCGACGGACATGACGATCAACCTCGCCCTGGTCGGCTTCTATTACTTCCAACACGCTGAAGATCTGATCGGGGCCATCAAGCAGCAAATGGGGAAAGACGAAAGACTCAAGGGCGAATACTACCTCGTGGATGCGATCAACATCATGCTGGAAGAAGGCCTCAAGATGCGCGTCGAGCCCGTCGAGGTCTGGCAAGACTGCGGCAAACCCGAGGCTCTTTTGGCGACCAATCGTTTTCTCCTCGAACACGGAAGTGACAACTCGAAGCAAGCCTCCAAACGCGCGGGCGTCCTGGTCATCCCGCCGGTTTTCATCGATCCCTCCGCAGAGGTGCGCCAATCGGTTATCGGACCCAACGTGACGATCGGCCCCGACTGCGTGATCCAACGTTCCCTGCTGCGCGATTCCATCGTCGACGTCGGTTCTCACATATGTGACAGTATGCTGTCCGCGTCGTTGATCGGTCGTGAGGCCAAAGTCATCGGACGCGATCGCTCGCTGAACGTGGGCGATTCATCCGAGGTAGGGTTCGCCTGATGCCCACAGATGCATTTCTCGAATCCCGGCAGATGGGGGATCGTGTGCGATGCCTCTCCGGCCATACTTTTGCCGATCGCCCAACCGCCGTTATTCATCGAGGACAAGAACTGCACGTTGTCGAGATTCTGGATCGCTGGCAAATCCCTGACGCCCGCTGTTTCCGCGTCCGTGTTGACGATGATGCCATTTTCGAATTATGCTACGAAGAAATGAGTGACGAATGGCAAATCGTCAAGCTTTAACAAAAACGAATACAGATCGTTCCATTGCTGAAGTTCTAGATTTGGGTTGCGGTATCCACTCGCTGTACCCCGGATACTTTTTCTAGAATCTGTTATCCTATGCGCTACTTCGCAATTCCTCGGTTTCTGGGGAGGCGCATAAAGGAGCCTTTTCATGCGTGATTTTATCGCTCGTCGTGTTAACGATGTGCCCCCATCCGGCATCCGCCGTTTCTTCGACATCGCCGCCACGATGGATGACGTAATATCCCTGGGAATCGGCGAACCGGATTTTGTCACACCCAAACCCATCCTCGAGGCCGGCGTGCAATCGCTCAGAGCGGGAGAAACCGGATACACATCCAACGCGGGCATATTCGAACTGCGCGGAGCGGTCGCCGCCTATCTCGAGCGCATGTACGGCGTCTCCTACGATCCAGAAACCGAAGTGCTGATCACCGTCGGCGTGTCGGAGGCGCTCCATCTGGCGCTTTCCGCCGTCGTCAATCCAGGCGACGAGGTCATCCTGCATACGCCGACTTTCGTCTCCTACCAGCCGGAGATTATCTTCGCCGGCGGCGTTCCCGTGACCATCCAGACCAAAATGGAAGATTCTTTCCAGCTCATGGCTAGCGACATGACGCCCCGAATTACATCCAAGACGAAGTCCCTGCTGCTGGGTTTCCCGAACAATCCCACCGGTGCGGTGATGACGCGCGAGAACATGATCGCCCTGGCCGACCTGGCAAAGAAGCACGACCTGCTGGTGATCTCCGATGAGATCTACGATCAATTGGTATACGGTGGGCACAAACACGTCTGCTTTGCTTCACTGCCGGGAATGCGGGAAAGAACGATAACGCTTGGCGGTTTCTCGAAAAGCTACGCGATGACCGGCTGGCGCATCGGTTACGCCGCGGCCCCGGCGCCGATCCTGGCGGCACTTTCCAAGATTCACCAATACACCATCATGTCCGCACCGACCCCCTCCCAGGCCGCCGCCCTGCAGGCGCTTCGAAACGGCCGGGAGCACGTACAGGCCATGGTCGCAGAATACGATCGTCGGAGACGTTTGATCGTATCGGGATTGAACGAGCTTGGCTTACCCACCTTCGAACCCCTGGGCGCGTTTTATGCCTTTCCCTGCATCGACGCCTCAGGCATGAATGATGAAGATTTTGCGGAACACTTATTGACTGAAGAATCCGTCGCCGTCGTTCCTGGGAATGCCTTCAGCGCAGAAGGAAATTTCGTGCGCTGCTGCTACGCCACGTCGTACGAGAAACTCGAAGAAGCACTGGAGCGTATCCATCGCTTCATGCAGCGTCACGGCTGAGGATGGGAAGATCGCGTACGAGCAAAAAGTTGATGGAATCTTAATCCCTGTGTTTTAACAGCAGCACAGCGAACGATTGGAAGCTTTTCATGTCAGAGTACGAACCGGTTATTGGCCTGGAGATACACGCCGAATTATTGACTCAGTCGAAGATGTTCTGCGGCTGCAGCGTCGTCGACCCAACGACCTCCGAACCCAATACCGCAGTGTGTGAAATCTGCACCGGTATGCCCGGCACATTGCCGGCGATCAATCAACGCGCCGTCGAGTTCGCCGTCCGCGTGGGGTTGGCGCTGCATTGCGAGATCAATGAGACCAGCGTATTCGCCCGCAAGAACTACTTCTACCCCGATCTGCCCAAGGGATACCAGATATCTATGTACGAGCTGCCCCTGGCATGCAACGGGTGGTTGGACATCCGCACAGAGAAAGGCGAGAAACGTATCCGCATCCGCCGCGTCCACCTGGAAGAGGACACGGGGAAGTTGACGCACTGCGATGGATATTCCCTGGTGGATTACAACCGCTCCGGCGTGCCTCTACTCGAGATCGTAAGCGAACCCGACATGCGCTCCATGCAGGAAGTCAAATCTTTTTCCCACGCCATCCGCAGCTTCCTGCGCTATCTCGAAGTGAACAGCGGGGACATGGAGAAGGGCGTCATGCGGTTTGAAGCGAACGTCTCCGTCCGTCCCGTTGGATCCGATCGATTGGGCACGCGTACAGAGATCAAAAACCTCAACTCCTTCCGTGCGATGGTTCATGCAATCGATTTCGAAGTCGACCGCCAATCCAAAATCCTCTCCACGGACGGTGAAGTGGTCCAGGAAACACTGGGTTGGGATAAAGCCAACGGCGTTACCGTTTCGCAGCGCGGCAAAGAGGAAGCGCACGATTACCGTTATTTCCCCGAACCCGATCTGCCGCCGCTGCACGTCGATCCGGCGTGGACCCAACAGATCCGATCGCAGCTTCCGGAACTTCCCGATGCCAAGGCTGCGCGTTTCGTAGAAAAGTACGGACTTACGCCCTACGCGTCCGACGTCCTCGTCGTCGAGCGTGCCGTGGCAGATTTCTTCGAAGAAGCCGTCTCCGCCGCAGCGGATGTTCCCGCGGACAAAATCGCCAATTGGGTCACCAGCGACCTGTTTGGACTGCTGAACGAAGCCGGGATCGAAATCACGGAAAGCAAGGTTTCTCCCCGGGCGTTATCTGAAGTGGTCGCCATGGTGGAGGCTGGGGATATCAACGCCACGAGCGCGAAGGCCGTGCTTGCAGATACATTTGATAGTGGAAAAACGCCGGCTGATATCGTTGCTGCCAAAGGTCTGGCTCAGCTCAACGACACGGAGGCGATAGGCACCCTCGTTCAACAAGTGCTGCAGGAAAATCCCGAACAAGTCGATCTGTATCTGGGTGGCAAAGTCAATCTGTCTCAATGGTTTTTCGGGCAAGTGATGCAAGCAACCCGGGGTCGCGCGAATCCTGCCGTCGTACGCTCTTGCCTCGAAGTCGCACTGCAACAACTACAGAAAACGCATCACGCTGATTCGTAGATCAGCTTGCACCTTGCATATGAACGATCAACTTACCTCTGCATCGTGCATTTATTGATATTCCCTCATCTGATTTCATCCAAATCTTGACAACCCCTGTTTTTCCTGTATCATACGCCCGACACAATGGCGTGTTCTAGCTGAGTGTGGTCGGACCTTTAAACTTGGCTAATCTATGGGATGGTATTGATCTAGGCAATGACGCCCAGCGGCAGGATTCTTCGCCGTGGGGCTTTTTTTTCTCTAATTTATGACGGACAATCGACACATTGCGGTCTTATCTTAGAATAAGGAGATATTTATGTCACCAACAAACGATAAGCACAATCCCTTCAAGATCGCACAGCAGCAATTGGACGAAGCCGCCTCCGTCCTCAAATTGGATCCCGCCGTGCACGAATTGCTGCGCTGGCCGCTGCGGGAACTGCACGTGACGCTACCGGTGAAGATGGACGACGGGACGACCAAAGTCTTCCACGGCTTCCGTGTGCAGTACAACGACGCGCGCGGGCCGACGAAGGGCGGCATCCGCTATCACCCCGACGAGACTATCGACACCGTCCGTGCATTGGCCGCCTGGATGACCTGGAAGTGCGCCGTCGTCGATATTCCCCTTGGGGGCGGCAAGGGCGGAATCATTTGCAATCCCAAAGAACTCTCGATGGGTGAGCTCGAGCGTCTCAGCCGCGCCTACATTCGCCAGGTTGGACGCATCATCGGCCTGGAAAAGGACGTACCCGCTCCTGACGTCTACACGACGCCGCAGATCATGGCCTGGATGGCGGACGAATACGCCTTCCTGAAAGGCCACAATGAATTCGGTGTCATCACAGGTAAACCACTTGCCATGGGAGGCTCCGCCGGACGTGGGGATGCCACCGCTCGCGGTGGCATTTATTGTCTCCGGGAAGCCGGCAAAGTATTGGGCATCGATCTACAAGATGCACCGGCAGCCATCCAGGGATACGGCAATGCGGGTTCCTTTGCCCACAAACTCGGCGCCGAGATTCTGGGCCTCAAAGTCGTCGCCGTATCCGATTCTCGAGGCGGGATATACGACGAAGAAGGCCTCGACTACAAAAATGTCCTCACCCACAAACAACGAACCGGCTCGGTGATCGACTTCCCGGGCGCTAAGAAAATCGGCAACGAAGACCTTTTAGAGCTTGACGTCACCGTTCTCTTCCCTTCCGCTCTGGAAAATGTCATCACGGAAGCGAACGCGGCAAACATCAAGGCGAGGATCTCCGTCGAACTGGCCAACGGTCCTACCACGCCCGAAGCCGATAAAATCCTGCACAAGAACGGCGTCTACGTCATCCCCGATTTTCTGGCCAACGCCGGCGGCGTGACGGTCTCGTATTTCGAGATGGTGCAGAATGCCTACGACTACTACTGGGACGAAGATATGGTCCACCAACGCCTGGATGCCAAGATGACGACCGCTTTCCATGCCGTCCACGAAGCTGCCGATGAACACAAAGTTCACAATCGTCTGGCGGCTTATCTTGTCGCCGTTAACCGGGTCGCCGAGGTGGTAAAATTACGAGGCTGGGCGTAGCCACGAATAAAGCAATAAACCGGCTGGCAAAGAGATGGAGTTGAACCTGCCTCCGTCTCTTTTCTTGTTTCATGACTAAGAATTATTCACAACGTCCAGTCGGTGGATATAGACGATTTACCCACAATATATTTGTTATTCATTGTTAACCGTCGTAGTAGTAGGCGTTGGGGATTTGTGGAAAACGGTAAAAATGATACGTACAACGCCCAGGAGTAGGAGGTAGAAAGGTCCTTGGGTCCATATATAGGGAAGCACTTGAGTGATTTCACCCACAGGACGGTTGTGGAAGAAATGGGGACAACGGTCGGAATTAAGCGTTGAAAATTGGAGAAGTCGTATATATGGGGGCAGGAGCGAAACAATTCCTACATATGGGGTTTTGTT
>DAOUEE010000166.1:0-35610 GCA_034430695.1 Anaerolineales bacterium | reverse complement strand
CTGCCGTCTGTATTGACGGATCGGATTTCAGGCAGTTGATCCGGTCCGATGCGGCGGATGAAAACAACCTTCTGGCAGTCGTTCGAGATCATGACTTGACCGGTGTCGCCGCTGCTCGTGAGCTGTTGGGGCGGGTTGGCGGCTTCGAGCAGCCATACGTTACCCGCGTCGGTGTAGACGATACAGTGTCGGTTGGAAGCGGCTGCTTCGGGCGAAGGGCGTTCGGCGGGTTGTGTGTCTCCCGAAGGAAGCTGGCCCGATTGTGTTTCGGCCGGAGCTTGCTTATTGTCGGCGCCAGTTTCCTGTTCGGCGCGAGCCGTCAGCGTCGCTGCGACCGCATTTTCCAACAGGTCTCCCGGTGGAGGGGTTGGCGTCTTGGTGACGGTGCAAGCTGTCGCGACGATCAGCAGGATCGAAAGGGCAAACATCAGACGTGGTCTGTGCATGGCTGTCTCCGTAATTCGGATATCGGCATTATACTCGCAGCCGGAATGATCGCAGGGGTGATTTCAGCGTTGATCTCGAAAAGTCGTCGAACTCCGCTCGACGAATAGGGTCTAATACTCGTAAAAACCTTTGCCGGACTTGCGTCCCAGTTGACCCGCATCGACCATCTTGCGCAGCAGCGGCGCTGGACGGTATTTATCGTCGCCGAGATCGTGATGCAGCAGTTCTATCACCTGCAGGACGACGTCGAGTCCGATCAGGTCGGCCAAGGCCAATGGACCCAACGGGTGGTTCATACCCAACTGCATCACGGTGTCGATGGCCTGCGGCGTTCCCACCCCTTCCATCAAGGCGAAAATGGCTTCGTTGATCATGGGGCCGAGGATGCGATTGGATATGAAGCCCGGTGAATCAAGCGCCTGAACGGCCTCTTTTCCCATCTTGTGGGCGACCTCGAAGGCGGCCTCGGTGGTGTGATCCGAGGTGAGCAAGCCGCGTACGATTTCCACGAGCTTCATCAGCGGCACGGGGTTGAAAAAATGCATGCCGATTACTTGCTCCGGCCGTTGGGTGGCGGCGGCGATTTTCGTTATTGGAATGGAGGAAGTGTTCGAAGCCAGGATCGTTGTCGGGGGAGCCAGTTCATCGAGGCGTCTAAAGAGATCGAGTTTCAGATCCACGTCTTCCGGGGCGGCCTCGATAACCAGATCGGCCTCAGCGACGGATTCCAGGTCCAGTGCGATGTTCACGTCCGATGCGGCAAGCCGCTGTTTTTCGTCGATCGTTCCTTTTTCGACGAGCTTGTCCGTCGACCGCTCGATGGACGCCGTGGCTTTCTGCAGCGCCGCGGGATCGACATCGGTCAGCGTGACCCGGTATGCTGCGATTGCCGCCGTTTGGGCGATGCCACTGCCCATCGTGCCGGCGCCGACGACCACGATATTCTCGATTGCCACGTTACTTCTCCCCTCTCGAAAACCGCTGTTTGCGTTGGCTGTGTTGCTATCTTTCGGCTTCGAGTTCCACGGCCATGGCGACGGCCTCACCGCCGCCCAGGCAGAGCGCGGCGATGCCGCGCTGTAGATTGCGATCCCGCAACGCGTATAGCAGCGTCGTGAGGATGCGTGCGCCGGAAGCGCCGATGGGATGTCCGAGGGCGATGGCGCCGCCGCGTACGTTGACTTTGTCCCATTCCCAGCCGATCTCTTCCAGTGCCGCCCCGTCGGCGAGAACTTGTGCGGCGAAGGCTTCGTTCAATTCGATCAAATCCACGTCCTGCAGCGTCCAATCTATTTTGGCGAGCAGCCGCGGAATGGCGTGTGCCGGTGCGATGAACAAGGATTTCGGGGGAACCGCAGATTGTGCGTAGCCGCAGACCCGCGCCATGGGCGCCGTTCCCATCTCGTAAGCTTGCCGGCGGCTGGCGTAGACGACGGCAGCCGCGCCGTCGTTCAACCCCGGCGCGTTGCCGGCCGTCACCCTGCCGTTCGGTGTGAAGGCCGGTTTGAGGGCGGTTAGTTTCTCCAAGGAGGTCTCACGCCGCGGCGTTTCGTCTTGTTCCACGCGCGTCAGCGAGCCTTTCCTGCCGGGCACCTCGACCGGGACGATTTCGGCGTCGAACTTGCCGTCATCCATGGCGGCGACCGCTTTCCGGTGGCTTTCTACGGCCCAACGATCCATCGCCTCGCGGCTGATGTCGTATTCTTCGGCGATCCACTCCGCGGCCATCCCCATCACCCAATCTTCAAAAGGGTCCCACAATCCATCGAGGAGCAGGGCGTCCGTTAGTTCGGCATGGCCGTAACGCAGTTCTCCGCGCCTCCCCCGCACGAGGAAAGGTGCGTTGCTCATGCTTTCCATGCCCCCGGCGACGATCAAGCTGGCGTCCCCTGCTTTGATGGCCTGTGCGGCGAGCATGCCCGATTTCAAACTCGATCCGCACACCTTGTTCACCGTCGTTGCACCCACCGTCTGTGGCAAACCGGCGAAGATCGCCGCTTGCCGGGCCGGAGCCTGGCCGAGGCCGGCTGAAACCACGTTGCCCATGAGCACTTCGTCAATTTGCGCAGGGTCTGGTATGCCGGCGCGTTCTACGGCCTCTCGAACGGCGGCTGCTCCAAGCTGCACGGCCGAAAGCGGGCCCAGTACGCCCTGAAAGCGGCCCATGGGTGTGCGTACGGCACTCAAAATGACGGGATCAAGCTTATTTTTTGCTTCACTCATACACTGCCTCTTCAATGTTGTGGATTGTTTGGAATTTAAAGCGAGGATCGTTATCCACGCGGATTGGAGTTCATCTTCACCCACGCCGCATGGAGCCGCCGGTACGTTTCTTCCAATGACTCGGGCAGAACGCGCGTGTCTGCGCTGGTGGTCATGAAGCTGGTGTCGCCCGTCCAGCGCGGCACGATGTGCACGTGGATGTGCTCTGCAATGCCGGCACCGGCCGCCTCGCCAATATTAATGCCAACGTTGAATGATTCGGCGTTGTACACCTCGCGCATGACGGCCAGAGTCTGGGTGGTTAGCTGCATCAGTTCGTTCCGCGTCGCTTCGTCTAAATCTTCGAGCGAGGCTTTGTGCTCGAACGGCACGACCAGCGTGTGGCCGTTGGTGTAGGGGAAGCGGTTGAGGATGACGAAGGCCTGTCGGCCGCGATGTAAGATTAGGCTCTCCGAATTGTCGTCCATCGCCACACGGCTGCAGAAGATGCAGCCGTGCTCCTTAACCTTTCCTTCCACGTAGTCCATGCGCCAGGGAGCCCAGATTCGTTTCATGCTTCGACGGATGAATTCTATCAGAGAATGGCCAAATGGAAAACGCCGTGGCATGCATCCTGCACCAGCGAGTACAATTGGAATATGACGAGTGTTGCTGATCTGCGCGCCAAACTCCCGATCCAAGGATTGGGCGAACCTTTTTTTTATCACGAGACGATCGCTTCGACGAACGATGAAGCCCTGGAACGAGCTCGCCAGGGAGTCGCTCACGGGGCGTTGGTCTTCGCCGAAGAACAAACGGCAGGGCGCGGGCGCGCCGGGAGGCGCTGGTTCACGCCGGCGAAAAGCGCCCTGGCTTTCAGTTTGGTGCTGCGACCGCGCTTGGACGATTCGCAAGAAGTCTTTGGGCTTGCCGGCCTGGGCGCCCTGGCGGTGGTGAAAGCCCTCGAGACGTGGACCATTCGGGCGGCCATAAAATGGCCCAACGACGTGTTGATCGAACGGCATAAGGTCGCCGGCATTTTGGTCGAGACATCCTGGGCCGGCCAGGATCTGGAGTATGCCGTTATGGGAATCGGCATCAACGTTCAGAAAGAGTCGGTTCCTGCTGAGGATGTGCTGGACTATCCGGCGACCTGCATCGAAGCCGCTGTGGGCAAAAGAGTCGATCGCTACGATCTGTTCATAGGCGTCCTCGAATCTCTTGCATATTGGTACGAACGAATGGGCGGCGAGGAGCTGCTCGATGCATGGCAGCATAATCTGGCTTTTCTCAATCATGCGGTTGTCGTGCGCGATACGGTCGGGGAACGGACCGGCGTGTTGTCCGGGATGACCGCGGACGGACGGCTGCGGCTGGAAACGACCCAGGGAGAGCAAGTTTTAGCAGCTTCCGGAGATGTGCGTATGCGTTCGGTTGACACAGACTTCAAATCGGCTACACTTGGCGAGTAAGGTTTGCTCCTTCAGGGAGGGCAGGCATGTTCGACAACTTACGTGAATTAACCGACGGACCCATGGAGTACGAAGAGCAGCGCAAAAGCCTTTTCGAAGTCGAAGAGCAGAGCGCTCCCGAGAGACGGATTTTTGGCATGACGTCAGGCCAACGTTTGGTGTTGGCGGTGCTCTTGTTGGCTACGGTGTCGGTCATGGGTGCGGCTTGTCTGTTGGTAACTGGAAAAGTCTGGTATTGATGACCTTTCGATCGCGGTAGACACGTTTCAAGGGGCGCATGATAGTGCGCCCCTTGCTTGTTTTCCAGAACAGCTCCGAGCTGCGTCACCGGCTATTCCGCTTCGAATTTCCCCCGTTTGTCTAACTCATCCTCTCGAAATCCATCTCTAGCCGTCACTGGGCTTAAGCGTCAGGTGGGCTTCGGAAGCCGCGATGACGTCTTGTTTGGCCCACAGCATCGCATGGTATTGGATGTTGCGCCAAAGATCTATCATGTCATCGTAGTGCGTGTGGAAGGCGTGTCCGGATTGGCCGGTGGTGTGGATCGAAAGCGAACGGCTGAAGTCGGCCAGATCGATGATCTGCCGATAGGACGGCACGACGGCCACGTCGTATGAATTGCCCAGATCGTATCCCGTGTTGTTAACGGTAAAGAACGATCCGTCCACTTCGACCGGGCCGCGGTTGAAAATCGCTTCGATCAGGCCGATCCCGCTCTGCCCCAGGCTTTGGTTTTCGAATGTGGCTCTGTGCAGATCACCCCAGCGCCATTTGGACATCGACTTACCGAGCGATTCGCTGAGTTCGTCCACCGCTGCTTCGAGCGCGCGGAGCAGGATGCTTTCGCGGTTTTCGACTTCCTGCGTGTAAACGTCGTCGAACCAGACTGCGTCGGCGTCGGGCAGCGTGTTGACCAATGCGGTGAGCAGCGAGGGACGGGCTTTCTCCAGCAAACGCTCGCCCAACTCATCGCCATACACCTGATCGATCATGTGGATGCGCAGCGATTCGAACAACGCGGCCGCGGCACTCTCCCGCACGGTCCGCCCATCCCATTGCCGCAGCAAATCCACGGCTTCCGAAAGTCTTGCATCCGACGGGTTCAACTCGAGGATGAAAGGCAGGACGTCCTCCACGTAAATCTGGTTGTCGTTCCCTTGCATGGATTGGATGTATCCGATCGAGATCGAGTCGTTCGATTCGATCATCTCCACGATGCGGCGGGCGCGGAAGCCGGGCGCCCAGTCAACGGTGATCGTGTAGGGATATTCTACGCCCACGACGGCATGGTTGGCGGTAGCGACGTAACCCTTCTCCGGATTGAAGGACCTGGGCAGTTCGTCAAAGGGAATGTAGTCCATCCACTCGTAGTCGCCGCTCCATCCCGGAACGGGGATCGAACCGTCTCCGTTGGCGCGGATGGGAATGCGGCCCGGCGCCTGATAGCCGATATTGCCGTCCACGTCGGCGTAGACGAAGTTCTGGCTGGGCACGTCCCAGTAGCGCAGCGCGTCGCGGAATTCATCCCAATTCTGGGCCAGATCGAGGTGCAGTACGCTTTCCATCAAGCGTGAGGGCTGCAGCGCGGTCCACGAGAGCGCCAGCGGCTGCCAGCCGAAATACCATTGGTCCTCCGTACCGCCGGCGACGTCGTTGATGATCGGACCATGCTGCGTGATGCGCACGTTGACGATCACGGGATCATCCTCTCCGGAAACCTCGATTTCTTCCCGGATCACATCCATGTCGAGCCATTCGCCGCGAAATTCGTACTGGTTGGGATTCTCGGGATTGACGCGTTCGATGAACAGGTCCTGCACGTCGGGACCCAGATTGGTGACGCCCCAGGCGATGCGCTCGTTGTGGCCGATGATCACGCCCGGTGCGCTGGCGAAGGACGATCCAACGACATCGAACGGACATTCCGGCCCGACGGGATCGCAGTGCAGACCGATCTCGTACCAAATCGAAGGCATCTGGATGCCCAGATGAGGGTCATTGGCCAGGAGCGGCATCCCGGTTTCGGTTCGCTCACCGGAAATAACCCAGTTGTTGCTCCCCAGGCTGAAGCCTTCTCCGAAGATGTTGAGATCGAATGCGGCCGCGGGGATCGAGTCCAGCGTCGCATTCGTCAGGGGTTCGGGAACGATCACCGGATAATCGCTGTTGTAAGCGGGGACGATCTGTGCAACTGCGTCCGATCCCAGGCGCGCGGCGACGTTGGCGCGCAGCAGTTCCATATTCTGGTTGCCGCTCAAGTCCCAGGCCATGACCTTGGCCCAGGTCAGTGTATTGAGTACGGTCCAGGGCTCCGGGTCGATTTTGACGCCCGTGAGTCCCAATATCGTGAACTCGAAACTCAAGGGTTTGGTTTGCGTCTCGAGATAAGCGTTGACGCCTTCCGCATAGGCTTCCATGATCGCCAACGCATCGGGTGACAACAGCTCGACCTCTTCTGCTGCCGCACGATGCCATCCCACCGTGCGGATGAATCGATCGCTTTCCAGCGCACTCGGCCCGAGGATTTCGGCCAGCCGGCCGCTGCCGATGCGACGCCAGAATTCCATTTGCCAGAAGCGGTCTTGCGCGTGAATGAACCCCTGGGCCATGAAAAGATCGTGTGTGTTGGCGGCGTAGATGTGGGGAATTCCGAAAGAATCGCGGTAGACCTCCACGGGCGCCTGCAATCCGGGGAGCTGAATCACCCCTTCGGTCTGTGGAAATGACTGGCGACTGCTGATGTACCCTGCGGTGACGAGTGCAGCTGCGAGTAGCATGAGGATAATCAATATAATAATCACGGACTTTCGTACACGAGCCATAAAAGCCTCCCTTCATGCGCGGCTGTCTTGCTTATCGATCTGATTGTATATGAGAATCCTCCAATATTCACCCATTGGAACACACAGTCCGTTCGGTGGTTTCTGAGAAACTCGACGATTTTGGACTTAACACAGGGCAGGAATCGAGGCATGTCGACTCCTGTCTTCAGGCTTTTCTACCCCGCACGGGGGCCGAGAATGTAGTCTGAAATACGCTCTCGGGGTATAATAGAACCGTTCCCGCCGCAGGCGGGTTTTCTGTGGATTTCGACCATGTGAAAGTGGCAAACGCAATGGAAATTGGAACCATACGACAAGTCGATATCGACGATCAGATGCGCGATGCGTACCTGGATTACGCCATGAGCGTGATCGTGGCGCGGGCGCTGCCCAACGCGCAGGACGGGCTTAAGCCGGTTCATCGCCGCATCCTGTACGCCATGCACGAGATGGGAATTCGGGCGAACACCCCTTATCGGAAATCGGCGCGGATCGTCGGTGAGGTCCTGGGGAAATACCACCCGCACGGCGACCAAGCGGTGTATGACTCGATGGCCCGCATGGCGCAGGATTTCTCGATGCGCTACATGCTGATCGACGGCCAGGGGAATTTTGGTTCGATCGACGGTGATCCTCCCGCGGCCATGCGCTACACCGAAGCCCGGCTTGCGCGCATGGCCCAGGAGCTGCTCGTAGACATCGACAAAGAGACGGTGGATTTCGTAGACAATTTCGATGGTTCTCTTCAGGAGCCGGTCGTGCTCCCCGCACGCCTGCCCAATCTACTGCTCAACGGTGCTTCCGGCATCGCCGTCGGCATGGCGACCAACATCCCGCCCCACAATCTCAACGAGCTTGCGAAGGCGATTCGCTACGTCGTAGATCATTACGATAATCTAGACGACGTAACGGTCGACGATTTGATGCAATTCATTCCCGGGCCTGATTTTCCAACCGGGGCGATGGTCGTGGGAACGGAAGGGATCAAACAGGCGTACAGCACGGGAAAAGGGCGCATCGTCATGCGCGCCTTTGCGAACATCGAGGAACTCGGTAAATCTCGCCACCGCATTGTGGTCACGGAAATTCCCTATCAGGTGAACAAGGCCAGTTTGATCGAACGCATCGCCGATCTGGCGCGTGAAGGACGACTTTCCGACATCTCCGATCTGCGCGACGAATCGGATCGACGCGGCTTGAGCATCGTCATCGAACTGAAGCGCGGTGCCCAGCCGAAAAAAGTGCTCAATCAATTATTCAAATACACGCAGCTGCAGACGACGTTCGGCGTGCAGCTGCTGGCTTTGGTGGACGGCGAACCCAGGCTGCTGTCACTCAAGCGCGCCCTGCAGCTCTACGTGGACCACCGCTTGACGGTGATCACACGCCGCTCGGAATTCGAGCTCGCAAAGGCGAAAGCGCGCGCCCACATTCTGGATGGTTTGATCATCGCACTCGCCAATCTGGACGACGTGATTCAAACCATTCGCAAATCAGCGGATGCGGATGTCGCCAAAGAACGTCTTATGGAACGCTTCAAACTGTCGGAAATCCAGGCCCAGGCCATCCTCGACATGCAGTTGCGAAGGCTGGCGGCGCTCGAGCGCGAGAAGATCGAACAGGAACATAAAGAAGTCCTGGAACGGATTGCCTACCTCGAAGATCTGTTGGCGAATCCGAAGAAGATTCACGGCTTGATCAAAACCGACCTCGACGAGATCGTCAACGATTATGGGGATACGCGGCGCACACGTATTTCCCCCGACGCCAGCGAGGATTTCAGCGAGGAAGATTTGATCCCGGACGAGTCCGTGTTGATCAGCATTACCGAACGCGGCTACGTGAAGCGGGTCGCTGCGAAGACGTACCGGCGCCAGGGGCGCGGTGGACGCGGCGTGCAGGGGCATTCGATCCGCGGCGAAGACGAAGTCATGATGCTCTTCCCCGCACGTTCCCTGGACACGGTGCTGTTCTTCTCGGACCGGGGAAAGGTGTATTCCGAAAAGGCCTATCAGATCCCGGATGCGGATCGAACGGCGCGCGGTATTCCCATGGTGAATATTCTGGCCTTGTCGCCCGACGAGATGATCACCGCTACGGTGACCGTTCCCGATTTCGAGCAAGCCGACTACTGCACCATGGTCACCCGCAACGGAAAGATCAAACGCGTTCAACTGGCCGAGTTCGCCTCCGTGCGGCCTTCCGGTCTGATTGCGATCGGGCTGGAGGAGGGGGACATGCTGGGTTGGGTGCGGCTGACCAGCGGGGATGACGAGCTGATTATCGTCACCGAACGCGGCCAGGCGCTGCGTTACCACGAAAAGAATGTGCGGCCGATGGGACGCCCGGCCATGGGCGTCAAAGCGATCAATCTGCGCAAGGGAGATTTCGTCACCGGGATGGATGTCGTTGATGCGGATGGTGAATTGCTCGTCGTCACGGCCAACGGCTACGGCAAACGCACGCCGGTGGATGAATATCCCAGCAAGGGAAGGGGAACGGGCGGCGTGATCACCTTGAGCCGCGACAAGATGGCGGTGACGGGACCGATCGCATCCGCACGAATCGTCCACCAGGACGACGACCTGACGATCATATCCAGCGGCGGCATCGTGATCCGTACCAAGATCAAACAGATCAAGAGCGCCGGCCGGCCAACCATGGGCGTGCGCGTGATCAACCTCAAAGAAGGCGAAACCGTCGCCTCGGTCGCCCGAACTTCGGCCAAAGATCTCAAGCAAGCAGGTGTGGAGTAAGGCGAAGCGGAAGGTTTGAGAAGTGTGCCGACCTCCCGCGCAGATCATGTGCGGGAGGTTTTTTTTCGCTGCGTTCTTTCCCTATATCAGCGTTTTACCTCGCCATTGGACGGAATGCTGTTCGCCGTCCAGGCCGATCAGCCGTACTCCCATCCCGCGCAGCCGGTGAGAGTCGGCGCTGCTGACGTAGGTCACCCGGCCTTCTTGATCCGGCGGTGCAGCCAGGCCGTGTTCGTCGAGGATACGCTGGGTCTGGCGGGCGATCGCGGGGGAAGGATCGATGACGCTGACTTCAGGGCCAGCGATGCTTTCAAGAACGGGGATGACGAAGGGATAGTGTGTGCAGGCCAAGACCAGCGTGTCCACGCCCTCGGCGAGCAGCGGCTCGACGGCGTTTCTCAGGATGCGGCGCGTGGCGATGCCGTCCAGGTCGCCTGCTTCGATACGTTCGACCAGGCCGGGCAAGGTTTGCTGCAGGACGGTGACGTCGTTGGCGAAGCGTTCCACGACGGAGGCAAACAATTCCCCCTGAAAGGTGGCGGAGGTCGCCAGCACGCCGACGACCCGGCTTTGCGTCGTTTGAGCTGCCGGTTTGACGGCGGGCTCCATGCCGACGATGGGCGTATGCGGGAAAACCCGGCGCAGATGATGCAGCGCGGCAGCCGAGGCGGTGTTGCAGGCGACCACGATCGTTTTCGCGCCGCGGTCGAGCAGATAGCGGGTGATCTCCTGGGAGAGCTCGCGCACTTTGAGCAGCGTACGATTACCGTAGGGGACGTGAGCCTGGTCGGCGAAAAAGACGACGTTTTCCTGCGGCAGCAGTTCATGAATCTGATGCAGAACGGAAAGTCCCCCAAAGCCCGAATCGAAAAGTCCGATAGGTCGTGGGTCCATTGAGTCGAATGCGCTATCCCAAGCTGAATATAAGAATGATCGATTGCTGCATCTCGATCGAAATCACGTCGTGTTTTGTGCATTGTACACCGAAAAGCCGCCATTCTACATGCCGGTTTATGCGAGTCGAAGAGTGAAATAGGTTTTCGATCGTCGGCCTCGATCATGGGGATGCACAATTTCGGGACGCGGTACGCTGCTGGAAGAAAAAACGGTGCGGGTCACGACCCGCACCGTCCTGATGCTTGTATGAAGTTACGATCGTTTTTCCTTCAAACGGGCTTGCTTCCCTGAACGCTCGCGCAGGTAATACAGCTGTGCGCGGCGTACGTGTGCACGGCGTTGAATGGTGACTTTTTCCAGTCGGGGGGAGCGCATGAGGAAGGTGCGTTCGACGCCGATGCCGTGTGTAGCCGTGCGCCGGACGGTAAAGTTGGCGTTGTTGCCGCCTTTACGCACGCGAATTACGGTTCCGCGAAATTCCTGTACCCGTTCTCGATCGCCTTCGGTAATGCGTACGAACACCGTCACGGTATCCCCGGGTCGAATGTCGGGGATTTCCGGGTTGACGGGCGCTTCGATGGATTTGACAAGCTCGTTCATCTCGATCTTCCTTCTCTGTTGAACATACACCCGCCGCCCATCGCTCCCGGGCGGCGCAGGCAAAAGTATACCACATTCGATTTGGAGAGGGCTAGAGTAAATATCTTGGTTCTATAAAGGTCATAAATTGAAATCCATAGATCCATAACTAAAAAGGGGAACTATTGGGACGTGAGCAACGGAACGGCTTGCGATCGATAATTTGAGTCCCGCGGTGATTGCAGATATACTACTACGTAGGTTCTATTCCTGAATCTATTGCCCGTTTGCGAAATTTTGCGTACTGAAATGCAGATACGACATCCGAATTCTAGACTCGTCCACCGTCCGAGCCTTGTTGCAGGCATTATAACGAACCTGCAGTGCCAGCCGGTGATTGGCTCCAACACGATGTCCGGTGCTGCGAAGCACATCGTTTGTCCCTGACATTCCGGAACCGGGAAAGGGCTCTATCTCTCCTGGGAACTCATTCCATGCGGAGGAGGTTCAGAATGCATCCGAACAGAAATACTGCGAGAATCGTGGGGATCTTGTTTCTTGTCGTCAACGTTACGTTTCTGGCCGGTGCGTTGCTTCTTGACTCTGTTCTAAGTGCGCCTGATTATCTCATCAGTGTCTCCGAACACCACGCTCAACTGGCGTTCGGGGTGCTGCTCGAGCTGGTTAACGGTGTCGCGTATCTTGGTATAGCCATGCTGATGTATCCAATCCTGAAGCGATACAGCGTCAGCATGACACTCGGCTACGCCGCATTTAGAATCCTCGAGTACGGGGCGCAAATCCTTGCCGACCTCAGCCCGCTGTCCCTGTTGAAATTGAGCGAGGAATTTGTGAAAGCAGGCGCTCCGGAGGCGTCTACCTTCCAAACCCTGGGCACACTGACCATGGCAGAACGTGATTCGGCCTTTCTGATGGTTTCGATCACCTTCGGGCTCGGTGCGTTGTTCTTTTATTACGTGTTGTATCAATCGAAACTCGTCCCGCGTTTCATATCGATTTGGGGTTTCATCGGAGGCATTGCCGTACTGGCCAATGCCATTTTCGATATGTTCGGATACCCTCCGGGAAACCTGGGTGTGATCATGCTGGTAAACGAACTGTTTCTGGGGGTATGGTTGATCGTCAAGGGATTCGGTGCACCTGATGCCGTTTCCGAATCTGTAACCTAAATTCAAAAGGAGGAGAACTATGGAAAAAACCGCTGAATATCCGGCTCGTTTGCAGGTCGACTATCCGGAACAATTGGATCGTTGGACCACGTTCTTTCGTATCATTTACATCATCCCCATTGCGATCATCTTGAGTCTGCTCACGCAGGCCGGGGAGACCGTTACGAAGACAGTTGTCCTGAATCAAGTCGGCGATGTGGTGAACGTTACCCGGGACACAACAGGTGGATTGTTGACCGGCCTGTTCATGGCCACGCTCTTGATGATCCTCTTTCGCCAACGCTATCCCCGCTGGTGGTTTGATTTTATCCGTGAACTAACGCGCTTCGAAGCCAGGGTCGCAGCTTATTTGGCGCTGCTCACCGATCAGTATCCCTCGACCGTCGAAGAGCAGGCGGTCCATCTGGAGATCGACTACCCCGACGTGAAAACAGAACTCAATCGCTGGATGCCGCTGGTGAAGTGGTTGCTGGCCATACCGCATTACTTCGTTCTGGCCTTTCTCAGTGTCGGCGCCGTGTTCGCAGCGATCGCCGCCTGGTTTGCCATTCTGTTTACCGGTCAGTACCCGACGAGTCTATTCGATTACATGGTCGGCGTCGGCCGCTGGTGGCTGCGGGTGAACGCCTACGCTTTCCTGCTGGTTACCGACAGCTATCCACCGTTCAGTTTGAGTTAGGATTGGCGTGATTGGGTAGACCTTCTGTGTTAGATATAACTGGGGCCGTCAAGTAAATACCTAAGACGGCCTCAGTTTATCGTGGTTTCTGAAGGTCAACATCCGTTCGTTTCTAAGGAGGTAGCGCGTGAAGGCGATCGTCGTCGCCGAGTATGGACCGGCGGACGGACTCCGGCTGCAGGAAGCGGAAAAACCAACACCCGGGGCGCATGAAGTCTTGATAAAAATATATGCCACGACGGTGACCGCCGGAGATGTCATCCTGCGGCGTATACGATTCCCGCTGCGTTTGATTTTCAGTCTCCTCTTCGGTCTTGGAAAGAACAAAATCCTGGGACATGAGTTGGCCGGAGAGGTCGAAACCCTCGGCAGAGATGTAAAGCGATTCAAAATCGGCGATCAAGTCTTTGCATCGGCCGGAAACAGCGGAGGCGCTTATGCCGAGTACATCTGCCTGCCGGAAGACGGCATGCTGGCGCTCAAGCCGGACAACATGACCTACGAACAGGCTGCGGCGGTTCCCATCGGCGCCAACACCGCACTGCACATTCTCCGCAAAGGGAACATCCAACCGGGACAGAAGGTTATGATCTACGGCGCCTCCGGCAGCGTGGGGACGTACGCCGTCCAACTGGCCAAATATTTCGGGGCGGAGGTCACGGGCGTGTGCAGCACTTCGAATCTGGAAATGGTGAAATCCCTGGGCGCCGATCACGTCATCGATTATGCAAAGACCGATTTCACCCAATTCGCTGCAGCCTTTGACGTCGTATTTGATGCCGTTCGAAAACTGCCGGCTTCGCAGGCGAAGAGATTGTTGCAGGAAAATGGAAAGTCTCTTTCAGCCAGCTCTCCCACGAGCGAAAAAACTGAGGACCTGATTTTTCTGAAAGATCTCATCGAGCAGGGAAAACTGCAGGCGGTGATCGACCGCACGTACACGCTGGAGCAGATTCCCGAAGCCCATCGCTACGTCGAAAAGGGGCATAAAAAGGGCAATGTCGTCATTACTTTGGAGCGATAGAGCAAGCTAAGCCTACTCGCGGCAGCAGCGACACAGCTTACTATATTTCCCGGAAATGGGCGTGGGCCAATCATAAAATCGAGGGTGCAACGATGGAAGAGATACGGATCAAGCTTTCAGGACTATGGACGGCGCTCATACTGACCTATCTTTTGGGAGACGTGCTGCGTATTTTCAGCGGCGACTTTGTCCCGGGCGAGATGGGAGAGCTGGGCGGGATGCAGATCACGCAGGGGATGTATCTGGGACTGGCAATTTTGTTGGTGATTCCCATTATTATGGTTTTCCTTTCACTGGTTTTGAAGTATCGAGCCAATCGGTGGACAAACCTCGTCCTGGCGGCCTTCTTTTTTGTCTTTAACCTCATTGGGCTGCCGACGTACCCTTCCCTCTACGATCAATTTTTGATCATCGTTGGGCTTGTGTTGAATGGATTGACGTTTTGGTATGTGTGGAAATGGGTTGAAACTGAGTCTTGATTGTCGATCGACGCGTCCTTATGCGTGGTACTTACGCGGCTGCCCGGGTCATTTCAGGACGATGACGTCGGATGCGATATTTCATTTGTAGGAGCCACACACATGAAGGCAATTATCTGGACGAAATACGGTTCCCCGGAAGTCCTTCGACTTGGGGAAGTTGAAAAGCCCACACCCAAGGATGACGAACTGCTCATCAGAATTCACGCAACGACCGTAACCGCCGGCGACTGTGAAATGCGAAGACTTGACTTTCCCCTCTTTCTCGGCCTCGCCATGCGGTTGTGGATTGGATTCCTGAAACCGAGAGGCACGAAGATACCGGGAACCGAACTCGCCGGAGAAATCGAAGCGGTGGGCCGGGCGGTGAGTGGTTTCAAGGTGGGCGACCAGGTGTTTGGCGCCGCCGGCATGAAATTGGGCGCGAATGCCGAGCACATTTGCTTGCCCGCGGAACCGGACGACATGCAAGGGGGCGTGACTCTCAAACCGGACAACATGAACTATGCGGAAGCCGCCACAGTTCCCTTCGGAGGCCGCGACGCACTGCATTTCCTGCGCAAGGCGGACATTCGAAGCGGGCAGAAGATCTTAATCAACGGCGCCGGCGGCAGCATCGGCACGTTCGCCGTGCAGCTCGCCAAACACTTCGGGGCTGAAGTGACGGCGATCGACAGTGAGGAAAAGTTGGAGATGCTTCGATCGCTTGGCGCCGACCACGTCATCGACTACACCCAGGAGGATTTCACGCGAAACGGCGTCGTCTACGACGTCATTTTCGACGTCGTGGGCACGGTTTCTTTTTCCCGCAGCAAAAAGTCCATCAAAAAAGACGGTACCTATCTTCTCGCGAATCCAAGGTCACAGATTCTGAAAGGCCTCTGGACCAGGATGACGACCGGCAAGCAGGTCGTTCTGGAAACCGCGAATGGTACGATCGAAGACTTGATCTACCTCAAAGAGCTCGTCGAAGCCGGAAGGCTGCGAACGGTGGTCGATCGCAGTTATCCGCTGGAACAAATCGTGGATGCCCACCGCTACGTGGAAACGGGACAAAAAAAGGGAAACGTCGTCATCACAATTGTGCCGGACTCGGCAGGTTGAATGAGGACGACGCCGGCTGCCGCGGCTCTCGACGTATCAAGGAATCCGGAATGGGAAGCGCTCGAATTCTTCCGGTGTGAAATCGACCAGGTTGTTCGTATATAGATTGGCGACCAGCCTCGCGAGGATGATCACCGTAAAGACGATGAATCCGGTGCCGTACTCCATCGTCGTGAAGAAGGGCAGCAGAAAGATCCAGAAGGCAAGGTTATACGCCTTACGGATGAGCGCCAGAGGGTGGGTGGACGCCTGTTGAACTGCAGTGGAGTCGGACGTGTTTTCGCGAAGCCATGCGAACCGCATGGACGTATGAAACTCGATGATCAGTCAGTAAAGCACACCAACGATCGAGAGGCCGATCATCCCCCTCTTTTCAGACCAGGTTGAGCTGGAAAAAGCGGCGAGGATAAAGAGCAAGCTGGGAATGCCCAACGCCAGCGTGAGTATGTTGTTCCAGCGTACGGTGAGATATTTTTCCTTTTTCAATATTCGCCTCTTTTTCGATTTCCATCTTTCGATGCTTGCGCATCGTACAAGTATGATATAAATCGGTCAAGCAGTCTACCAGTCAAGTCATTTTTCCGAAATCTCGTTAGCGCATCAGATCGTCGGAGATGGTCCGTCGGAGTAAGACGGTAATAATTCAGTAGAACCATCTGGCCCCGAAAACACGAGAGGCGGAATTAGATACGCGAGTTAATTTTCCATTGCAATACCTCTAGAAATCTGGAAAATGGACAATTCGACAGGAGAATCGTCAAAGCTGCGGAGGTGCAACCATGAAACATCATCGTGTCGTTGTCGCTCGTCATGGCGGACCGGAAGTACTCCAGATGATCGAAGAGGAACAACCTGAACCTCAACCCGGCGAGGTGCGGGTGAAAGTTCACACCGCCGGAGTCTCTGCCTACGATCTGATGTTCCGGCGCTCCGGGATGCTCCCCGGAACGCCGCGCGTACCGTTCACCCTGGGGACGGACGTCGTCGGCGTGGCGGACAAGCTGGGAGAGGGGATTTCGACCATCGAACTGGGTGAGATGCTCGCCGGTATGACGTTTTCTCGTGGCGGTCTTGGCGGGTATACAGAGTACATCTGTTTACCTGCGAGCGATCTGGTTCCCGTGCCTGCAGGGATCGATCCTGTCGAGGCTGTCTGTCTCCTGGCGAATTACCTGACTGCCCACGTCGCGCTGCATCACAGCGCAAAAATCCAGCGCGGCGAGAAAATACTCATCCATGGCGCGGCGGGAGGCGTGGGGACCGCGCTGCTCGATCTCGGGAAGCTCGCCGAATTGGAGATGTACGGCACGGCATCCAAATACAACCACGAAGTCGTATCAGGCTACGGGGCTACACCGGTCGATTACCACGCAGAAGATTTTGTAAAGCGCGTGCGTGAACTCACCGGAGATGGCGCAGACGCCGTATTTGACCCCATCGGCGGTGCACGGCAGCTTTGGAGGTCGAATAGAGCCGTGCGCAGAGGCGGGCGTCTGGTGTGGTTCGGCGTAGCTGCAACGAAGAAGGGTGGTATGCGGGTTATTCCGTTAAGCATGTTGACGGTGGCGCTGCTCATGGTTCTTCCGGACGGCAAGCAGGTGATGAGCGTCCCGGATCTTGGGAAGGACAACGCCTTATACCGCCGAACACTGACGGAACTGCTCGATCTGCTCGTCGCGGGCAAGATCAAACCGTTGGTGGCAGAGCGAATTCCGTTGGCCGAAGCCGTCCGTGCTCACGAATTGCTCGAGCGTGGAGGTTATACGGGCAAGGTGGTTCTCGTTACTGGTGGGTGAAGACGGTTTCGCAGCTATCACGCTGGCGGAGCGGCTGGGTGGATTCGTGTCGGGGGAGAATAACGGCATGATTTGGCGCTGAACGCACGATGAAGGGTGGGGATCGATCCGGATAACGCTCATGGCGTGATCGACTTTTCTCGCCGCATTTGAAAGGGAACATTCGAGAAAGGAGATCGCATGAAAGAATCTGCCATCCATGTAGAAGATTTTCGTAAGTCCTACGGTGATTTCGTCGCCGTAGACGGTATCAGCTTCGACGTCAGGGAAGGTGAGATTTTTGGCCTGCTCGGACCCAACGGTGCCGGAAAGACCAGCACGTTGGAAAGTCTGGAGGGGCTGCGTGAGCCAAATGGAGGTACTCTGCGGGTGGCCGGCGTCGATCCGACCAGGGATCCTAGAGGGCTGCGTAACGTGATCGGCGTGCAGTTGCAGTCCTCTGCGTTGCCGGAAAGCATCACACCCGACGAGGCGATGAAATTCTTCTGCGCTTATCACGATGTGGCGCCTCGATTCGATCTGCTGGACCGGCTGGGCTTGCATGAGAAACGAAAGGCGCAGTACTACGAGCTTTCCACCGGGCAGCAGCGCCGCCTTGCGTTGGCGCTTGCGGTGGCGCACGAACCACAGGTGCTTTTCCTGGACGAACCGACGGCGGGATTGGACGTGGCGACTCGCACCGAATTACACGACTTGATGCGCGAAATGAAAGACGTCGGCACAGCCATCATCCTGGCTACGCACGACATGGCCGAGGCGGAGGAGTTGTCGGACCAGGTGGCCATCTTACTTAATCACAAGATCGTCGCGACCGGTACTCCGTTGGAAATCACGGCCACAGGAGCGGAGTTGACCAAGGTGTCAGTGCGGACTCGCGACTCCTGTCTCTCCGGAAGCACCCTCTCTTTCCCCGCGGTAAGCCAGCACCTTTCGAAAGAGGCTTACGAGATCTATTACAGCACCGACATAGGTCCAACTGTCGCCGCCATAATCGCCCAGGTCGAATCCCAGGGGGATGTGTTGATCGACTTGCGCGTGGAACGGCCGTCGCTTGAAGACCGGTTCCTCGATATCACCCGACCCAACACGGCAGCAGGAGGCGCACAATGACCGCTTTTCTCAATCATTTTTCGTTCGAGTTCCGCACCGGAATCCGCAACAAGACGCTCCTGCTGATGAATTACCTTTTCCCGCTCGGGTTTTTTCTCATGATGGGCTTTGTCATGGGGGCGATCAATCCCCTCTTCATCGAGAGCATGACCCCGGCGATGGTTGTCTTTGCCATTTTAGCGGCTACCTTTCTGGGCATTCCCGATCCGTTGGTCAATGCACGCGAAAAAGGCATCTTCCGCAGTTACAAGATCAACGGCATTCCATCCATTTCGATTCTCGTCATTCCGGCCTTGACGACGATGCTGCACCTGCTGATCGTGGCGGGAATCATCACCGTTGCCGCTGCACCGCTATTCGACGCCCCGCTTCCGATTAACTGGCTCAACTACTTCCTGGTCTTCATGGTTATGGCTTTCGCCTGTGCAGGTCTCAGCGTGCTGATCGGGGTGATTTCGGCGAATTCCCGTATAACGGTGCTCTGGTCGCAGCTTTTCTTCATCCCCTCCATCATGTTGGGCGGCATGATGTTTCCATCCAGCATGCTGCCTGAGGTTGCCGCCAAATTCGCCCAACTCTTGCCCGCTGCACATGCAATGAATGCCTTCAATGGACTGGCGATGGGAGGCGCAGCCGATTATTCCCCCTGGGGTTCCGTGATCGTCCTGGTGCTTACCGGATTTCTCGCCTTTGCGCTGGCAGTCTACCTGTTCAGTTGGGACAGCCGCAACGCCGCCCGGCGCGGCCACATTGCAATGGCGCTGCTGGTTCTGTTACCCAACATTGTGGGAATGTTTGTGTTGTAAACTAGACGGTGTGTAGCCATCTCTTTTTGATATAGGATAAACATCGTAGAAGTGACAATTTATTAGGGAATGGAGGATGTAATGGTTAAGTCAGGAATTCAAGGGAAGATGAGCGGATCTTCCCGTCTGGTGTTCGTCGATCACTTGCGCGCTTTTTTGATCATCCTCGTCGTGCTGCACCACGTGGCCGCGGTCTACGGCGCGGGGACGGAGTTTTATTACGTCGAGCCGCCGTTCACCGACCCGACCGCCTTCAGCCTGCTTTTGGCGTTCATGCTGCTCAATCAGGCCTGGTTCATGGGCGCGTTCTTCTTGCTGGCGGGTTACTTCACGCCGGGCTCGTTCGATCGAAAGGGGTTCGGTTCTTTCCTCAAAGCACGTTTACTGCGCCTGGGTATTCCGCTGGTCTTTTTCATGTTGGTGCTCAACCCGCTTTCTTCGGTCGGATTCTACCTCATGCCTTCCGAACTTACCGGCATCACAACGCCGCCGACCTTGAAAGCGCTGTATCCCGAAACCATCGGTCTCGGACCGATGTGGTTCGTCGCCATGCTGCTCGTCTTTTCAATCGGCTACGCGATATGGCGCCGGTTGGCCGGTGAGCGAACATCAAGCGATTCGCACCGGACTCCTTCTCTCGGCTATTTCTGGGTGGGAATCTTCATCCTGGCGTTGGCCGGGATCAGTTATCTGATGCGCATGATCGTCCCGATCGGGCAAGAAGTGCGCGGCTTTCCGACGCTGGCCTACCTCCCGCAGTATCTCAGCTTTTTTATCTTGGGGATTGTGGCGTCTCGCAGAGATTGGTTCCGTGAGATTCCGAACACGATGGGCGCGATCGGTTTTATCGCCGCCTTGATCGCGGGCGTGGTTTTGTTCCCCTATTTGTTCAGCGGAAAATGGTTCACGCTCGAGGTTTCGGACAACCTGGAAATCGCCATGGGCAATGGGAACTGGCAATCTGCCCTGTATGCTTTGTTCGACTCCGTTTTCGCGGTTGGAATGTGCCTGGGCCTGATCCCCCTCTTCAGGCGGCTACTGAACAAGCCGAGCAGGCTGGGGAGCTTCTTGTCTCGACAGAGTTATGCGGTTTACGTTTTTCACATCCCGGTCATCGTTTTCCTGGCTTACGCGCTGCGAGGCCTCGAACTGGCAAGTCTGTTGAAATTCGTCGTGGCATCGTTGATCGCGCTGCCGGCTTGTTTCATCCTCGCTTTCGTCATTCGCAGGATCCCCTTCGTCTCAAAAATTCTGTAACTGCGAAGCATCTGCGTTCAACGAAAGAAAAAATATGGCCGTTGAGGTCATATTTTTTTCGTTGGCACTGGCGTGTTCCGGGAAAATAAGTGTGGTAGTCTTGTCAATTTTCGTTCCCCCATTTCCCCAGGAACATCCCTGCCAGGAAGATCCCGCTCACCGTTTTCGCATCACGGATTTGGTTTTGCGTTACTTTCTGGAGGGCTGCGTTCCAAGAAAGCCGGATGACTTCGATGTCTTCGTCCTCGTCCGGGGGCAGCGGCGCGGGAGAGAGATCCCTCGCCAGATAATAATGCAAGAACTCGCTGGAATAACCCGGGGCGAGAAAAGTGCCGCCGAGATGTCGTAGACTCGCGGGAGCCATACCGACTTCTTCGCGGCATTCCCGCCTGGCGCAGCTTTCCGGGTCCTCGTTTGCCTCGATACTTCCCGCGGGTAGTTCGAGCAGTTCTTCTCCCGCGGGGTGGCGATATTGACGCACGAAAAGGATTTGGTCCTCTTCGTCCATGGGGATGATCGTCACGCCGCCGGTATGTTTGACGTATTCGATGCGCTGAAGCTTTCCGGCCGGATTTATGATTTGATCGATACGCACGTCGAAGATTTTACCCTGGAACAACGTGTCCGATTTTTTGATTTTTATCTCCATCTGCTTCTCCCTTGTTATTTCGTAGTCATCTTTCGGGAATGGAGCGGGGCAGACCTTTCGTCTGCCCCGTATCGTTTCATGCCCTTCTGTTCACCAAGCGATCGTGGTGCTCGCTGCATTCAGGAATTCAAATGGTCCGTCATGGGAACCAGGAGGCGGTATCCATCCCGTTCAATTTACGGAATGATCAATTCCTGGCCCGGGCTGATCGAGCTTGGATTCACCAGGTTGTTGGCGTCGATAATGGCCTGTGGGTCGACCCCGTAGAGTCGTGCAATCTGCCAGATCCACTCGCCTGGTTGGACGACGTGGATCGTCGTCCCCCCCGAACCGGGGGTAGCCGTTCCGGCTGCGATTTGCGTTTCATCCGGTTCAGACGGCGTGTGGGTAGGGGGTGATGAGATCGGAATTCTCAAAACCATGCCAACTTCGAGCGAACTGGGTGATGCCAGGTTGTTGTAGTCGATGATGTCTTGCGGATCGACGTCGAATTGCCGGGCAATTTTCCAGATCCAATCCCCGGCCTGGACGGTGTATTCCACCACGCCTCCCAGCGTTGGGGTTGCGGTCGCTTCCGCGGCTTGTTCCGTTGAGGCGCCGGACGATTCTTGGGTTTCGGCGAGTTCCGCTTGCGGCGTATCCGTGTCGGCGATGCCCATTTCAATCTGGGCCGTCTTGGTGAGTATCCCCGATCGGATGGCTTCCATCGTTGCCTCGGTATCGTCCATAGGTTCTCCGCTTTGTGTTTCTTCAGCTTCGGATGGCGGAGCCGTCGAAGCAGAACGTGTGCACGCAGTAAGTAGAACGACGAAGCAGAGAATCAGAATCACCGGGTAACGCAGGCGCTGATCGCTCATTGTCTCCTCCTTGGAGGGTGTGAACTTCCTGTCGAACGGCAGACGAAACGGCCGAGAATTCCGCACATCCCGAAATTTCACGCCCAAATGTCTTCTGCCGTGCCTTTCTATGGTTCGAAGTCTCGTGCCGACCCTCAAGCGCGCATAGTAGCACATGTGTTTGGGCGCGTCAAGCGGGCACGCTGACGTACCTATAATTGCAAGTTTCATGCCGATGATATTACCGTCATTCTAGCGAAGATTTCTGTTTTTCGCACCTCGCGGACGTCAGGACAAATGAAAAAGCCCACATGTGAATTCACACTGTGGGCCAAAGTGGGAAAAAGGCGGCATCAGGATTGCCGGATGAGCGGCCGGAACTTGTATCCGTAGATCAGCAAGCCGCGATCGCCGTCCGAATACAATTTACGCGTCACCATTTCTACCGGCATGCCGATCTCCACCGGCTGTTGGTTTTCGTCCAAATCGGTGAGCTGTGCAGTCACGGTCGGCCCCTCGTCGAGTTTGACCAGAGCGACAGTGTAGGGCGCTTGTTCTTCGTGGCTGGCGGGGGGTTGGGATACTTTCGTGAACGAATAGACCTGTCCTCTCCCACTGAGGGTCAAAGGGGTGTTTGCCTCTTCACCACACTCCGGGCAAATATCCCGCGGCGGAAATATCTTTGCCTGACAATGCGTGCATACTTCGCCTTCGAGTGCGTAACGTTGTTTGTTCAAGCGCCAATGTCGTGGTAATTGCATTGCTTACTTCTCCGTAGTACTTCGAAATGGATTAACCGAGTGTAACTATACTCAGCGTTGACTCTCAAGACCTATCAGCATGCTGTTAGGACCCATCGATTCGCTGCAAAATATGCGTCGCTGCCGTTGCACCCGTACCGCCCAGGCATTGCGCCATCCCCGTCTGTACGTCTGGAACTTGATTCTTGCCGGCGCGGCCTTGAAGCTGCAGGCAGAGTTCTGCGATTTGATACACGCCGGTTGCACCGCAGGAATCGCCGCGAGCCTTCGAACCTCCGAACGTGCAAATGGGAATACTGCCATCCGGCCGAATACTTCCGTCTTTTGCCAATTTCCATCCCTCGCCGCGTTGCGCGAATCCGCAAGCTTCGAGAGAGAGCGCGGCGAAGATCGAGAAGCGGTCGTGCAGCTCGAAAACCTGCACGTCTTTGGCCTGGACACCGGCGAGGGCGTAGGCCTTGTTGGTGGCGTCGATCGCTGCGTTGAATGTAAGCAGGTCCTGCCGATCGTGAAGCGCGATGGTCGATGTGGCCTGGGATGATGCCGCGATGCGAACCCGGGGATGGGACGGTGTTTCCGGAAATAACTCGGCTCGCGTGAGGACGAGCGCGGCGGCGCCGTCGGCGATCGGAGCGGCGTCGAACATGTTGACCGGCGAGCAGAGCATCGGCGCCTTGGCGTATTTATTCTCGTCGATGGCCCGCTGGAACATGGCCATCGGGTTGTTGGCGCCGTTTGCGTGAGCGTTGACACAAAATCCGGCAAAGGCGTCCTGCGAAAGGTCAAATTCATACATGTAGCGCTGCATCAACAGCGCTGCCTGCGCCGCCGTGGTCACGCCATGAATGGCTTCGTAATCCGCGTCGCCGGACATCACCAGGGCGTCTTCCACTTCGGCACTGGGTCGTTCGGATATTTTTTCCACTCCCACGACGAGGGCGACGTCGATCCGACCGGATTGCAGGGCGAGGTATGCCTGACGTACAGCGGCGCCGCCGGAAGCCTCGGCGGCTTGAATGGTGTATGCTTCGACGCCTCGCAGTCCGGCGAAATCGGCGACCAGTGCGCCCAATTGCGTTTGCGATGAGAGCACGGGCGCCAGGGAGTTGGCCACGTAAATCGCCTCGGGAACCAGTTCCCCTGCATCCTGACGCGCCGCCGAGATCGCTTCGAGCGCCAGCGTGCGCAATTGCTTGTCCCAATGTTCTCCTACGGGAGTAATGCCGAGACCGGCGATGAGAATGTCGTCTGGGTTTGATTTTATCATCATGGTTCTCACTTGAGGATCAATTTGCCGCGCAGGCGGGCGTACGTGGCGTAGTCGATTTCCGTACGGCGTTCGAGGTACTGCTGTGTCGAGACAGCCCGCTCGCGTCTCGCGGTCAACGCTTCGGATACCCGCAAACTGAAGGCGTCCGATCCGGCGCCGGAGCCATAGGAGACCAGAAGGATGTGATCGCCCGGCTGTGCGACGTCCAAGACTGCGGTCAGCCCGATGAGTGCCGATCCGGCGTATGGATTTCCGATTTTGGGGGAAAGCAGCCCCGCCTGGATTTGTTCCGGTTTGAAGCCCAACCCTCGCGCCGCTTTCTGGGGGAACTTGGCATTCGGCTGGTGAAAGACCGCATGCTGGTAATCTTCTGCCGTCGTGCCCAGGGCGTCCATGAGGGTACGGGCGGCGCTGCTGATGTGTTTGAAGTATGCGGGTTCGCCCGTGAAACGCTCGCCGTGTTCGGGATATTTTTCATATGCCCGCCGGAAAAAATCCGGCGTATCGGTGGCGTAGGAATAGGACCCTTCGAAAACCGCCAGCGATTCCTCGGCCGGACCAATGACGTAGGCCGCACCACCCGCGGCTGCCGTGTATTCCAGGGCATCTCCGGGTCTGCCTTGCGCCGTGTCCATGCCGATTGCAAGCGTATAGTCCGCCATCCCCGAACCGATGAGGCCGATGGATGCCTGGAGGGCTTCGGTAGCGGCTTTACAGGCAAATTCCCAGTCTGCGGCGAGGGTATGGGGCGTAGCACCGATCGCCTCCGCAACGACGGTCGAAGTCGGTTTTACGGCGTACGGATGTGATTCAGAGCCCACCCAGACCGCTCGAATAACGGACGGATCGATTTGGGCCCGCTGTAACGCATTCCTGGCGGCTTCGATCGCCATGGTGATGACGTCTTCGTCCAATCCGGCGACCGATTTTTCTTGAATGGGCGTGCCGCCGCTTCCGCCCTTCCAGATCCGGGCGACTTCGCTTGCGGGAAGCCGATAGCGGGGCACATAACTGCCGTAGCCAACGATCCCGACTTCGCGATCTGGTTGATAGATGCTGGGTTCTGCTCGCGTTTGATCCATGGTTTCTCAACCTTAAGCTGAATTTTATGAATTGTAAGGCGTTTATCGCTGAAGAGTTGAAGATTTCGGTTTGTGTCCGTTGCCGTTCTTGCCTTGATACAAGCGGACCAACTCCTGTGCGCGTTCCAGACGGATGGTGTTTTCGTCGACCGTCTGCCTTGCCACACGATCGACCAGGTCGCCCGTTGCGCCGGCTGCCGCGGCGAGTTGGCGTGCGTGTAAAACCATGTGGCCTTCCTGAATTCCTTCCGTTGCCAGCGCTCGCATCGCGGCGAGATTCTGTGCCAGGCCTACAGAGACGATCACCTCGGCCAATTCGCGTGCGCTCTCGACTTTCATGATCGCCAGGTTGGCTTGTGCGACCGGATGGACGCGCGTGGCTCCCCCGACGATTCCGACTGCCATCGGCATTTCGAGCTCGCCGTTGAGATTGCCGTCCTCGTCTACCCACCAACGGCTGAGTGAGGTGTAGCGGCCGTCTTTTACCGCATAGGCATGGGCGCCGGCTTCAACCGCCCGCCAATCATTGCCGGTGGCGATCAGCACCGCGTCCACCCCGTTCATGATGCCTTTGTTGTGTGTCGCTGCCCGATAAGGATCGGCCGCGGCGAACGCCCAGGTTTCGATAATTCCATCGCGCACGCGCTCGCCGTCGTATTCGCCGAACGCCAGATAGCGCGGCGGAATGCTGCAGCGGGCGGATGCCGTGCGCCGATCGGCGAGATTGGAGAGGATTCTGGAGTGGACCCGACCGCCGGTGATTTCCTCGATGCGAGGCGATATGTTTTCAGCGACGGTGTTGATCGTGTTGGCGCCCATGGCGTCGCGGGTATCGTAAATGATATGCACGACCAGCATGGCGCCGATCGGCGTGTCTTCTAAAATCCGCACTTCGAGGTCGCGTGCGCCGCCGCCAAGCTGTACGATCACAGGATCGATCTCGTTCGCCAGTTCGAGTATCTCGGCCTTGTGCTGCAGCAATTTCTCCCGGGCGGACTCGTAGTCATCGATGTCCAGAACCTGGATTTGTGCGATCATCTCGGATTCGCTGGCTTCGGCTTCGAATCCTCCACTCGCGCGCACCAGTTTCGCCATGAATGAAGCACCCGCAACGACGGATGGTTCTTCAATGGCCATCGGGACGAGGAAGTCTTCGCCGTTAACCAGAAAATTCGCCGCGATTCCAAGCGGAAGACCGTATACGCCGACGACGTTCTCGATCATCTTTTCCGCTTGTTCTGCGGTTAAACCGTTCGCGCCTTTCAGGGCAGCGTATTTTTCTGGATCGAGTTCGGCAGTTTCCGATACCCGCTCCAGTCTTTCTTCCATTGTCAGGTTGTACAGACCCGATATGCGTGACGTACCATTGGTATACATAAATACCCTTCCGTTTGGGTTTACATCATAAACTATACAAAGATTTACTGGCAAAAACTATCAGGATGCTTTTTCATTTGCGGTGATACCGCGATGGGGTAGAATTGATTCGAAGGGTGAGTATATTCGTGAGTGCGAAAGAGCAGGGAAGGTTACAACTCAAGAATCCCACCTCCAGTTCGCCGTCCGAAGAAACGCGCATGCGCGCGCTTCATCGCGCGACCCTGACGCTTTTTTCCGATCTCTCCTTGGACGGCGTCTTGCGCCGGATTATCCACGCCGCACGCGAACTGGTGAATGCGCGCTACGCAGCCCTGGGCATCCCGGACGGAAAGGGCGGGTTGGAGACCTTCATAACGTTGGGCCTCCCGGAAGAGCAAATCAAAGCCATCTCCCATGAACCGGAAGGGAAAGGTTTACTCGGCGAGATGCTTCGCCTCGGTCACAGCATCCGCATCCCCGACATTGAGGAACATCCAAAATCTGCCGGGTTTCCCAAGGGCCACCCGCCGATGACTTCATTCTTGGGTGTACCGATCTCAGCCTACGGACATTCGATCGGTCAGATCTATCTGACGGATAAACGCGATGCGGAAAGTTTCAGCGCAGAAGACCAACGCCTGATCGAAATGCTGGCTTCCCACGCCGCAGCGGCGATCGAGAATGCCAGGTTGTATCGCAAGATACTTGATAATGAAGCGGAACTCACCCAGCGTAATATGGAACTCGAGTTGATCAACACCTTAACGACATCCGTCAGTTCGACGATGGAACTGGATAAGATGCTCGAAGTGATGCTCGACAGGGTGATTCGGCTCATTGGCGCCAAGGCCGGTGAAGTCTTTCTCCTCGAGGAAGCTCAGGGAATTTACCGCAAGTCGATCCATTCCGGGCCTTCGCTGACTACTTTGTGGGATCAGGAGCAGTTCAGGGAAGGCGAGGGTTTCATCGGGCGCGTCCTCCGCCTGGGGAAACCTGCCTGGACGACCAAATTGGACGAAGAACCTCACCTGCACGAGGCTGCCATTAAAACCGCGGGAATCGGTACGATTGTGGGGGTTCCCCTCACTGCACCGAGTAAAATCGTTGGAATCCTCACCTTGGCGTTTGAAGGTGAACGAGTCGTCGAGGAACGTGAAATCGGGCTGCTTGAGGCGGTCGGTGCGGGAGCGGGGATTGCCGTGGAAAACGCGCGCTTGTATCGCCAGGCCCGTCGATTGGCGGTGCTTGAAGAACGCGAGCGAATCGCCATGGATCTCCATGACGGTATTATCCAGTCCGTTTATGCGGTCGGCTTGATTCTCGAATATATCCGGCTCCAAATTCACGAGAACCCGGACCAGGCGGTGGAGCGTTTGGAACAGGCGATAACCGGATTGAACGAAGTGATCGGCGATCTCCGCTCGTACATTCTCGATCTGCAGCCGAGTCGAATGGCTGTGGACGACTTGGGCGTGGCGCTGGAAAAACTGCGCCGTGAGTTTCGGGCCAACACGCTCGTCGACGTCGACCTAAAAACCGAAGCGAAGGTACTCGAGTCCATTCCAAACCCGAAGGCGCGCGAATTGTTCCACATCGCCCAGGAAGCGCTTGCGAACGTGGCCAAGCACGCCCAGGCGACACAAGTAATGATGAGCGTGCGGTCGCTGGGAAACGACATCACGCTGCAGGTCATCGATAACGGCGTGGGTTTTGAAGTGGGGAGAGAACAGAACGTCCTGGGACACGGCTTATCGAACATGGTGGAAAGAGCGCGCAACATTGGCGCCAAACTCGAAGTCGCCTCGCATCCCGGTGAAGGGACCACAATTACCGTTCGGCTGCCCAAAACGGACGGACGCTGAACGGTTCCCGTTCGAATTCCCGGCCATGATTTGTACCCCTGAATCTATTTATGTAAAGCAGTCGCCGCGTCATGTCTCGCGTGACAGTTTGCCGGGCACATTGGGAAAGAGATCACTGGAAAGGGAATACTCGGCTTTCTATACTGGGGGTATCCCTGAAGGGGAGGGATACCAAACATGGTCACTACTCGATTGTATATTTCCGATGAACACCCGACGGTACGCTCCGCGCTTGCGGAGCGTCTGTCGCGGGATGCCAGCTTGTCTGTAATCGGTCAGTCGGGCGACGCCGAGGCATTGCTTTCCGACATCCGCAAGGACAAGCCCGACGTCGTACTCGTGGAAGTCAAGCGCACGGACGGATTGGGGCTGGAGATCATCCGTCAGGTCGCCAACATGCCCGCCCCGCCGTTTTTAATCGTGCTCACTTCCTATGCCTCGCGCTGGGAAGAAGACGCTGCCAGCCGGGCAGGGGCAACCGCCTATCTTCTCAAGGATATCGATACGGGCGAATTGATTCGGCACATCCACCGCCTGGTCGCAAGAGATCCGCAACCGTAGCGTTCCTCTAATCGCCTACGTGCTGCCAATCCAACCATGGAAATGGGTTTGGCCTGTTCCGATTTCGGGTTTGCCTTCCTGTCGAACCGTGCTTCGCGATGGATTGCATATGTAAAGTCAAGCTCTTTGCATTAATGGATCACGTTCTTCCACTCCCCCTCACGAAATTGGAGCTGCTGTATCCTCAACGACCTTGATCCGGGCCGCTTCTTCCGGTATAGTAACAATCGTCCGCATATCGAGGTGCGTCTATGCCAATGACGGCAAAACAAAGGAAGCTCCGGCGACGCCAACGACGGGTTCGAAAACTGCGCCGCTTGAAGAAGGACCTGGAACTGGCCCAGGATCGAGCTAGCCGAGAGAAAATCATCGAAAAAATCCGTAAGATTTCCCCTTGGGAATCGCTGCCCGATTAGTTCCACTCGAGGATTGAGGAAATCCGCTCAAGACATAATCATCACTCAGAGGTCGTCTGTTCCTACACCTGGACAGGTTGAAACGCCCTTGGAAGATGTGGGATTCGGGATGTTCAGCAAGCCCGGTCTAGAATTTAAACGAGGGGAGTAGCGGGCGGATCACTTCTTTCAGCTCTCGAGATGAAAATGGTTTGGCCAGGAAGGCGCTGGCGCCTGCGTCGATGGCAGCTTTGCGGTCCGATGTGGCTGCGATGGCGCTGAAAACGATAATGGGAACGTTTGCGGATTTCGTCGCGCAGCGAATCTTGTAGATCAACGTCAACCCATCGATGTCCGGCATCATGACGTCGGTCAAGATCAGATCTGGTGTATTCCCCTCCAGGAACGCGAGAGCATCCGCAGCGCTGTAAGCTCGCTGGCATTTGAATCCGAAGGTCTCCAATATCTCACAAACGACATTGCAGACGGTTTCCTCGTCGTCGACCACGAGAACGTGTAGTGGTTTCCGGGGTGTTTGCTTTTCGTCTTCGAATGGTTTCTCTGGCATCGAACGAACCGTAAATTACTCCATCCCATTATAACAAACCTCATCTCCAAACCTGGAACTGCATGACTCGAATTGCGTGGGCTTTTCGACTGCACTCGCATTGTCCTTCGGAATCGTGTACCATATCACTCGGAGTGTGATCGAATGAAGCCGTTGAACAAGCCTCGTGGAGGCGCGCTCGGCCAAGGTTGTTTCCTCGGATTCGCCTTGTTTTGGACTGCTTTGTCCGTTTTCATGTTCGTCATGGCCTGGAATGATCATGAAGTGCCTGCAATTTTGTTCATCTCTTTGTTCGTGCTCATCGGCCTGGTTATGCTCGTGGCTGCGATTTGGCGTTATTTCTCGAGACTCAGGCTGAGCTCCCCCGTGGTGACGATCTCCAATACCGAACTCCAGGTCGGGGAGCGTTTCAACGTCGATTATCAACAGGCTTTCAAGGTCGCCAGTGAGGTCAGCAAAGCCAGCATTTCCCTCGTTTTTCAGGAGGCGGCCACATACACCCAGGGGACCGATACGCGCACAGACCGGCATACGAACGTCGTGGAAACCCATGAAATTCAGGGTCGGCGGTTCGAAGCGGGGGAAATCTTGCAGCAAAGCCTATCGATGGCGATTCCCGGCGAGGCGATGCACACTTTTATTGCCAACAACAACAAACTTCAATGGTTCCTTCGCGTGCACGTGGACATCGTCGACTGGCCGGACCTGAAAGAAGATTACGAGATTCGTGTGCTGCCGCAAAAGGCGTGGGGCATTTGAGATGAGCAGAGCAGATTTTGAAATCACGCTTCAGGGCGGCGAAGCGGACGGCAGTTACCTGCGTTACAAGCCCGGTGAAACGATGCAAGGTTCGGTTCAGGTAACGCCGCAGCGCGATATGAATTGCAGGCATCTCTTCGTTCGCCTCGTCTGGCAAACGGAAGGACGCGGGGATCGCGATCGCGGCGTGGGCGGTGAAATCGACCTTTTCCAGGGCCAACTACGGGCGGGAACGCCGAGGTACCATTCCTTCCACTTCAGCCTTCCCGACGAGCCATGGAGTTACGCCGGCCACTACATCAACATCGTCTGGCAGGTCGAGGTTTCGATCGATCTGGCCATGACGGTCGACCCCAGAGCCGCCAAGCCGTTCATCCTCGTTCCGGCGTAGGCAGTCACTGCGCCATCGCGCGGCGCAGCACTTCGACCGAAATGACACTTTCGAATTGCCCCCGCTGGAAGACCTCGTAGAGAAAATCTTCGAGCGAACGAAGATCGTCAGCGAAGGTTTCACCGAGCCAACCATAGGCTTCCTCGGTCAACGATGTTCTGGCGCTATCCCCCTCGGAGAAAAATCGTAATCGTCGTTCGATGACGCTGCGCACGAACTCGGCTTCGTGATGATGGAGCGGGATCGTCTGCAACGGGCGGCGTAACCGTGCGAACACGGGGCTGAGATCTTCGTGGCTGCTGAAAATGAGCCGTAAGCCAGCCTCGTACATCGGGGCAACTTTCTTCACCACCCGCAGGCGTTGATTCTGGGTCAGGCGCTGCATTTCGTCGATCAACAGGATTTCGCCCACGAGCCACGTCCCTGGCAATTTCGTTTGCCCCGGCGGCAGGTAGCAGTACTGCACCTTGTGGCCCTGATCCTTGAAGCGTTTCTTCAAGGCCAACAGCGCCGATGTCTTTCCGGAACCTTGATTTCCGATGATCTGCAGGTGACTGAAATCCCCTTCGATCGCCTCTTCGATCGCCTGGGGCACGACCGCGATCTGAGACCATTCCTCGCGCGTCAGGGCACGGAACGGGTTGCAGCGAAAGCCCAGGTCGTGAAAGGGAAAAAATCGGCTCGTCATTGAAAGTTACGTGTTTTGTTTGACGATGTGGGCGTTCACGACTCTCATGTCCGCCGCGTACGTACCCGCAGCGCAAACACGGCCAACAAATACATGGCGGAGGCGAGTATCAAACATGCCAGGATGCCTTTCCCGAGAAGGCTGCCATCCCAGCCGTTGTTGATCAGACTGCGCATTGCTTCCAACACGTAGGTTATGGGATTGATGCTTGCGGCTGTCTTTAACCAGCCGTCGAGCAGATCGAGCGGGACGAAGGTCGGTGCGAGGAAGGTCAGTGGGAAAAAGATGAAGCTGGCGCCCTGTGTCGCCGCGGCGCTCCCGCTTCCCAGGGCGGCCGAGACTGTGAAACCTGCGAATCCCGTTCCCAGAAGAACGGCCAAACCAACGATCGCGAGTGCGCCATTGATGCCGGTCACGATTTTCAAGCCCATGATCAGACCTACGCAGAGAACGAGAGACGCCTGCAAACCCAGAATAATGGCGCCGGCCAGAATCGGGGCGAGAAGAAGCGAGGCACGGCTGATCGGTGTGAGCAGGAGTTTATCGAAATAGCCGCTGTTGGAGTCGCGCACGAGATTCTGAGCGGCGATGCCGGCGCCGGAAAGCGCTGCGCTGATAATCGACAGCGGCAAGATGAACCCCAGATAACTGTTGGAACCCAGGTTGGGGATGAAATTGGCTGCTTCGCCCAGGGTGGAATCGTATATGATCAGGAAGAACAGACTGATGGCCAATGGGGGAAGCAGCGCCTCCGGGGTTCTGAAAATCGTGACCAAACTGCGCCAGGTAAGGAGCAGAAGCTGGAGCGGTGACCATCTTCGCGACGGGTTGTCACAAGATGTATTTACTGAGTTAGTGTTTTGATTCATGATCCTGTGTCCTTTTTACTTGTGGCGCCTTGTTCGGTTTTAGTTTCTTGGCTTTGAAGTCGTTGCCCGGTCACCTGTAGAAAGACGTCATCCAGCGTCGGTTGGGTGAGCGTTAACGAGATCGGATTCAGGTTCGCCTGCTGCAACCGACTGACGACCTGAGGAATGGTTTCGGCCGCCTGGTTCAGATACAACCTTACGGTATTGCGATCGATTTGCGTGCGATCGGTGATGTCGCTCAGCAGCTGGCAGGCGCGATCTGCCGTGGAGCGATCGTCGAAAATAACGTTGATCGCTTCCAGCCCCAGCCCGGCTTTGAGTTGAGCCGGAACACCTTGAGCCTGAAGTTTACCCCGATCGATGATCGCGATTCGATCGGAAAGTACATCGGCCTCCTCCAAATACTGCGTGGTGAGAAAGATGGTCATGCCGATTTCCCCGTTGAGCCTGCGGACTTCCTGCCAGACATCGCGCCTGCTCGTAGGGTCAAGACCAGTCGTTGGTTCATCGAGGAAGAGGATTTCAGGTTCGTGGACGAGCGCCAGGGCGAGATCCAACCGCCGACGCATCCCACCACTGTATGTACCCACGCGACGGTCGACGGCGTCCGTGAGGCCGACCAATTGCAGCAGCTCGTCCGCTCGTTCGCGGGCTTGCTGGCGGCTCTTGCCGAACAATTGACCTTGAAGAATCAATAACTCGAGCGGCTTCATTATGGGGTCGAGACCGATTTCTTGAAGCGCGACGCCCGCAATTCGACGTACTTCGTCCGCTTCACACTTGATGTCATATCCGCCGACACGGGCGTTACCGTAAGTGGGCAGGCCCAAGGTAGTGAGGATTTTTATCGTGGTGCTTTTACCCGCTCCGTTGGGCCCCAAGAAGCCGAATATTTCGCCGGCATTCACTGTAAAGGAAATATCATCGACAGCCTGCACGCCGGGGTAGTGTTTCGCGAGGTTTTCCACGATTATTTCTCGGTTTGACATAGGCAACTCCTTTCATCCAATAGATGCGCGATGTGAATACTGTGTTACATACTTTTACTATTCAACGGAACGGATCCCCTCAAAGATGACGGCGGTGTCAGAGTCTAGTCTACTCGTATGATCCCCCAATCTTCCTATCCGTCGCCATTCTTGCCTATCAAATTCCTCAGAGCCGCTTCGGCTTTCGGGAATCGGAAATGATATCCTTCGGCGAGCAGCCTTTCGGGGAGGACTCGAGAACCTTCCAGCAGGGTGCTGGACATTTCTCCAAACAAGAGTTTCAGCGCGATGCTCGGAACGCGCGTGAAGCTGGGCCGTTTCATCACCCGCGCCAGCGTCTTCATGAACTCGGCGTTGGTGAGCGGATTCGGGGCGGTCAGATTATACGCACCGGCGGCGTGCGCCCGGTCTGTGAGGAATCGCAGCGCACCCACGACGTCGTCGATGTGCACCCAGGAAAAGTATTGTTTTCCCGAGCCCAGCGGACCGCCGAGAAACAGCCTGGTCTGCCAGATCATTGGCGGTAGGGCGCCGTCCTCGGAGTGCAGCACGGGCCCCAGGCGCACGATCACGCGGCGCACGCCCATGTCCTCCACACTGCGCGTGGAAGGCTCCCAGCATTCAGTACATATTCGTGCCAGGAAGCTGTCTCCCGGGGGCGTTGCTTCGGTTACGTGTTCGGAAGTAACGGGGTAATAATCGACGCCGGAAAATTGGATCAGCACAGCGGGTTTGCGGGAAGCATTCTCGATTGCCTGAACGAGCGCTTTGCCCGCTTGCGCCCGGCTGTCGCAGATGCGTTCTTTGCGGGCGGAGGTCCAGCGCAGCCTGAATGGATTGGGCCCGGCGATGCGCTCGCCGGCCATGTTGACCACGACATCCGTGCTCTCGACTAGATGTCCCCATCCTTCGGTCGTGGCGCCGTCCCATGCGATCAACCGCCGTCCCTCGAACTGGTCTTCGTGGGCTTTTGGGTTTCGACTGAGGGCGGCGACTTCGTCGCCGTCTGCGATCAGTTCTGCACTCAGCGCTCGGCCGATCATGCCGGTGCCGCCGGTAAGAAGCCATCTCATATTCATTCTCCCGTATCTGAGTGGATGTGAAGCCTATTCGTGCGTCGAAATGCACGCCGAGCTTGCTCAACTATTATTATAACTTCTCCGTATTTCCATTCTTGCACCCGCCCTGCGGGTTTCCTGAGCCGTCGAGTTTTCGATCAATCCGAGACGCCGCGCTCGGGATCGTTCAAAATGGGTGCGCTCCCTTCGAATATGGTCGGGAGCGAATAATTTGCCAATACATGAGAGCGCTCCCATATATCGTGCCCGGAAAAGCCAAAATCGAAGAAATGGCACGTCTGAGGGGTGCTTTCCGTTCGATGGTATCCTGAGTGGTTTCACGTCTGCGCTGAGGCACGGCGAGTTGGTGTGCATTTTGGGTATTTCGACGATCGTTTGCGCGAGTACGTGATCATGCAGCCGGATACGCCGCTGCCCTGGATCAATTAGCTGGGTTCGGAGGAATTCTTCTCCCTGATTTCGAACACGGCGGGAGGGTACTGTTCCTATCGGGATACCCGCTACCGGCATCTGACACGCTGCCGCTACAACAATGTCTCCCTGGATTCCAGCGGACGCTACTTCTACTTGCGCAACAATGCCGACGGTGAGTTCTGGTCTCCCACGTGGCAGCCCGTGCGTAAAGACCTCGAGGATTGCTATTGCAGGCACGGCATGGGCTACAGCATCATCTACTCCACGCATCGACAAATCCGGACCGAGATTCGCTATTTCGTCCCCCTGGGCGAAAACCTGGAAGTCTGGGACATGACCCTGACCAACTCGGGCGCCGAGGACGTCGATCTGTCTGTGTTTTCGTCACTCGAGTTCAATCTATGGGACGCCGATGACGACGCCACCAACTTTCAACGCAATTTCAACGTGGGGGAAGT
>DAOUEE010000165.1:0-28719 GCA_034430695.1 Anaerolineales bacterium | reverse complement strand
AAAGTCTTCCCCAAGGAAGGCGGGCGTGCGGCCGGCGGCTATCTGCAAGACGCGCTCGATGCCGGCGTAAGTTTCAAAGCCTGCACGGCATCGATGGAGCTGCACGGTTTGAAGAAGGAAGATCTGATCGACGATGTGGAGATGGTCGGCGGTGCGTCGATGTGGGAGATGGCCGACGCCGCCAAAATCGTCGTGAGTTTCTAAGGAGGCAAATCCATGACAACGATCAATGGCTGTGAACTGCCGGATGACCTGTATTACATGATCAAGAAGCACGTCTGGGCGAAGGAGACCGAAGGCGGCGATGTGCGTGTGGGCATGACCGCCCCAGCCGTCAAACTGGCCGGCGGAAAATTCATCGCCGTCACACCCAAGCGCAAGGCGATCGGCCAAAATCTGGCCCAGGGTAAAAGCATGGCCACTGTTGAGAGCAGCAAGTTCGTCGGACCGGTGCCGGCGCCGGTGTCGGGCGTGTTGACCAAGGTCAACGACGCCGTCGCAGACGATCCCGACCTGGCTGCAAGCGACCCCTACGGGAAAGGCTGGATCGCCGAGATCACGCCCTCCGACTGGGAGGGAGAGAAAGGTGACCTTGCGCACGGCAAGGACGGGCTCGAAGCGTACCGGGAGCAACTTGAATCGGATGGCGTCGACTGCAGTTCGTGAACGACCTGCAGATCGGGGAGGTGAACATGACGAAGCGTGAAACGATCCAGGAACGGTTGACCCGTCAGGGTGTCGGCCGGCGGGAATTCTTCAAATTGAGCAGCGCCCTGGCGGCTTTTCTCAGCCTGCCCATCCGTGACAGCTCGCGGGTGTTGGGCGTGGAGTCGATCACACCCAGACCGTCGCTCGTGCGCCAGGTGCGGCGTGCGTTGGCAACCAAGCCGCGCGTGCCCATTATCTGGCTCGAGTTTCAGGACTGTGCCGGATGCACCGAGTCGATCTCGCGTTCGCTCTCACCGACGCTGACCGACCTGGTGTTGAACACGATCGACATCGAATATCAGGAGACGTTGATGGCCGCTGCCGGAACACAGGCTGAAGCGGCCAAACAGGCCGCGATGGAAAAATACGCCGGCCAATACCTGCTTGTGGTCGAAGGCAGCGTCACGACCAAGGACGGCGGTGTGTATTGCACCGTCGCCGGCAAGGCCAATGATGCGTTGCTGAAGGAAGCCGCCAAAGGCGCGGCGGCGATCGTCGCCGTCGGCAATTGTGCCTCCTTCGGCGGAATCCCTGCCGCTGCACCCGCGCCAACGCAGGGTCTGGGAGTCGACCAGCTCATCACCGATAAGCCAGTCATCAACTTGCCTGGCTGCCCCGGCATCCCCGAGGTGTACACCAACACCATCGTGCACTACCTGGTTTTCGGCGTACTGCCCGAACTCGATGAACTCAATCGGCCGAAATCCTTTTACGGCGTAGCGATCCACGACCGCTGCCTGCGGCGGCCGTTCTACGAAGCGGGAAAATTTGCCGGCAGTTTCGACGATGAAGGATACCGAAAGGGGTACTGTCTGTACAAGCTGGGCTGCAAGGGTCCGACGACGTATAACGCCTGCGCCTCCATGCGCTGGATGAACGGACTGAGCTTTCCCATTCAGTCCGGCCATCCCTGCCTGGGCTGCTCGCAGCCGGGATTCTGGGATGGTGGGGGATTCTATCAGGGCCAATCGGCGCCGCTCGAGCGACCGGATTTACTGGCGGTCGGCGCTGCGGCAGGTACGGGTCTGGCGCTGGGTGCAGCAGCTGCAGCCGCCAATCAGGCACAAAAGAAGCGCGCCCGAACCAAAAGAAAAGAGACTGGAGGCTGATATGACCTGGGATGAAGTGCTCCGCTTCGCGCGCGGACCGTTGTTTCAAGTGGCGTTGATGATCTTCATCGGCGGTATGACCTACCGCTTGATCCGGGTGCTGCTGCTCGGTTGGGGGCGCGATCGCGTGCCCGCCATGGGCAGCAAGACTGCTGGCGTGTTGAAGTCGTACCTCAAAGGATTATTGATCTGGCCGTTTATTCCATGGGTGAAGGATACATTCAAGCGCAACCCGTTGATTTACGTTGCCGGCGGGTTGTTTCACCTCGGGCTGTTCGCCGTCATTTTCCTCGGTACTGCGCACGTGCTGGTATGGAAGAGTTTGCTTGGTTTTGGCTGGCCGACGCTCCCGCTGCCGATCGTCGATTGGATGGCGGCCGTGGCGATCGTGGCCATGCTGGCGCTGTTCATCAATCGTCTGGTGAATCCGGTCCTACGCATGATCAGCGGTCCGGCAGAGTGGCTCAACTGGGGTGTGGTTTTCCTGCCGCTGGTCACCGGCTACATCATGACCCACCATCTGTGGTTCGGCTATACGACACTCTTCAGCCTGCACATGCTGGCCGTCGATTTGCTGTTGATCTACATCCCGCTCAGCCGTATCTCACATTTCATGTTCTATTTCTTCTCGCGCACGATCCACGGTACCGAATACGGCAAACGTGGCGTGATGCCCTAGGAGGTTATCGATGCTCGCGACACAAGAAGCGCTTAACCAATTTGTCGAAGACACGGGTGGCTGGGTCGCTTCGCAGCTCGAAGCCTGCACGCGCTGCGGTATGTGCACCGAAGCCTGCCACTTCTACATCAGCAGCGGCAATCCTGCATACAGTCCGGTATGGAAGATGGAGCTGCTGCGGCGGGCCTACGAAGGCCGCTTCACGCTCAGTGGGCGTCTGAAGCTGGCGCTGGGAATCGAAAAGCCGATTTCGGACTCCGATCTCGCTACCTGGCGCACGATCGACTACGAAGCCTGTACCCTGTGCAACCGCTGTTCTCAGGTCTGTCCGATGGGCATCGACCTCGGATCGCTGATCCACGGCGTGAGGGGTGCGCTGGCTGCTGCGGGCGAGGTGCCGAAGGACCTCGAAGATGCCACCCAGAAGCAAATCGAGGACGGCAGCCCGTTGGGTGTCGATCTGGACGCCTGGAAGGACCGCATGGACTGGATCCAGGACGAATGGGACGTGAAGCTGCCGATCGACGTGAAAGGGGCCGACACGATGGCCGTCTTCACTTCGATCGAGTTGATGAAGTTCCCCAGCAATTTCGCTTACATTGCCAAGATCATGGAGGCCGCCGGCGAAAGCTGGACGATCAGCAGTAAGGGCCGCGAGGTGGTCAACTTCGGCCTTTTTGAAGGCAACACCGAACACACCATTTTATTCTTGAAGCGCGTCTTTGACGCCGCTGAGGAACTGGGCGTGAAGCGCGTGATGGTCACCGAATGCGGGCATGCCTACGAGGCGCTGCGGTGGACGTCCTTCAACTTGATGCAGGTTCCCAAAGGGCTGGAAGTGACACACATCGCCGGCGTGCTGGGCGAGTTCCTGAACGCAGGCCGTATCAAACTCAAGACAGGCGCGATGGACGACAGCCCGATCACCTTTCACGACGCCTGCAAGATTCAGCGCAAGGGCGGTCATATCAAAGAGCCGCGCCAGATTCTCAACATCCTGGCGCCGGACAACTTCGTCGAGATGACTCCCAATCGGGAAGAGGGTATTTGCTGCGGTGGAGGCGGCGGTGTGATTTCGATCAAGGAAGCCGATCAGAAACGATTTGATGCCTTCGAATTAAAAATCGACCAGATGAACGAAATCGGCGCCAAGCGCGTGACGATGGCTTGCTCCAACTGTCGCCTGCAGTTCGCCGACTGCGTGCAGCATTTCGACCTGGATTGGAAGATCTACGGACTTTCGCAAATGGTCGCCGAATCGCTTGATGAGTGATTTCCCAGCAGGCGGTTCAGCTTGAACGGGAGGATAGAACAATGGCTTCGTTTTCCTTGAGTCCTGTCGAACGAGGGGTGATGCGCTGCAAACACAGCGGCAGCTTCACCTCAGAAGATGTGCGCTCGCTGGCACAGTTCTTCGAAGATTACCGCGGTAAGCTGTTGATCGATCTCCGCGATACGACTGCCGAGGAGTGCGCAAGGCATCTGAAGCACATGCGGCCCATGCTTCCCACCAGCGCCATTTTCGGGGCGGAAATCGACCCTGAAATTCTGGACGTGCCCGAATCGTACTACCTGCATGAGGTCCGCTATTTCGACACCGAAGAAGAAGCACTAGCTTGGTTGCGCGAGCAGCCCCGATAGGAGATACAACATGAGCCAACGTCTGGTTATCGATCCACTCACGCGTATTGAAGGCCATCTGCGCATCGAAGCGGAGGTGGATGACTCGCAGATGGTGCAGAAGGCGTATTCTTCCGGCACGATGGTGCGCGGGATCGAGATCATTCTCAAGGATCGCGACCCCCGCGAGGCCTGGGCTTTCACCCAGCGCGCCTGCGGGGTGTGTACCACGGTGCATTCGTTTGCCTCGATCCGTGCTGTGGAAGACGCCCTCGACATCCGCATACCGACGAACGCCAATCTGATCCGCAACATCATGATCGGCCAGCAGTACGTACACGATCACGTGATGCACTTCTACCATCTGCACGCGCTGGATTGGGTCGACGTGGTGGACGCGCTTAAGGCGGATCCGGCCGAAACCTCGCAGATTGCCCAGTCGATCTCCTCCTGGCCGAAGAGTTCACCCGGCTACTTCAAGGACATCCAAACCCGGCTGCAGGGGATCGTAGACAGCGGCCAACTTTCGATTTTTGCCAACGCTTACTGGGGGCATCCGGCCTACAAGCTTCCCCCGGCGGTCAACCTGTTGGCGACGGCGCACTATCTGGAAGCGCTCGACTGGCAGAAAGACGTCGTCGCCGTGCACACCATCTTCGGTGGGAAGAATCCACACCCGAATTTCCTGGTGGGCGGTGTGCCCTGTCCGATCGATATCAACAGCGATGAGGCTTTGAACGCGGAGCGGCTTTCCGTCGTCGGAGTAGCGATCCAGAAGATGATCGACTTCGTCGACCAGGTCTACCTGCCCGATTTGTTGGCGATCGCGCCGTATTACACGGACTATGCCGGACTGGGCGAGGGGTTGGGCAACTTCCTGACCTGGGGTGAGTTCCCCGGCGACGATATCCAGGATGCAAGCAAATTCCTCGTGCCTCGCGGGGTGATCCTCGGACGCGATCTGGCGAACGTGATCGAGCCCGATCCAAAGGATTTCGCACAGGTGCAGGAATTCGTCTCGCACTCGTGGTACGAATACGGCGGCGGAGATTCGGCCGGCCTGCATCCCTTCCAGGGAGAGACCAAGCTCAATTACACCGGTCCGCAACCACCGTACGAGCAACTGAATGTCGACTCCAAGTACTCCTGGCTGAAGGCTCCCCGCTGGAAGGGGACACCGATGGAAGTCGGACCGCTGTCGCGCGTGCTGATGATGTACGCGGGCGGCCACCAACAAACCCGGCATCTGGTCGAAACGGTGTTGGACACGCTCAACGCGCCCGTGCAGGCCGTGTTCTCGACCCTGGGCCGTACGGCAGCGAGGGCGATCGAAACCAAGGTTTTCGTCGATGCCATGCAGGGCTACTATCAGGATCTGCTGGCGAACATCGCTTCCGGCGATACGCAAACCTTCAACGGCGAGCGCTGGAATCCGCTGTCCTGGCCGGGGCATGCAGAGGGCTTCGGGTTCACCGAAGCGCCGCGCGGGGCGTTGGGTCATTGGGTGGTGATCGACGGGCGTAAGATCAGCAATTATCAGCTCGTCGTGCCGACGACGTGGAACGCCTCGCCGCGCGATGCACAGGGGCAGGCTGGTGCGTATGAGGCTTCGCTGGTCGGAACGCCGCTGGCAGTTGCCGATCAGCCGTTGGAAATTCTGCGCACGATTCACAGCTTCGATCCGTGCATGGCCTGCGCCATTCACATGGTGGACGCACAGGGCAACGCGCTCACGCAGGTTTCCACGGATCCAGGGGAAAATGCCTGTCAGGTATAGAACGAATTTAAAGCGGGAGACATCCGATCCGAAGACCGACCGGAGTTACGTCACCTCGGCCCGTAAATGATGCAGCTTTGATTCTTAAGCTCCGAAGGGAAGTCCGTGTTAGCGACAAACGCGATCGTACTCGGTATCGGGAACCTGCTGAATTCGGACGAAGGACTGGGAATCCATGCGGTGCGCAGGTTGGAGCAGGAACTCGGAAAACCCGGCATCGGTCTCCAATTCGTGGACGGCGGGACGCTCGGTTTGAATTTACTGCCGTTGATCGAGGATGCGAGTCACCTTCTCTTGCTGGACAGCGTGAACGCCGGACAAGCGCCAGGAACGATCGTGGAATTGACGAAAGACCAGATTCCGCTCTACAGCGGTGTAAAGATGTCGCTCCATCAAACGACATTTCAAGAAGTGCTGGGACTGGCCGACTTGCGAAACCATTTGCCGTCTCATTTGCACCTCATCGGCGTGCAGCCCGCTGACCTGTCCATCGGGGTCGAGCTCAGCCCAATCGTGGCCGGCCTGCTCCCGGAAATCGTGAAACGGGCGAAAGAGGTCCTGATCGAGTGGGGCGTTCTTGCCAACAGCGAATCCGGTTGCGTACCCCGGTCGGATTCGGGTGAGTTGGCTTGAAATGATAAAGTCGACCTCTCGTTCGATATGGCCATGAGCCAAGGTCTGAATACTTGCCTCGCCTGCCGGAGAAGCCGCAGTGGGTGGTTTGCGAAAGTTGCGTGAACTTGTCAAAATTTTCGAGGTTCCGCTGCGAGGAATGAAGTTATGGATTTCTACTTTTTAGACCGGGTTCCCTGGCAGGACAGCCAGGCGATTTACCATGCGGCCGCCGACCTTCAACGAGAAGCGCTGTTCATCCTGCGCCCGGCGGCGCCCTACGTTTGCCTGGGTTTCCACCAGGATGCGAATCTGGAGATCGACCTGGAATTCACCGAGCGGGAAGCCATTCCCGTCTTTCGCCGTGAAGTCGGTGGGGGCGCGGTCTATCTGGACGAAGGTCAGTTGTTCTACCAGCTCGTCCTGCGCCGCAGCCATCCACAGGTGCCGGCCAGCAAGGCCGAATACTTCCGGAAATTCCTGCTGCCCGTCGTGGAAACCTATCGGGCTTTTGGCGTGCAGGCGGAGTACAAACCGGTCAACGATATCCTCGCGCACGATCGAAAAATTTCCGGCAACGGGGCGGCTGAAATCGGAGAGAGCGTCGTGCTCGTCGGCAATTTCATCCTGGATTTCAACTACGACATGATGGCGAAGGTCCTGCGCGTCCCGGACGAAAAGTTCCGAGACAAGGTGAACAAGACTCTGCGCGAGAACTTGAGCACGATCCGAAACGAGACGGGAAACGTGCCCAGTACAGCGGACCTGGCGAAGGATCTCGTCAGGCGGTACGAATCAATTCTCGGGCCCATGACGGAGCACGAACAAATAGATAGCGAACTGAAAGACAGAGCCGCAGAGCGTATCGACCTCATGGATACGCAGGAATGGCTCCTTGCCAACGATCGACGAGGACACGACTTGTGGAAGTTGAAAATTCGAGACGGTGTGCAAGTCGTTCAAAAGGTCTATAAAGCGCCCGGAGGGTTGATTCGAGCCTCCGCGGTCGTGCGTGACGGCGAATTGAGTGATGTCCATATCTCCGGCGATTTCTTCTTCTATCCGTCGGAATCCCTGGTGGAATTCGAGCGTTCGCTCGAGGGAGCCAGCATAGACCCTGAACGGCTTACGCAAACCATCGACGACTTCTTTGCGCGTCACGAAATCGAAGCTCCTGGAATCGCCCCCGCTGACTTCGTAAAGGCGTTCGCCTGAGGATCAAGATCCTGAGCAGCGATCGACGGCCGTGGTCAATTCTGGTTGCGATCTACGTGGGTGAAGCGTAACGTGCTGAATGCCTGTGCGCTGTCGTTTGGACATGAGCGATGCGTGGGAATTAAATGGGGGAATCGTGTTTTCGTCGATGCCGGTCGATCAGACAGAGGCGACGGTCGGATTTGAACCGACGGATGGGGGTTTTGCAGACCCTTGCCTTACCAGACTTGGCTACGTCGCCTTGGAGAAGTAGGGCAATCGCCGATTGCCGCTGGATGCTTCGTATTGATAGGTGGCAATTTCGATCAGAGCGGGCGATGGGATTCGAACCCATGGCCTTCTCCTTGGCAAGGAGACGTTCTACCACTGAACTACGCCCGCAGGTGCCGTTGGAAGGATACCTTGATCGATGGTGAATGTCAAGATTCCACACGATGTGGCACGTGCTGTTACACTTACAGCGGCCAGGACGCTGCGACACAGGGAAATTCGCAGGTAGTCCGTTAAAATCGGTAGGAATCGATGGCGCGGAATCTGTAGAAAGCGCAGAATCCAGGTCTGTCCTATTCACTGTCGGAATAGTACATATAAATTGCTTCACAATTACTTCATAAAAATGTAGAATGAAGACAGTTGGATAGCAAGTCGAAAGGGGCAACGCAGAACGAAGCAGCTATTGTCGTCCCACCAGTCCCCGGCTATCCGCCTCCTGCAGCCACATGTTCGATCCAACTGTTGGAGTCGCTAATTACTCACGTTGCCAACGATAATACAGCGTACACTACCGCAGGGTCTTCTTAAGAATACTTGTAGGAGTTTCCGGATTTGGCTCACTTTTCGGTTCGAGGAAACAACAGAGAGGCTTTAGTCATCCGTCGTCGATACCAGGTTGATGAGAGAAAATCCAGAACCTATCTTCTGAAATCCGCTATGCGGACCATCCATCATTACCGCAACTTCTTTCCCTGATTTCCGGTCACTCTACTCGTACTGCGGAGTCGAGTCTTTGATTCGAGCATCAAACACTATCATAGGAACGTGATGACATCCACGAGAAAGACCAAGAGAGAACTTGTGCAGGAGATCGATGAGCTTCGCCGCCGCGTGGATGAGTTGGAAGCTCTGCGAACTGCGGACAGGCCAGATTCGATCGAAGTGCATCAAATTCTGGAAAGCATGTTCGATCGCACGCACATGCTCGTAGTTCACCTGAATTTGGACTTCGACATCATCCGTGTCAGTCGGGCGTTCGCCGATGCGGCCGGCCGAGATCCGGCGTACTTCCGGGACAAGAATTTCTTCGCCCAATACCCAAGTACGGAAACTGAAACGCTTTTTCACCGCGCCCTGGGTTCCAAGGAAGTCGTGTTTGAATCGGCGCAAGTGTTCCGTTTCAATGAAGATGCGCAGGGTGTGCAGTGTGTATGTGACTGGACCTTGATACCCATCATGGGTGTGGATCAAGAAGCAACGGGACTCCTGTTGACGTTAAGAGATCGGACGGCGTTGGTTAAAAGAGAGCAGGAATACAAGACGCTGGTCAACGGGATGAACGACACAGCTTTCGTGATCGATTTCAACGGCAAATTCCTCGAAGTGAACGATGCGGCCATCGAAGTCCTGGGATATTCGCGGGAAGAGCTGCTTTCGATGGGACCCAATGATATCGACGCACAATTGGACGTGAGTGAAATCACCCACCTTATCGAAGGCATGAAGTTGGGTGAGACTCAAGTGTTCGAAACCAAACACGTGACCAAGGATGGGAAGACTTTTCCGGTGGAGGTGAGTTCCAGCCTGGTGACCTACGCAGGAGAGCCGGCGATCCTGAGCGTCACGCGCGATCTCACGGAACGGAAGAAGACAGAGCTTCGCCTGGCGCTGACACATGCAGGAATCGATCATGCGCAGATCGGCATGTTTCAAGTGGATGATGGCGGGCGTATCTACTACGTCAATCAATACGCCTGTGACAATCTCGGGTATACCCGTGATGAATTATTGAGCATGCGCATTTGGGAAATCGATCCCAATCTCGATGAGGAGCGATGGCGAAAGCATCGATCGACGACGCGCGCCCAGGGGATCTCGACCATGGAGACGGTCCACCGCAGGAAGGACGGATCGGAATTTCCGGTAGAGGTGACGATCAATTTTGCCACGATCGACGATAAGCAGGTTTCGATCTCGGTATCCAGAGACATCACCGAACGCAAACTTGCCGAAAAGCAGCGAGAAATGTTGCTCGACCAGTTGCGCGAGCACGCGCAGCGGCTGCTCGAGGTGATGAGCACCGTTCCCGTGGGCTTGCTCTTGCTCGACTCCGCACATAAGGTCATTCTTGCCAATCCGATCGGTGAAGAAGCCCTGGAAGTCCTGGCAAACGCCCAGGTTGGCAGCAAGCTCATATACCTGGGAAACCGCATGCTGCACGATTTACTGTCCAGGCCGCTGAAGGAAGGCCTGCGCCACGAGGTGACGGCCAAAGGCCGCGTATTCGAAGTCGCTACGCAGGCGATGAGCGATGAACAGAAGACCGGAAACTTTCTTGTGGTTGTCGAAGACGTAACTCTGGAACGTCAGGTTCAACGGGAGCTCCATCAGCAAGAGCGGCTCGCCACCGTGGGACAGATGGCTGCGGGATTGGCTCACGATTTCAACAACATCATGTCGATCATCGCCTTGTACGCCCGTCAAGATTTGCGCGATCCGGGTTTATCGGCGGGATATCGAGAACATCTCGAGATCATCACGCAGCAAACGGATCGGGCCAGGGATCTCATTCAACAGATTCTGGATTTCGGACGGCGCGCCATACTCGAACGCCAACCGATCGATTTGGCGAAGGTCCTGCAAGAACAGGTCAGGTTTCTACGGCGAATGCTGCCCGAAACCGTGTGTATCGAATTTGAGAGCGGGGATGATGAATATGCGGTCAACGCCGATCCGACACGCATGCAGCAAATCTTGTTGAATCTGGCGCTCAACGCACGCGATGCGATGCCGAAGGGAGGTTTGCTGCAGGTCAAGCTCGATCACCTGCGTGTTGATAAAAAGATGGCGTCCAAGATGCCGGAACTGCAGCCGGGGGATTGGGTGCGGCTTACGGTGATCGATGATGGCAGCGGAATCTCGGCGGATGTGCTGCCGCATATTTTCAATCCCTTCTTCTCGACCAAAGCGCCAGGGGAAGGTTCCGGCTTGGGACTGGCGCAAGTATACGGAATCGTCAAACAGCACGAGGGGCACATCACCGTTGATTCGCAGCCTGGGGAGGGGACCGCTTTCGAAATCTATCTTCCCGCCGAATCGGAAAAGCCCGCCGGACGTCCGGCTGTCGATAGCCGGACCTCGTATCGCGGCCATGGAGAGACGATCCTTGTCGTGGAGGACAACGATGCCCTGTTGAAAGCCTTGATCGAAATCCTAACCTCTCTGAATTATCACGTTCTGGGGGCTGCCAACGGCCGCAAGGCGCTCGAGGTTCTGGAGAAAAATGAGACGGAAGTTGACCTCGTGTTGAGCGACCTTGTGATGCCTGAAATGGGGGGCAAAGAACTGCTGCGCGTGATCCAACAGCAAGGTCTGGCACTGCCTACGGTGATGATGACGGGCCATCCGCGCGAAGATGAGTTGCTGGATCTGGAAGCCGAGGGATTGAGCGGCTGGCTGCGCAAACCGCCTACGGTCGAGCAAATTGGAAGATTGCTTGCGCGCGTCCTGCAAAGCGCCCCAGATTGACCCCTCTACTTTCTGCGGGACACATCCAACGCCGGAAGCAAACCTGAAAGATCCAAAAACCATTCGGGGTTATTCACTGCGCTGGATGGCCTTTATCGATTCTTGCAGCAGCGAAGCAGAGGCATGCAGTGCATCCAATTCGTTGGTCGTCAGGTTGGCTTCGATCACGCTTTCCACGCCGTTCTGCGTCACGATACTGGGAACACCCAGACTGACTTCACTCAATCCGTATTCGCCTTGCAGCGGAACAGAAACAGTCAGGACGCTGCGTTCGTCGCGCAGGATGGCCCCCACGATTCGCAGTAAGGCCAAGCCGACCGCATAATTGGTCGCTCCCTTGTATTCGATGATGTGGTATGCGGAGCGGCGGACACGTTCTTCGATCTCCGCTTTCGTGTTCTCCCAGCCTTCACAGCTCCCGCAGTGTTTGCAGTATTCGTTGATCGGCACTCCGGCGAAGTGGGACATCGACCACGCGGCCACCTGGCTGTCGCCGTGTTCGCCGAGGATGTAGGCGTGAACGTTGTGGACGTCGACGCCGCAGTGCGTACTCAACAGGTAGCGGAATCTGGCGCTGTCCAGCACCGTGCCGGAACCGATCACGCGGCCTCGTTCCCACGAAGTCTTCTTGTGTGCCAGGTAGGTCAATACATCCACAGGATTGCTGACCACGACGATGACGGCTTTCGAGTCGTGTTCGACGATGTCGCCGACGATGTTTTCGATGATCGCGGCGTTTCGCTGCAGCAGGTCGAGCCGCGATTCGGCGCCTTTTTGCTTCGCACCCGCGGTGATCACGATCACGTGGGCGTCGGTGTACGCATCCGCCTGCCCGACGGAAATCTGCACGTTGGGATAGTAGGGCAGGCCGTGAGAAAGATCCAGCACTTCTCCTTTGGCCAGTTCCTGGTTGACGTCGAGTAGGGCGATTTCGTCTGACAGACCGCTCTGCGCCAGCGCGTAGGCGAACGTCGCGCCTACGGCGCCTGCGCCCACGATGACGACTTTGCGCGATATCAGCTGCTCGTTTTGCATCAGCAATTCTCCTTCGGACGCCGCGATGAGACTCCGGCTTCGTGATCCCAGGGAATTATATCAACCGCAGGATTGGAGTAGGTTCAAGTTTTATGCAGGAGGGGCAGAGGTTTTGCCGGGGATGACCGTATCGTTTTGTGCTTTCACGGTTTTCTATGACCCTGCCAATGTCTTTCATGGACAGGTCTTTCTATAGGGGATATCTCCCAGATAGGTTTTCCATTCGTCTGCGGTGAGGTTTCTGTTAGCGATCGAGCAGGCATATTGTTTCCACAATTCGAGATCGAGCTGCCAGAAGATCAATTGATTATCGCGCGCATACGCCGCGACACGTGAGCCTTGTGCGCTTATGGCTAACGTTGGGAGAAGATAGAACCTCTGATGTGTAAGGGTATTCTCGCCAAGCGGGTCGAGCTGGATAAAGAAATCACCGCTCTGCGCATCGAAGATGCGCAGGTTTGTGACGCTGCCTGTGAGCAGCATGGATCCCATCGGCTCGTATGCAAGTAGGTCCACTCCCCAGGAACTCGTCGTATCCTCGCTGGGCGAGGAGAGTGGTTCCGCCGACTGCATGTCCCAGCGGATGAAACCGTCTTCTCCACCCGTGGCGAACTGAGATCCGTCGGGATGGAAGGCGACGACCTCGAAGACCTCCAGGTTTTCATCCGACGTGTATTCTGCTTCAACCGCACCCGTCTTCACGTTCCAGATCGAAGCCCGATCGCCGCAGGCGATTGCCAGGAAGGGCTGAGCAGGATGGAAAGCGATGTCGAACGCTTTTTTATCGTCCGATGTTGCGCAGAAATACTCGCTGGTTTCTTCGTCTTGGAGATTCCAAACGAGAACGGGCGTGTCCTCGGCGTTATATTGCATCGCCAGATAATCTCCATCGGAGCTGAAGGCAAGTTTCGAAGGTCTATCTTCAGTACCTGTAAATGCCGCTACCTGCGCATCCAGACGCCAATCCAGCAGCGATACGTTTCCATCATGCCCTTCAGCAACGGCGAGGATGTTGCCCTCTGGGTGAAATGTCAGGGCACTGACAGGCCAAATTGCCTCTGTCGAATAGAGAACATCGGGTGGCGTTGTTGATATGTCCCATACATTGACCTCGCAAGGTTCTACGTGAAGTACGTCGCCGCACGTAGCCGTGGCGAGGATGTGATCATCCGTCGGATGAAACGCGGGTTTCCCGACCGAATGGCTTTCTGCCATCTCTCTAAATTCGATGGGCTCGAAAATGGGATGCGGAATGAGCGGATCGTAAAGGACGATTTCGGATCCCACCATCATGGTTCTCGAAGTGGCGACCCGCATACTGCTTGGGTCGATAGCATATCGAAGATCGATTAATGTGGATTCCTCGAAGTGGGGGAAGCGGCTGAAGACTACGTTCTGATCTCCGAGGCGTTCGATGTAAATGTCTTTATTTTTGTAGTCGAAGATCAGATACGCCTGTCCGTTTGCATCGAAGAATACCTGGTAGTAATCACCGTAATAGGGACGATACTGGCCGATTTCTTCGCCGCTCGTCAGATCGAACAAGTACACCATCTCCGAGCCACTGATCCCCAGGCGGGTTCCCTGTGAATTTACGACGAGGTAATGATTGTTCCCGAAGTCCGGATCGAGTTGGAAGGTCTGCAGAACCTCGCCGCTTTCCACTGCATAGATATTGACGACCTGGTCTTCGAACGGCACGATGAAATACTGTGCATCGTAGGTGAAGACCGGCAGACCATAAATCTGTCCCGGCAGATCTTCGAGCCGGGTGGTCTCTGTGCCGGATTGGCGATCCCAGATCGTGATCGCATCATCTTTTAACGTCGCCAGACGATCGAAGTAAGGACTGACGCTGATCGCAGCTTGCCAGTCAGGATTATCCGTGATTGGGTCGCCGATGGGTTGGTAGGTCTTTGCGTCCCAGAGAATCCAACTTCGATCCATGGCGGCGGTAAGCAGGTACTTGCCATCAGGACTGAAGCGGATGCCGGGTTGACCGGCATGAAGAACGCCGTTGTAAAGATTCGCGATTTCATGTGGTGCGGCGACGTCGAAAAGAATGGACCCGTTCTCGGGATCGAGAACGAGGATGCGTTGGTCTACCCGGCTGTAGATGACGACGTCCCCCTGCGGGTCGAATTGCAGATTATCAACGATAAACAGACGGTCTCGGAAAAGGAACTTTTGAATGTGTAGCTGGTCCGTCAGAGCGGTGATTAAAATTCTGCGCGTCTGAAGGTTATCCTCCATGTTGAGTGCTTCTAAGGCGAGCAGTAAACCCAGATCGAGTTGGTCTCCGAAATGGGCACTGGATTGCGCGGCCAGGCTTTTCGCGGAAGCGCTGCGGTATTGCGCTTCGAGGACGGCCTGTGCGGTTGCGCGTGAGCGTTCTTCTGTGATCGCCTCGGCCTCTGCGGTGGCGCGTGTGTTCGCCTCGTCGATCGCCATCGATTCGGCAGTTGCCCGGGCATCCGTCATTTGAAGTGCTTCGGCGCGCTGAGACCAGGCCCAGATGCCCAGAACGAACGCGATCAAGATGCCCGCTGCGCCGGCGATGGTGCCGATCCGCTGCCGCCGTGCGGTCTCCTTGCGGCTGGCGAAGATATACTCCGCTTGTAAATGTGTGGGAGGCGGTTCTTTCTCTTTCGCATTTGAGAGCCAGGTCTCTGCGTTATTCAGATCCTGCCCTCGCAGTAAAGTTGCTGGATTTCGGTCACGGCGGGTCCATGTCAAGGCACGATTCTGCAGTCGGGTATGCTGTTTCACCCAGGCTTGATCGACTTGCATGGCTTCGATCAATTCTCTGACAGCGTTATGGAATTGATCGTCCTCAGTGAAAAATATCCAATTGAGAGCGGATAGCGGTGCGGGGACTTTGGAAGGTTCAACTTCGTTGACGACGATCGGAATCAGCCGTTTGTTGTTTTCGATGGCGTGTTTGATTTCCAAATCACAAATCTCGGACACCACAGAATTTTCGCTGATGACGAAGATGAAGTTATCGGAAGATTCGATCGCTTCGTACACCTCCGCCAGCCAATCGGCACTGGGTGGGATATCCTGCCAGTCGATCCAAATTTGGATGTCGTTCTTCTCCAACGCATCCATCAGCAAACGGGCAAAAGCTATATTTTTCCGGGAATAGGATATGAAAGCATCAGGCATTACGCGCTTCCTTGTGTTGAGGCGGGTTTATGGTCGGCATCGACTTGTCCTTCTTCCATCCCTCAAGGCGATTGCGGACAAGTCTCTCTGTATTCCATGTCGCCGAGATAGGTCGCCCATTGTTCTTGGCTGAGATTTCCGTGAATCATGGCGCATCCGATCTGTCCCCAGCTTTGCGGATCGATGTCGTAAATCAATATATCCCGACGTTGATTGACGGTGACGAGTAGGTTCGAATCGGGTGAAATCGTCAGCGCGTCGTAGGTGACGTTGATTTCATCGAGTCCTTGCAATGGCGGGCCGATGGGTCTACCACTCTCGCCATCCATTAACTGTATCGTGTCGTCGTCGCGAAAAGCGGCGATCCACTTGCCGTCTGGACTGTAAGTAAGGCTGTACACGCCGACGCGATCGATTTGATCTGCCGCCGGCGTCAGGAGAACCTCATTCGTCTCGACGTCAACGATGATGGCTGCTCCCCGTGTTCCGATCGCAAGCCGTTGGCCGTTGGGATGGAATGCGATGGTGTTCAGGGAGGCATCAAGCTCCAGACTGCTTTGTAAAGTCGGTGGTGCGGACATGTTGATGTCCCAGAGCGTAAGTATACGTTTGTACTGGGTGACGGCCATTCGATTTCCGTCCGGGCTGAAAGCGAAATCCATGACGGAATCGATTTCGCCTTCATAGGTGAGGAATATGGGATCTTCGAGGAGATCGTTCGTCTCCAAATCGATGAAAGCGATGCCGTAGTTCGATCCGTTACTGGCCCGAAATGCAAGCAGGGATCCACCGGGATGAAAACGCAGGTGATCCATCGCAGTCACCTGCTCGAATTGCATCGGATCCCCCTTCGGGAAGCGTGAAGCAAGATCCCACAATTGTATTGTGCCGTCGCTCGAGATCGTGGCGAAGGTTTCACCATCGGGGCTGATGGCCAATCCGGTGATCCAATCACCGTGCGCCTGGAGTGGATCTCCCAGGATTTCGCCATTGCGGCTGTCCCGGAATTGGATCAAGCCCCGGCTGCAGGCGGCCAATTGCCCAGGTTCTGCGCATCCGGCGACGATCATCAGATTACTGCCCGGTGTGGGGTCATGGACGACGTTCTTGAAGTTCAGGCTGTTCGCGATCTGCTGCCGAATTGGAATCGGAAGACTGAAATCGTAACGAAGGATTAGTGTGTCATTGCCTACGTCTTCCCAGATGAGAAAAACTTGCTCCGTGAGGGGACTCCAGGCATATCCCAGGAGCTCCCCCGCGAATGGATCGCTGCCGAGGCTGTACGATAAAGGACCTGCAGTCATCTTTCCGTCGAGGATTCTCCATTCAAACGGTTCGAATCTTGAATGTGAGAAGGCCAAGGGTTCACCGTTTGCGTTGAACCCCGTCAGGTAGGACGAATCCGTTGCCGTGATTTGGTTCGCCGGCACATTCCAGTAATACGTTCCATGACCGGTGGCGAAGATGAGAGCCTCGCTGCGTGGATTGAACGCCAGAGTATATTGCGTGTTGAGCGGAGTTCTGTAGACCGGCTCGGAGGAGTTCTCGGGAAGCTCCGTGTTTTGGGAGACGATCTTACCCTTGTCCCGATCCCAGATTCTTACTTCACTATACTGATGAAAGGCAGCCAGTTGCGTTCCATCGGGATTGAATATCATTGGGGTGTCTTCCACGCCGCTTTCCTGCAGGCTTTGAAGGATTTCTCCCGTTTCGACGGACATGATCACAACGCTGCCCGATTCACTGAGAACCGCCACTTCACGGCCATCGTGGTTCACCGCCAGGAATCTTTCCCATCCCGGATAGGCGGAAATCGATTTCGATGCGGGGGTTTCTGCGGTCAAGTCCCAGGCAAAGACCTCTTGTGATTCGTCTACCGAAATTAGCGTCGTATTGTCTCCACTGAACACCAATTGCGTGATGGGCTCGGCTTTCTCATTGGATATCCGGGCGAGCACATCCCCGTTGCCGGCGTTCAAGAGCAGAATTTCACCGTTCGGATCACCCAATGCCAGATACGCTCCATTCCCGCTCAGTGCCATACTTTGTGCTTGAAAGTGTTGATCCTGCAGAATGATGGCGCCCAGATACGGTTCAGCGAGTAATGCTTCGAGCAAAGCGCTGCGCGCTTCGACACCGTTGTAAAAATATGATGCCTCGATGCCGAGCAGCATTTTCGTTTGCAGATAGTATTGCGAAAGTGCGGAAGATTGCGCTGCAAGATATTGGGACACGGCGACGTCTCGTTGTATCTGAGACTCGGCTTGCGCCGTCGCACGTGCGTCCCGTTCCTCGACAGCGATGGCTTCCGCCGTCGCGCGAGAGTATGCCTCCGCAACGGCTCGCGCTTCGGCCGTGGCTTGTTGATCGCGCTGCTCGATTGCCACGCCTCGCTGGAAGACGGCGAAAACACTCAACAAGATGGCGGCCGCCAATCCGACACCAACTCCACCAAAGAGAAGACGTTGCCGTCGAGTGATCGCACGACGGCTTGCGAGAATGTATTCCGTTTGGAGCCCGGTCGGCGTGATGTCTTTGTGGCCTTGAGTTAAGAGCCAAGCTTCTGCCTCTTCCAACTCCACGCCCTGCAGTAGATATGCGTTCGATCGGTGGCTGCGTTCCCATTCCAACGCACGCATCTGGTAGCGGGTATGAGATTTGACCCACGCCTGATCCGTTTGAATGGCCTCAAGCAGCAGCGAGACCGAGGCTTCGTAGTCGTCCGTCTCGCGGAAGAATATCCAATTCAACGCAGCAATGGACGGTGGTACATCGCCCGGATCGATGTCGTCGATGACGATGGGAATCAGGCGTTTTTGATTCTCAAACGCATACTGTACTTCCTGGCTGCAGACTTCCGAGTCGACGGATCGCGAGCTGATGATGAAAATAAATGCGTCGGTTTGCTCGATCGATTCATGGATTTCGGCCAGCCAATCCTCGCTTGGGGGAATGTCCTGCCAGTCGATCCAGGTTTCGAGGCCGTTCTTTTCTAATGATTTATGTAACCGCCGAGCAAAGGAGATATCCTTGCGGGAGTAGGAGATGAAGACGTCTGACATTGTTCCCTCGGGGATGAGTTGTCTACTTGGGAACAACTGTACTCGCAACTTCCAGGAAGCGCAATTTTACTTGTCTACCAGTTTGTGGGCCGATGTAGATTGTGTGTTGATCTGTCAGGAGGACCATGAACTCACTATCGCAGGCGTATCCTCTCTCCTATAATCGTATCTGCCGGGCGATCGAACCGGATGCGGCAGCGGACGATATGAGGTTGAACAGGGGATGCGGAAGAGCGTTGATTCGTCATTTTTCAAGGAAAAGCAGATCGAGTATCTTGCAGTACAAGCCCATCGTATATTCTGTGACGGCCTCCTGGACCGAGGTCATCGATACGGCTCCAACTCATCTGATGGTATGAAAACGCACCCTGCACTCGTGCCATACGATCACTTGAGCGAAGAACGCGAACAGTCGAATCGTCGTTTCATCCGGGAAATCCCTCGAAAATTACCTGCTGTGGGGTATACGCTAGATCCAAAAGGGGAAAAGGATCAGGTTTTTGAGATTCCAGAATCCGTTCAAGAGATACTTGCCAAAATGGAACACGAACGATGGGTGCAGCATATGCGCCAGGCCGGTTGGGCGTGGGGATCGAACACGGATCCCGGCCGAAAAGTGCACGCCTCCATGGCTGAATGGAGTGAATTCTCGGCGTTCGAACGCGATAAGGATAGATTGATGATCGGCGCCATTCCTCGAATCGTAGAACTCGCTGGTTACCACATCGTTCGAACGGTAAAAAACACAATTGGAATGAGGCATGGAAAGATCAACAAGGTTGGCTCGAGCACCGCATGGTGCTGAGGTATGAAAAGGAAGGAATCCGACACGTCGCTTCTCGACCCCGAATCCGTGAGATGGATTCGTCAGCCAATCCCTTCAGGAGGGAAGATTAATCCATAGATTGCAATAGGGTCACTGTGGCTGGTCGTTTTTACACTCGGGTTTATCGGTTTGAACCAATATGCCGGAAATAGCAGCAGGCAGTTGACCAACCTTGATTTACTTTATCAACTACTGCAGCTTATGGCATTGGAATTTACTTTGGGAGAGAGAGCTCTTCCCTGGCAGCTCGAAGTCGCACGGTTTGGCCTACCATTATTGGCTTCGGGAACTGCGCTACAGGCGTTTATGATGATATTCCGCGAACAGATCCGGCACCTGACATCGCGTTTTTGGCGCGACCACATCATCATCGGCGGTTTGAACAGTAAATGCATTCTACTGCTCAAGGGGTTCCTTGCCAGAGATGTAAAAGTTGTTGTGATCTCGAGAAATGAAACCAACGTTCAGATCGAAACCTGCAAACGTCTCGGGGCTCTTGTCATTGTCGGTGAGTACAGCGATCCTGCCGTCTTGAGTCAGGCGAGGGTAGAAAAAGCGAATATGCTTATCGCGGTTTCCGACAACGACCGCGCCAATGCCGAAATGGCCGTCCGGGCGAACGAATTATGCTCGCGGAGAAGCGGCGATCCGCTCAACTGCATGATTCACGTCGTCGATCCTGCGTTGTGGGATTTGCTGCAGGAGCGAAAGTTCGGCGGCCAGTATTTCGAAAATATCCGTCTCGAGACGTTCAATGTCTATCTGTTCGGCGCGCAAATCCTCGTCGAAGATTACATATTGAACAGGAAAGCCGCCCGCCTCAGGAAAAGCCCTCAACACGTCTTGATCGTGGGTATGGACAAGCTCGGCACGAATCTCGTCGTGGAAACCGCCAAAGAATGGTACTTCCGGCGGGAGAATCCGGATGAGCGTATCCGTATGACCTTGATCGACCGGGGCGCGAAGGAAGTGCTCGCATTGTTGAACGCCCGCTATCCCGGGCTTTCATCGAGCGCAGAGATCACGGCCTTGAACATGAGCGTAAATTCTCCGGAGTTCATCCGCGGCGAGCACCTCGTCGATGTGGATGGCCTAACCGACATCGACATCGCCGTCATCTGCTACGACGAACCCTCCGAAGCGTTGTTTACGGGGCTGACACTCCGCCGCCGGCTGCCGGAGTACTCGACGCCCATTATCATGCGCGTCCCCGAAGAGAGCGGCATGGCGGACTTGATTCGCGGCCGGGTGGAAAACGATGATCTGGTCTCGATTCGACCTTTTGGCTTGCTGGAGCGCACGTGCACGCCCGCGATCATCACCCGGGGAACGCACGAGACACTGGCCCGCGCACTGCACGAGGAATATTTACGCCGCCAGGGTCAGGTTCGCTCCACCGATTCGACCTCCGCTTCTCGACTGCCGTGGGGGCTGCTCTCCGAAGGCATGCGGGAGGCCAACCGGCGGCAGGCGGATCATATCGGTGAACTCGTGAAACGAGTCGGATGCGGGTTGAACGTGCTTTGGGATTGGACGGAACCGGTATTTCGTTTCTCCGACGCCGACGTCGAACGGCTGGCGGAGTTGGAGCACGAGCGATGGTGCCTCGAGAAGCTGCAGCAGGGATGGAAATACGCGCCTGCCCCCCAGCATCCGGGCGAGAAATTCCATCCTGCGCTCGTCCTCTGGAAGGATCTTCCGGAGGCGGACAGGGAGAAAAAACGCATCGCCGTCCGGCGCCTGCCGGAGTCTTTGGCTCGGGTCGGGTATAAGGTGAATCGACTCACATCCAGCGAAAAAGCCGCCGGCTGAATCATGCGCATTGGCCGGTGTTTTCTTCTGTAGAAGACCTTATACTTGATGTTGTCTTCGTTCCCAACTGAGGAGTTCTCTGCACATGCAATCAAAACCTGATGGAACTGGGCCTGCATTACCTCCCGGGCGTTGGAGCCTTCTTGTCCTGCTCGCGCTTGTCCTCCTCTTCACCCCGACCTCGTGCAGTTCGTCCACTCTGTTTCCCTTCCTGTCCTCCCCGACAGCAACGATAACCGTTACGCATACTCCAACCACTACGCCGATGGACACGCTGACCCCAACGATTACGGTCACTCCGACCCCGACAATCACGCCGACTCCAACGCCGGTGGCGATCCGCGATTCGGCGTGGGCGGACGCGGTCGTGACGAGCGTGTGTTTGAAGGTCGATATCACCTACATCGATCTCGCCGAGAATTTCTCTTTGCCGATCGCATCGACGGTGCGTGAGATATTGGAAGGCATGTCAATCGACGTGCCTTCCCCAGGAAAAGCCTGCGATGCAATTCTGCAAATCACTGCGACCGTAGAACCCAAATGGGATGTGTATGTCTTCAGTGACGGAGAGGAATCCGAATGCAACACCGGCGGCCGCATTCGAGGAACGATGTCGCTATCTGCGTCAGAGCAACAAGCGATAGTGCTAAATATCAACAATTCCCATACTCCGGACTTCATTATGGATTGCCCCCAAACACCATCGTCGAGCCGGGGCTATTGGTCGAATGTGTGGGACGATCCGATTATTTCGGGAATGATCCAAATATGGGGGCCGCGAGCCGCAGCCGTGGTGATCGATGGGGGAAGTTATTGGGACATTGCGGTGAGGTCGCTATCAATAATGGAGGAAGATATCTCCGAAACACTTCCCCAACTCATTCAGGTGCTGGAAGCGGAGAAGACAACGCACGAAAATAAAGCATATGCGGCAGAGGCGTTGGCCGACATCGGCCCTCGGGCTATCGAAGCGATTCCCGTTTTGATACAAGTATTGGATAAAAATATAAAGAAGGTCATCGAGGTTGGCGAAGGGTCACCATCGGTGGCGCTGGATATCGACTTGCGGAACGATCTGAGCGGCGCCCTGTTCCGACTTACGCAGGCTCCCTGTAATCGGCTTACAGATTATTCTGACGAAGAAGTCGACTGCTGGGAAATCTGGTGGGATACATACTTGTTGGCGGAGGACGATGAAATCGAATCGTTGATCGATGCCTCCCGTGCTGCCGATGATCCTGTGGATCGTTGGAACGCGGTTTTAGCGTTGGGAAACCTGGAACAAATCTCAGATGATGTGCTGGCGGTCTTGGTCGACTCCACCAAAGACTCGCATCCCGATGTCCGCGCCGCGGCGATACAAGCATTGGGCGAAGTCGATCCAGCCGCGGATGAAGGCATCCAGGCGCTCATTGCAGCGTTGATGGATGAAGGGGAAGGCATCCTGTTTTATGGTCACCTTCAATTCCAGGCGGAGGACTCGCTGGAAAAGATCGGCATGCCCGCCGTACCGGCGTTGATCGAGGTGGTATCTGAAAATTTCGACGATCCGACAGAATTTCCCACAAAACATTCCGAGCGAGCATTTCGTACGCTGTTGAACATCACTGACCTGCGGGATTATTACAACAGTCTTGATATAACAAGAACGGGAATCATCGTCGACCCAGGGATGATGAATGCGGCGATGCAAGCGGTGATCGAAGCCAGTTGGGAGCTGTACGAAGCGTATCTTGCCCAAGAATCGTAGTTATCGCCTCTTGAGATTTGCTGATGCATTCTGCGTGTTCACGCTTAGATCACGAAATCCCCGTTGTCCTAATTGTTAATCTTCGGATCACGACTGTCACCTATTCGGATCGATCGGATTTCCCGGCAGGTTCGTGAATTCCGCACAAAATATCAAAACATGGTTCACTTCTTCCTTTATAGTTTTTCTGACCCGGGAGCGAGAAAATGGATACGACCGAGCGGATACAAAAAGCCATCGAATACATCGAGGAGCGGCTGTTCGAGCCGATCGACCTGCAAGACGTTGCAGGCCGGGCTTTCTTCTCGCCGTACTATTTTTATCGCTTGTTTCAGGCCATGGCAGGCTACTCGTTGAAAGAATACATCCGCAGGCGGCGCTTTTCCGAAGCGGGCGAAATGCTGCGCACGACGGAAATCGGCATCCTGGAGCTTGCATTCATGTGTCAATACGAATCTCAGGAAGCTTTCACCCGGGCGTTCAAGAAAGAAACCGGCCGGAATCCCGGCGATTTCCGCAATCGCAGGGCCTCGTTTCGTTCCTTCCTGCCCGTGGACGTAGTCAACAATAAACTGAAGGGAGAATTGGACATGCTTGCGATTGAACCAAAAATCGTAAAGAAAGCGGAATTTCTGGTCATCGGACCGGCGATCAAGTGCACCATCGAAGATGAAGAAAACATCAAACGCATCCCGCTCTTCTGGGAAGAGGAGATGGAAAAGAACACGTTGAAGAATATCCCCAACGTGACGAATCAGAACACCTGCTACGGGGTTTGTACCGACTTCGAAAGCCCCAAATTCACCTACATGATCGCCATGGAAGTCAGCAGCCTGGAGGACGTGCCTGACGACATGATCGGGCGGGTGATCCCCGCGGCGACCTATGCGGTCTTCACCGCCAGGGGGCCGTGCACCAAAGCCATTCAGGACACCACGCGCTACATCTATTCCACCTGGCTGCCGGAGTCCGGTTACGAGCACGCCATGACGGCGGATCTCGAGGTATACGACGAGAGATGCAAGGATGATGATACGTCTGAGGTGGATATCTGCATCCCCATCGTCAAGTCGGAAAAGGCGTAGCGTTCGTCGTTCTGTCGATTCCCTCTCTTCGGACGTAGAAGTCGGAAGAGTGGGATTTTGTTTTAACCCATGCCGCTCACGGCGGTAAATATCTTCGGGACTGGGTGGAGCGCCTTCAACTCGCGTAGCGTTTCAACACCCTGCAGATCGCCAGGCTCACCCACGCTGCGTTGTCCTTCGACGCAGCGTGGGCCTTGCCTCCCTTGGCGTAGGACGACTTCCACAACCCGCTTTCCTGCTGGTGCTCGACCAACCAGTCCAGCGCTTTGCTGACGTTTTCGTTCTCTTTGGGGACGCCGATGAGCGAGATAGAATCGAGCGCCGCCACCAATTGATTCCACCAATAAGGGTACTGGAACATGATCCAATAGCGTTCGGCCTGGTACGAGGTGGTTGCGTCTTTGTGGAAGAAGCGCGAGGCGAGCAACTCGGCGGCGCGGCGCGCGGCTTCGCTCTTGCGGTGGCGCGGGTGGGCGGCGAAGGCGCGCAGGATCATGCCGGTGGCGTTGTGGGAGAACGGTTTCGAACGATCAGGCTGCAGTGGTTGGCGATGCTGACTGGTAAGTTCGATTTGCGTCGGCCAGTCCAGGTCGTGGGTAACGATGGGAACCGACCAGGCGCCGTCGTCCTGGCGCATGGCGAGCAGCCACTGGAAAGCTTTTTCCGCGCGCGGATCGTCCGCGTAACCGGCTTCGACGAGTAGGAAGAGCAGTGCGCCGGTGTAGTAGCTGGCGTATTGATTGGCGAGCATGCCGCGGATGTCACCTTCCTCCGTCTGGCAGGAGAAAATGAACTCGGACGCCTTTTCGCCGACGGGGTTTTCGTGCGTGAATCCGTACATCTGAACTAAAAAACGGAACTGCTTCCAGGTCTCGATCAGCGCGTAGTTGATCGCGTCGTGCTTTTCTTTCCCCGATCGCTTCCACGAGCCGTCATCCTGTTGGCGCCTGGCGATCTTCTGCGCTCCGGGAAGCTCCCAGAGCCGCTCGATCGGCTCGACCGGCTCATCCAGGAGATCGCGCCGGGTGAAGTAGCGCAGCGCCTCGTCGTCTGCTGCGAGCAGCGGGGGGATGGGATCGCAGCGCAGCGTTTCCCGCCAATTGGCCATTTCATATCTCCTTGCCTGGGAATCTCTTGGCCTATTTTAGCCTCAATCGAGCGAACATGGTGCATGTTCCGGGTTGAAGAACGAGGGCCTCGCGTGTAGACTTGTTAGCGGAATACTGCACGCGCATGGATTTGTAACGTTGAATCGAAGAGGTGGGATGTCTGGCATTGAGGCGTATCTCGGTCGAATCCTGCTCGGTGACTGCCTGGAACTGCTGCCGCAGCTGCCGGCGGCGAGCGTGGATGTGATCTTCGCCGATCCGCCGTATAACCTGCAGCTCGAGGGGGAACTGTGGCGTCCGAACATGACCCGGGTGAACGGCGTGCAGGACGACTGGGATCGTTTCTCCGGCTTCGAGGCCTACGACGAATTCAGCCGCGCCTGGCTCGGCGCCTGCCGCCGCGTGCTCAAGGACGACGGCACGGTCTGGGTCATCGGGACCTATCACAACATCTACCGCCTGGGCGCCATCCTGCAGGACCTGGGCTACTGGATCTTGAACGACGTGCTGTGGATCAAGAGCAACCCCATGCCCAACTTCCGCGGCGTACGCTTCACCAATGCGCACGAGACGTTGATCTGGGCCAGCAAATCCAAGGGCGCGCGCTACACGTTCAACCACCACGCCATGAAGGCGCTGAACGGAGGCAAGCAGATGCGCAGCGATTGGAAGCTGCCGATCTGTTCGGGCGCGGAGCGCCTGAAGTCGAACGGGGAGAAAGCGCACTCCACGCAGAAACCGGAAGAACTGCTGCGGCGCGTGATCCTGGCTTCCAGCAACCCCGGCGACGTCGTGCTCGATCCGTTTTTCGGCAGCGGCACGACGGGCGCCGTGGCCAAACGGCTGCGGCGGCGCTGGATCGGCATCGAACGCCAGGCTGAGTACGTCGATCTGGCTTTCCGGCGAATCGAAAAAATCGAGCCGGAAGTCGACGAGCGCCTGGTGTCCCACCCGCGCGATCGCAGACGACGTGCGGCGCGCATTCCCTTCACGAAGCTGCTCGAACATAAATATCTAAAACCCGGTCAAACGCTGTTCTTCCGCGGCAAGCGTGACCTGCCTGCCCGCATCGGACGGGACGGCAAACTGCGCGTCGGGGATTTCGAAGGCTCGATCCATCAGGCGGGGAAACATTTAATGAACGGCAGCCCGTGCAACGGCTGGAAGCACTGGTATTACCAGACCGAAAATGGGGAATTGGCGCCGATCGACGAACTGCGCCAGCGGCTGCGGGCGCGGGGCAAGGACGAGGGGGAAGGTTAAAGTCAGTTGTTTTCTAGAGGGGGATTACATGCCCGCAAGAGCCGGGCCGATGAGGAAAATGATGGCGATCACCACGATGGCCAGGATCAAAGTAATGATGCCGAATTCGGCCTGCGTTTGCCCCCGCTCGTGGTCACTGACTCGTCGTTGTGTTGACATGCGGAAAATCCTCGAAGGTCTCGATCGCCCGATACTTTACATGGTAGCGCACCTTCGGCCGTCCGCGCCTTGCAGTCAACCTACAAATGGGAGTCAGAGTTAAAAGGAAAGATCAGGGCGCGCGCCCTGACTTCGGGGAGGTGCCGAGGACCAGAATCGAACTGGTGACACCTTGATTTTCAGTCAAGTGCTCTACCAACTGAGCTACCTCGGCAGGCGACGGGATTGTAACCCAGGGCAGGGGGCAGGTCAAGCGAATAACGGCCGCCACGAATTCTGAAAAGCAGGCAGTTCTACGGCGCTGCGCCGCAGAACCCACCGCCAGTGCCTTAAGTCATGCGCGCAAAATTACCAATTTGATGTATACTCTTCTTGGCGTCCATAACATTCATCCAACAGGACGTCCAAACTTATGCACCCTCGACCGGATCCCCACTGGTTGGGGGTGCTGGTTTAAATCCCCGTCAGGCTTCTTCGAGCAGCTTCTCCACGGCGGCGATCTCCGCCTGACTCAGTTCCCAATCCCCGGCCGGCGCGGTGCCTTCGATCTGCGAAGGCTTGCGCGCGCCGACGATCGGCGCGGTGACTTCCGGCCGGCGCAGCAGCCAGGCGATAGCCATCTGCGCCGCGCTGTGGCCGCTTCCCCGGGCGATTTCGGCCAATCCCGCAGCTACGCGCATGTTGCGCGCCAGCCTGGGCTGGCGGAAGTCCGGATCGCCGTGGCGGTGATCCCCCTCCGGCAGCCCCGCTACCCATTCGGGCGTGACCTTGCCGGTCAGCAGCCCCTTCTGCAGCGGGCTGTAGGGGATCACGCCGATCTGATTTTCGCTGCAGTAGGGCAGGATTTCGTCTTCGACCTCGCGCCGCAGCAGGCTGTAGGGCGGCTGCAGGGAGGCGATGGGGTGCAGCGCCTGTGCGGTTTGCATCTGTTTCACGCTGAAATTGGAGACGCCCGCGTAGCGGATTTTGCCGCTCCGGATCAGCGATCCCAGGGCGCGCCAGGCCTCCTCGATGTCCTCCTCCGGATCCGGCCAGTGAATCTGATACAGGTCGATGCGTTCCACGCCCAACCGCCGCAGACTGTCCTCCGCCTCGCGCAGGATGCTTTCGCGTTTCAGGCTAGCGGAGATGATGCGCTCCTCGCCCCAGACCCGTGAGCACTTGGTGGCCAGGATGGGTTTTTCCTGCATGCCGCGGATCGCTCTGCCGATGACCTCCTCTGAATGCCCCAGGCCGTAAGCCGGCGCGGTGTCGATCCAGTTGATTCCCAGGTCCAGCGCGGTGTGGATCGTGGCGATGGAGAGTTCGTCGTCCTGCGGACCCCAGCCGAACTGCCAGTCCGTGCCGCCCATGGCCCAGGTGCCCAGCCCGATGGCCGAAAGCTGCAGATCGGTCCAACTCAATTTGCGTCTGCGCATGCTCCTCCCCTTGTTTAAACGGAATTTATTCGCTACGAAGTAGTGTATCGCATTCGGCCGTATCTAGCCGGGCTCGATCGCTAGATTCTCGATCTCCAGCCACTGTTCTTCCTGCGTCGCGAGCGTGCCGAAACGGAAGCCCCCTTCGGGAGAAGCGACGGCAAACTGGTTGTCGATCCAGGCGACGAATCCCAGCTGTCCGGGCGGAGGATTACCGGCCGAGTGCACCTCGACGCCGTCCACGTAAAACGCGGCGCGCTGCGCCTGCCAATGCAGCTCGTAATCGTGCCATTCGTCGAGCGCAGTTTCGAGCAGACGCTCCTCGGAGCGGACGAAACGCAGCGCCGTGCGTATCACCGGATGGCGCAGGGGTTTCACCTGTGCCAGCGCGGCGACGGCCAGTGCGGGTAAAGCCAGGAGCAGCGAGGGAAAGGCCGGTGAGCGCAGGCAGGCGGCTTTCCAGCCGCGTCCCGGCACGGAAGGATCGAGCGCCATGTCGTTCGGCGGCGATGCGTAGAAAAACCAGAGCGCGTTCGGCGCGGCCGGCAGCCGCCTGGCGGCGCCGCCCTGT
>DAOUEE010000164.1:0-10789 GCA_034430695.1 Anaerolineales bacterium | reverse complement strand
ACGATTTAGAAGCCGCAGCCGGGACCTCGCGCGAGTTCATACTCCTGCACCAGCTCTACATGTCCGATCACACGGGCGAGATCATCAACAAGGATTTCCTGATGCTGCGTTTCCCGGCGCGCTGGCATTACAACATCTTGCGCGCTCTGGATTATTTTCAAGACGCTGGCGTCGCTTGGGACGAGCGCATGCGCCCGGCTTGTGAGGTGCTCTTGAAAAAAAGGCGCGCCGACGGACGTTGGCCGTTGCAGGCGAACTACACCGGAGCGCTGCACTTCGAAATGGAAAAGCCCGGACAGCCCAGCCGCTGGAACACGCTGCGGGCGCTGCGGGTCCTCAAACACTTCAACTTGATATAAAGAAAAAGGCCGTGAAATGTATCGATCCGGAAGAATGATGGGCAGTCTTAGCGTTGGATTCCAGCTGCGAATTGCACTGCGCTCGCAAGCGCGTGATCCCGGTTCCGGATCGAATATGCTGCTGCATCCGGCCAACGCGCCTCGGCATAGTGCAGCAGTTCCATTCTGACGACCACCAGTGCGGCCTGGAAGCGGCCCGAATCCAGGGCGGTCAAACCTTCCTGAAACCCTCCATCCCGCTCGAATTCCAGCGGGCCGAGTTCGTCCACGACGAGCATGTCGCAGGGAACGGCCGCGCGCAGCACCTGGTTGCACCAATCGATCGTGTCCCGATCCAACGACCATTCCTTCGTCATGATCCCCGAAGCTGAATCCGAATGCCGCTGCGCCAACCGCCGCCGTTCCCCCGTGACGAGATCGAGCGCATCGATGCCGGTCTTTGTATCGCCTTCAAGCACGGCCGGAGCGAGGATTCCCCTGATTTGCCATGCTGGTTTGGTTGAATTCCGGATTGCGTCGATCACGTGTGTGCAGAACGTGGTTTTCCCCGAACCCACGCTTCCACTGATGAGGGCGATCTCGCCGCGGCGTTTCAAGAGGCTTCATCCTTACGCATGACGATGAAACGGCCGTCTACCCGTCGTACCTCGATGGGAAGTCCGTAGGCGAGGGATAGATTATCGCCGTCGAGCACACGGCCCACGGGTCCGAACGCCAGCGCCGAGGATCCGTGCATCAGCAGCGCCTCTCCGGCGATGGCAAACGCCGCGTCGGGATCATGTGTGGTGAAAATCACGGTGGTGCGGTCACCGAGCTGGGATTGTAGCACTTCGAGCACGCGGTGTTTGTTGCCCAGATCCAGATGGGCGGTGGGTTCGTCAAGTAACAAGATTCGGGGTTCCTGAACCATGGCGCGGGCAATGCGCACCAATTGCGCTTCGCCACCACTGAGCTCTTGCACCGAACGCTGCTCCAGCGTTTGTAGATCGAGAATTTCGAGGACTCGATCGACGCGCATTTGATCTTCTTCAGAAGGCGTCCCTAGAAGACCGATGTGAGGCGCCCGGCCCATGGCGACGTATTCGCTGACGGTGAAAGAAAATGGAATCCTTTCCAACTGCGGCACGAGACCGATGAGATGGCTCATTTCCGCGCGAGTGTAACTCTCCAACGATCGGCCTGCGAGCCGTACCGAGCCTTTTTGAACGGGTAACAGCCCGATGAGAATGTGGAGCAGCGTGGTTTTCCCCACGCCATTGGGGCCGAGGATGGCCGTAATCTCTCCTCCGGGGATCGCTGCGGATAGATGCTCGAAGATCCATGCTTGACTCGAATCGTAGCGGAAGAAAAGGTCTTCGATCTGCAGCAGCGCGGTGTCGTTCATGTGCGTTGTTTCCGTTTGATCGTAATCATCAGGGCAATGAACGTGGCTGCGCCGATCAACGAAGTCAGGATGCCCAGAGGTATTTCTCCTGCCATCAGGCTGCGGGCGACGTCGTCGCAAAATATGGTGAAGATTCCCCCGAGTAGCATGGCGCCCGGCAGATTGTAGCGCGAATCGGCGCCAAACAGACGGCGGGAGAGATGGGGAATGATGAGCCCGATCCAACCCACGATTCCAGCCACGGCGGTCAGAGATGCCGTAGCGACGACCCCGCCGAAAAGCAGCAGACTGCGCTCGCGCGCCGGGGCCGCGCCCAGCGACCATGCCGTTTCATCGTCGAGGGAAAGCAGATTCAATCGCCAGCGCAGCAAGTACACCAGGGTCATCCCGGGAATGGCGAATGGCAGGACATGAAGCACGTCCTGCCAGGTCACCGACCATAAACCGCCCAACAGCCAGAAGGTAATTTCGGGAAGCTGGGTCAGTGGATCGGCCATGGTTTTTAAGATTCCTGTGCCGGCGGAAAACAAGGCCGAGACGACGATTCCGGCCAGCACGAGCCGCAGCACCCAGCCGCCGAAGCGCATGCGCCTGGCGAAGAAGTACGAGGCGAAGAGACCTGCCATGGCGAAAAAGATGGCCATGCCGTACATGCTCCAGGACGATCCGATCCACAGGATGCTGAGCGCTGCGCCGAATGTGGCTCCCTGCGAAACGCCGAGGAAACCGGGTTCGACAAGCGGATTGCGGAAGATCATCTGCATTACCGCACCCGTCGCCGAAAGCGTGATTCCGAGCAGCAAGCCCAGGCACAATCGTGGGAGTCGCAGCGCGAGCACGAGCTGGCGCGCCAGTGCATCTTCGCGGAACAACCGCAAGGGCATCCAGAACGGCCGCGGATAGCGCCCGACGAACGCCGACAAGAAAAAACTGGCGAGCAGCGCCACACCGAGGGTGATGAACAACAGCCTTCGCCGATCGACGCGCATCACCTGCTCCCAAACACTCAATCAAGCTCGGGTTGGATCAGGGGCAGGATTTCCGCCTCGATGACTCCGGGGGCCAGACCGTACATCTGCGTGTAGAAATCCATGACCTCCTGATGGACATCAATGTCCGTCGTGAGTTCGGGATGCATTTTCGTGGCCATCCAGGTCAATCCCATGATCCAGCGTGGATCGGGTTGATCCCAGCTCCAGAAATCCCCCGGGAAGCCGTAGATTTCGCCTTGCTGGACGGCGTCCAACGCCATCCAGTTGGGATTCTGCTTCAGACTTTCGACCGCCGCAGCCGGATTCTCGGCGTAATTGATGACGAAAATCTTTTCGGGATTCCAGACCGCAATTTGTTCGAATCCGACGACCGTCCAGCCGCCGGCTTCCGCAGCGTCGGTCCAGACCGGGATGCCGCCGGCGAGTGTTACGAGTTCGGTCTGTATCCAGTCAACGGAGGGCACTTCGAAGGCGATTTCTCCTTCTTCGTCGCTGTACTGCATGAGTAAGACTTCAGGCCGATCGGCTTCTGGTATGCTCTCGACCTTTGTTGCGACCATCTCGAGTCGAGCGTTGTAAAAATCGATGATCTCTTCTGTCCGGACTGGATCTCCCAAAGCGTTTCCAATGATGGCGGTATCGCGTTCGAACTGCTCGGGTGTCTCCAAGTCCACGTAGATCACGGGGATATTAATTTCTTCCAGCGCCACACCCAGGCTGTCCGCCATGTAGCTCTTCATGATGACAAGATCCGGCCGCAGGGGAGCGATCTGCTCCGGTCCCGCGTTGCGCTCGAGTAGTTCGAATTCGTCGAAATGCGGTTGGATGATGGGATAGAAGTCAAAGCCTCGCTGGCTGCGGTTCTCGAAGGCCACCAGCCGTTTCTGAGCTTCAGGGAAAAGGTAGACTGAGTTGACAACCAGTGTGGTGGCTTTTCCGGCGACGACGATTCGCTCGGGCGGAGATGCGAATGTCACCTCTCGGCCGAGGGCATCTATAACTGTTATTGGTTCGACTTCCGGCACGTTCGCTTCCGATTCTGGCTGCATTTCCGCCTGTGTTGGAGTCGGGGGTGGGGAAGTTGGGCTGGGTTCGCTCTGGCAGGAAGCCAAGGCGATGGCGAGAAGGATGATCGAGCCGGCGATGATGGATTTGCGTTTCATTTTTCTTTCTCCGATGTGAAAGGGATATCGTTGATCGTATCTTCGAACCAGGTCTGCAATGATTGCAATTGCTTGATGCGCAGCTTCAGGCCCAGGCGATTGACAACTTGTGCTTTGGGAATCGCGTTGAATTTCTCGCCCAATTGTACGATGTGGGATTCGATCGCCGAACGCTGACCCTGGATCAGCTCTCCAAACGCGGGTTCTCCGAGGTGATGTGCGAAGTACAGTTTGGTGATGAAGGCCATGCGAATCGCCCGCACGCTGGGACCAACGGGTGTTCGCATCCAGGATTCGAAATGCCGATCGCCCGACTTCGTGGTCCTGTAGGAGACCCGATCCGCTTGCTGTACTGCTGAATCGATCCCCGAGGGTTTGATGTATCCGCGTTTTTCCAGCCTGTGGAGGAGGTTGTACACCTGGCTGAGACTCACGCGCCAGACGTGGCTCAACTCCTCGTCGAGGCGTTGGTGCAGGGCATAGCCATGATTGGGTTGCAGCTTCAACAAACCCAACACGACGTATTCCGGGGAAAGCGATTGCGCGATCGTGTACGCTCTTGGCATTACTACTCACTGAGTGAGTATATCGCATATCGAACGCTGTGTCAGGATGGTGCGAGGTTCTCTCTCGTGGCGATCATCCCCCGTCGGCGCTTCCGTCCTGTGTTTTCGAACGCTTGTAATGTCTCTGTACTTTGGCTCGATTGCCGCAGCTTTCCATGCTGCACCAGCGCCGGCTGTGGTTGCGGCTGTTGTCGTAGAAGAGATAGCCGCAGCCACGATCGTCGGCGCATTCTCCCACCCGTTTCAGATCGTCCGAGGTGAGTAGTTCCGCGGATTTCCACAGGATGGGCCACAACATGGCTTCCAGATTCTGATCTTCATCAGACCAACTCCACGAGAATCCATCTCGTGAGGTGTCGAGTCGTACCCGGCGGAGCGCTTCGCCCAGGGCAGTGTTGAACAAGGCCAGATCCTCTTTCGGGATCTGTGACCCTGCCGTGCGATGAGAAAAGATGCGGTAGAGCGCCTCCCGGAGTTCGATGACGCGATCGAGTGCTCGACGGGCGTCTTGCGGCCGCCGCTCTGCCGCTTCCAGTAAAACTTGCGCTGCTTCTTCCGTCAACAAGCCGGCCTTCCAGGACCAGCTCACCAGGTCGTCGTACGAATTGAGTTTCTCGATCGGATCGGATCGGGCATGCCATTCCGCTGTGTTGGCGAAGTCCAGAGGCAGCAATCCTGCGTCGAAATCCCAAATTTTCTCTCGATTCAAGCCCGCCATCGTTTACCGCTTCTCCTTGATATAATAACCATCAATATACACTTGACAGGTTATATTTTCTGTGCTATCTTATAACCACTATATAAATTATAGCAGGTTATATTAAGCCGGTCAAATTTCAAACGTGGTAGGAGGTGCATGATGTTGCCGTTGAGTCAGTTGGAATACTCGATCGCCGAACGACAAATGGAGATGCAGGAATTACTGAAATATCAACATATATTGCAAGGCCAGGGGCGCGTTCAGAAACGTAGAAGGCCACTTCGATATGTACGAACGGTATTTTCGGTCGTGCGCTTTCCGGTGGAGGTTTTACGCAGCGTGTATGTTCTGCAACGTGAGTCAGCCAATCCGAGAAAGGAATGCTCAGCCGGAGTCTGCGAAACTCGATTGTCCTAGCGCGGGTTTGGAATCGAAGGCGCACAGGTCACGTGAGCCGTCGATGCGGCCAATGTCAAAGTGGTGATCTCCGTCAACACAGGCTTGCAGGCTGAAACACAATTCCGTAACCCACCCAACAAAGGAAAAGACCATGAATGACGACGAGCACGAGGAAGCAAATCTGCCCCAGAGTAAAGAGGAACTGCTGGCACGAATCGACGAGGAATGGAAATTGCTTGCGGCTGTCCTATCCGGGATCGAAGCCGATCGGATGCTTACACCAAAATTCGGCGGCTGGTCCGTGAAAGACATCCTCGCCCATATCACGGCTTGGGAACGTTTCATGTGTCTGTATTATCTGCAGCATGAGGCCGCCTACGAGGCCTTCGGATTGAGTCCGAAGGAATTCGAGTCTCTGGAGGAGGATGGCTTCAACGCCATTTTGTACGAACGCAATCGGGATCGGGCGCTGGAGGACATTCGCAGCGAATTTCATTCATGTCACGAACAGGTGATGCGCGATCTACGCGAAATGCCGTTCGAAGCGATGCTCGAAGAGCGTCTGCCAGGGGATCCAGCAGGAGAACCGCTGTTGGTGGGAATCGCAGCCAACACGTACGATCATTACAGGGAACATCGAGAATCGATTGAAGAATTGATGTAGACAGTCAACCGGATTCTCGTTTGTACTCTAAAAAATGCGAATCATCTTCCGGCTTCAATCCGTTTGATTCGATAGGGTCAGCCTCTAAATAAGTTGCCCGCCCGGATCTTCTATCAAACCCAGATCGCTGCAGCAAGGCGGGTAAGTGCCATCTGATATTTTGGCGACTAGCACGCCGCTTTGCGTCGTTTGGGGTCAGGTTTGCAGGAGATGCGCAAGACTCCGGCGTAATCCATTGATGCGTTCGGTGTGGTTCAACTCACCGCTTTCTTGACGAGCGCGATGATCCTTACCTCTTCGGCGCCAGTCAACTCTTTCAGCGCAAATGAAGTCGGCCACATGTCGCCTTCGTCCAGGTTCGCATTGTCACTGAAGCCGAACGTCGCATACCTCGACTTGAATTTATGCGCGCTTTGGAAGAAGCAGACGACCTTGTCGTCCTTGGCATACGCGGGCATGCCATACCAGGTTTTCGGCGAGAGAATTGGCGTGCTGGCTTTAATGATGGCATGCAGCCGCTCGGCCATGGTGCGATCCGGTTCCGGCATCTCGGCGATCTTCTCCAGTACGTCTCTTTCCCCGTCAGCCTTGTCTTTCTTCGCGCCTGATCTGCGGCTTGCATCCGTCTTCAGCTCTTGAGCGCGTTCCTTCATCGCAGCTCGTTCCTCTTCTGTGAATCCATCGGACTTCTTGCCGCTTGTGGCAGGGCTTTTTACGGACTTCTGCGTTCCCTTCTTCGGGCTCATTGTATCCTCCTCGTATTTGATCCCGGGTTGGCAACTTCACCGCACTATGAATGCGGACCTCCGATCATAATGTTCGCTGGCAAACAGCAGACAAGGAAAAGGCGGTCCGCAATCGTTTAAACTGTATCTAATAACTCACATTATCCTTGCAAGTGAGCCTCCAGGAACCAAAGCCATTTATCGAGGTCGCGCGAGATTTCGATGAGCATGTCGTTGGTGTCCATGTCGTGAATATTGTCGGCTTCATCAGACGCCATGCGGGTGCTCTTCGCCAGGTTGGCCAAACGATCTGCCAGTAGTTCGACGGTTCCCATACTGTCGTGGGTCTCCGTCGGATACGCCGCCAGGCGTGACGATTCGGCAGCCATGCGAACTGTGCCGAGGGCCATGCCGCCCAACGCAGTGACGCGTTCGGCGATCATGTCGACGTATTCCAGCAAACCTTCTGCGATCTCGTCGAACAGCTTGTGTAAGGCAATGAATTGGGGTCCCTTGACATTCCAATGGGCCTGTTTCACCAGGCTGAACATGTCGAAGGTGTCCGCCAACTGTGCGTTGAGCACATCGATCATGTCCAACTGCGTATCCATCGGTATATCGATACGCGTCTTGAAATGTTCTTTCACTTTTGTTGCCATTTGAAATCTCCTTCTCAGCTTTCTGGGTTCTTTGCGGCAATGCAGCGATTGAGTTGAAAATGAAACCAACATCGTTCGATGCGTGCCTCAGAGTCCACGTTGAGTTGATTGTTATGATTATTAGGTTACTTCGAACTTCTCACTAAATTCTGACTCGCGGTTATCGAGTCTCTCGAAATGGTTACATCTCCACCCGGGCGGGTCTTGTTTGACGTCCTATCGAAGGTTGGGTAATTTGTCCCGGACGGGTAGCCCTCGACTGCGGACAAGAAATCCGTTTTGCCGGAACGCATTCACGGCTCAGGACAACTTTGCCCGGCACAGCGTCTGGGCGTTGAAGGTCACGAAGACCGTGCTCATAGACATCAACAGCGCTCCAACTGCCGGGGAAAGAAGAATTCCGAGCGGCGCCAGTACGCCGGCAGCCAAGGGCAGGGCGATGAGGTTGTATCCCGCCGCCCACCACAGGTTCTGGACCATCTTGCGGTGGCTGGCGCGGCTCAAAGCGATGTGATCTTGACCGCGTCCAGGGGGTTGCTCTTGACCAGGATGATGCCAGCCGATTCCACCGCCACATCCGTCCCGCTTCCGATGGCGATACCGATATCGGCGCGTATCAGTGCCGGCGCGTCGTTGTCGCCGTCGCCGACCATTGCAACGGACAACCCCTGTTTTTGAAGTTCCTGTACTTTCCGGTCCTCATCCTGCGGTAAGACTTCCGCGAAATAGCGGTCGATGGACAATTCTTTTGTGACCGTCTTCGCCGCCGCTTCGCTGTCGCCAGTGAGCATGGCGACTTGCACGTCCATGTCATGCAGACTGCGGACCGCTTGCTTGCTCTCCGGGCGAACGACATCCGCCAGGGTGAAGGAGGCTACCCAGTGTCCGGCGACGATGAGATGGACGGCGGTTTGCCCCTTCTGCCGCGTCCGGTTGATGAACGCCTTTAATCCATCCGGCGGAGAAATTCCCAGACTCTCGATCAGTTGGGGTCCGCCTACGTAGACCGTTTTGCCATCCCACGCAGCTTTCACGCCGTGTCCCTTGATGGCCTCGAAATCCGAGACCCGCACGTCGTCTAATCCTTTTTCCCGGGCCGCGGCGCGTATGCTGCGTGCGATGGTGTGTTCCGAATCGCCTTCTATCGAGGCGGCCAGCGCCAAGGCTTTGTCTGCCAGAAGCTGGGTGTCGGATTTGCTCTCCTGCGCTTTCTTGACCAGGCGCAGGATACCCGACAGGGCGGTCTCGTCTCCCGTCGCCGTGACCCGGACGCGCAAGCTGCCGTCTCCGTTGATGGTTCCGCCGATGACTTCGTCCCCTGCCTGCTTTTCGCTGGGCCTGAATTCACCCGTGATCATGGACTCATTGACGTCCGAACCGCCTTCTTCGATTCGCCGTCGGCCGGATACTCGCCCCGGGACGCACCAGGATGAGATCTCCCTGTGTCGACTCGTGAAGTGCTATTTCTTCGTGCTCGCCATCATCACGGATGCGTTCGGCGGTATCCGGCATCAACTGCGCCAGGGCATCCAAGGCGCTCGTAGCCTGGCGCACGCTGCGCATCTCCAGCCAATACCCCAAGAGCATGACGTCGATGAGCGTCACCAGTTCCCAGAAGAATCCCGTGTCCGTCTCGATAAACAGTCTGGCCAGGCTGTTAGTAAAAGCGGCGGAGATGGCCAGGGTGATCAAGGTCATCATCCCTGGCCGCCGGCTGTGCAGTTCCGGGATAGACATGCGCAGGAAAGGCAGCCCGTCGTAAATGACGATGGCGAAGCAGAATACGGGCGTGATCCAATCGCTTCCCGAGAAATCCGGGAGACGAAAGCCAAGCCACTCCTGTAACGCTGGGCTAAAAGCGAGAACCGGAATCGAAATGAGAAGGCCAATCCAGAAGCGCCTGCGGAACATCGCTTCATGCCCGCTATGACCACCCCCTGCGTGTGCCTTTTCATGGCCTTCCACATATGCTGCATGGCGTTTGCGTGCTGTCCGTGTTCGTGATGGGTCATTCCGTTTTACATATTTTCTGACATCCTGATTTCCATTTATCCCTTCAATTGTAAATTTACACGGTGGTTGTTTATCAACGCTTGGATGAAGTTTTCTTCTCTGCCAAATGCGAGAAGGCATACTACCTGGCCAGGTAACCTCCATCGATCGAGTAATACGAACCGGTGACGAAGGAAGCCTTCTCCGAGCACAGCCAGATAACCAATTCGGCCACCTCTTCCGGATTGCCCAGGCGTCCGATCGGATGCATGGACACGATCTGTTCTTTCATTTTGGGATCGGATATCACACCCGTGATCATGGGCGTCTGAATGAAGCCCGGCCCCACGGCATTGACTCGGATACCTTGGCTTCCGTATTCCAGGGCGGCAGTTTCCGTCAGGCCGATCACGCCGTGCTTGGAGCTGACGTAGGCAGGTGCACCGGCGAAGGCCACGCGCCCCAAAATGGAAGCAATATTGACGATCGAACCGCCTCCGCTTTTGAGCACGGCGGGGATTTCATATTTCATGCAGAAAAAAACACCGGAGAGGTTGATGGAGATCAATCTCTGCCAACCTTCGATACTGTAATCCGCGATGAGGTTTTGTTCTCCGGCGATCCCAGCGTTGTTGCAGGCGTAGTCCAACCGACCGTAGGTATCGACGGCTTTTTGAACCATTCGCTCGCATGCGGCGGGCGAAGAAACATCCGTCTCAACGAAAATCGCCTGGCCTCCGTCGGATTGAATCGTATCGACCGTTTTCCGGCCTCCTTCCAGATCCACGTCGGCCACGACGACGTGCGTGCCGTTTTGGGCGAAAAGTTGGGCGACGCTTCGCCCGATCCCGGAGGCGGCTCCTGTGACAACAGCGACCTTAGCATCGGACATTTTTAAGGCTCCTTTCGACAGATTTCATATGGTTAGATTCCTGCACGGCGAGCGATTGCGGATGGGTCAAGCAATATAATGGCCCCGGTTCACGAGAAATCCTTATTCGCATTGCATCACGGAGGGAATCTGTATCAATCGTCCCTGTCGAATTTTTAAGTTTTGATACAGTTTTTCATAACTCCTGAATGTGCATTCATTCTTGTGCTTCTCGCTGATCACCAGGCTGACTCTGCTGAAATCTTCGGCAGTCTGTGGATTCCGAATAATTTTCAACAATGCTGCTTCCAGGCT
>DAOUEE010000163.1:0-3594 GCA_034430695.1 Anaerolineales bacterium | reverse complement strand
ATGAACCCCGAGCCGCGGCCGGCCACGTTCAGCATCAACCCCACTTCCGGATCGACGAAACTCCCCTTGGCTTCGATCTGTATGATGGCGCTCTTGGCGTCCTCCAACGAGGAAGCCGCCCCGCCTCCGCCGCACGCAGATAGAAGGATTGCCAAACAACTGATACCAAATAACGCTGTTTTCAAACCTCTGGGTTTCATCATCCGCCTCCATTGAAATTTCTACTACCCTGCTCAATATTACATGCAAATTATTAGTGATACAAGCAATCACTGAATCGATTACAGAATCGGTGCGATGACTTTAAACGTCTCCAGGATATGATCCAGAGCGTAGAGATCGTCTTCCGTTATGACCTGGATGATAATGCGCACGAGCACGTCCTGGGTTGGATCCTGGAGTTCAGCCACGAGCGCCAGACGCACCGGTCCGCCGGCTCCGTTGCAGTCCGTGTAGAGATCGAACATCCCTTTGAAATTGGGTTTTTCGAAAGGATAACGATCGTTGAACACACAGTCATCTTGACGTACGAAAGGATCTTCCAGCTCATCCTCGATCGTACCCACGGCAAGATACTCACGGTTGAACGCGGCGAACGATACGCCGGGGCCCTCCTCAAAAATCGTGAAATCCACCAGATCGGGAGCCGCCCACAGGCTGGCGGTATAGTCCCACAAGATATCCGGATCGACGTCACTCCATGCCGTAGGAACTTGCATCTGAATTTCATTTTGGCTGTCCCGGATGGCCATGTAGTCCTTGTAGGCGCCGGAGGGCGTTTGTCCTTCCTCCTGGACGTTCGAAGCCAGCTCCCGTCCGAAGGAGTAAGATACCTCCAACGGCGGACCGTTCACGCGGCCTTCCAGCACTTCCTGCGAGCTGAGGCGAAGGACCTGGATGCTCATCACGGAGTCCTCGCCGTGCGTCCGCAAGACATCGCAGTAGTCCGCCATCGTGCCGTCGGTCGAGAGCACGAGTCCTTCGAGGGTAACGATGATGTCGCCTGGCTGAACGCCTACGACGTCCGCCGGAGAACCCGCCGTGACCGAATAGGCCCAGATTCCGAAAAGACTCTCGCCGTCGTTCACCGCCATGCCGTTGATGCCCATCGAGGTGACGTCTTCGCCCGCGCGCAGTCGGTCGATGATCGCCGTAGCCTCGTCGGCCTTGATGGCGAAATATTGAGCTTGCGTGCCAGGACGCTGGCTGGAAGCAAAATTCACGCCGACGACCTTCCCGTCCTGCGTGACCAGGGGTCCGCCCGAGTTGCCCGGGTTGAGGGTGGCATCATGCTCCAGTACGTTGTCGACGGAGGACCACGGTGTGTCGCCGCTCGTCTTTTCCTTCGACACGATCCCGGAAGTCAAAGTAAACTCCGGGTCACCCAAAGGGAAACCGACTGCGTAAACATCGAGCCCGACCTGAATGTCCCCCTCGTACCACTGCAGATACGGAAAGTCTTCACCGTCGATATCGATGAGCGCCAGATCCGAACACTCCGATACGCCGAGAATCGTCGCGTTGCGTGGCGCTTCTTCACACCCTACCCATACTTTCAGTGCCGCCGCACCGCTGACGACGTGATTGTTGGTGACGGCGATACCGGACGGGTCGATAATGAAACCGGATCCGCGCCCGGCGATGTTGGACAGCAAACCCTCTTGTGGATCGACGAACGTGCCCGCCGCTTCGATCTGAATCGTCGCAAATTCGACGTCATCCAGCGCGTTGATCGCCTTCCCCGCCAACTGGGCTGCTCGATCCAAACTGCTGCACGTCGAGATGAAAAGTAAAAAGAGGAACAACACAAGCGACCGTACGATGATGCGTCTTCGGCACATGGGCAGCCCTCCGCATGGATCAGAAAACTATGCGACTGCACTGGATCGCGGCTTTACCGTGTATGCGAACGTTTCATTCTCGATGTTTAATATACTGAAAAACCTGTCGTTTACTTCTCCCAATAGGCGATCTCATCGACCACGACTTCGAAATCATCCGTCTGCTCTGCCGCAATGAACAACCCGAAACGGCCGCTCTTGAACATGCTGTCGGTGAGTGAGGTCAATAATTTTCCATTGGCGTAGAGCTTGAACGTGCTGCCTTTGACGTAAATGCCCAGGCGGTTGGTCTGATTCGGTCCCGATACGATGTACGGAGAGCTCGACCAGCCGGCCAGGGCCTTGAACTCACCATCGTTCCAGCGGTAGAGGCGGTATTTGCCGTTGCAGGAGAAGCCAAAAACATAAGCGTGGTTTGGATCGGACGCCCGAACCAGTACGCCGTATCGATCCAGGCCGCCGCATTGGTCGCCAGTCGTGGCGATCATCTCGAGGTAGAAATCATCCGCCACCGGTCGACTGGAAAGCCCCCACTCATCCAGGCCGCCCGTGCTGAACGTTTGCATCACCATCCGGTCGTTCTTGATCTCGAATTTGGTTTGATCCGTATCCAGCAGGTACCAATAGATATAGCCGTCGAAGCTGTCCCGCCATGTCGCCGGACCAAGATCGAGGTCTTCCACCTCGCTGGATACGACGATTTCCACCCAGAAGCTTTGATCGCCGTCCTCCCCCGTGCCGAATATCTCCCCGGATGGATCTTACAAGCGCCAATCCGATCGATAACTTCCTTCGATTTCGGGCGCCTGAAATTCGACGGACAGATCGACTTCATCGCCAGGCCGCACATCCCCTGCAAGCGGGTACGATTTCTCGGCACCCATCAAATCCCCATCGAAGAATACGAGTTCGTATTCGCTGTTCCAGGTGCAGGTCCCGTCGTTTCGCAAGCGCCACGTCTTGGTGAAGGAAGTTCCCGGTTTGAATTCCGTGCCGTCTGCGATGGTCACGTCGTCGACGAAGATCGCCCGATTACAATTCTCGCCGCCGGGCGTGGCGCTCGCGGTTGCCGTACTCGTTGCTTCGGAGGATTGCTCCGGCGTCGGAGAGGATTGGCCTCCCGATGCGTTGGGAGTCGAGGAAGCGACGACTTCATCCTGAGTCAGCCGTACTTCGACGGTCTGCGCAGCGGACGTTCCCAAAAGATCCGGCGTCGAAATTTCTGGGGCCGGCATGTTGCAGGAACTCAAGAGGCCAATCACCAGCATTAGTCCGATGAGAGCCAATCGATCATTCACTGTGCTTCGAAGCATTCTTCTTCCTCCTGGTCTGGGATACGGCGCGGCTCCGTGTATATTGTAGTTTAATTTTACAAAATCTCGCCATCTCATTGTTATTATATACAACGAAACCGCCCAATTCGTCCTCATCGCCGTACGTAAAAAAGAACCGCCGGGAAGCTCACCGGCAGTTCACGATTCAGTATCGGGCGTGCAAACTATAAATTTATACAGTTCACCAGGGTCGCTGCGAGGCGCGGATGAAGACGAACATCACGGCTTCATTCAACGGTCACGCTTTTGGCCAGATTCCGCGGTTGATCGACGTCCGCGCCGCGGATGACGGCGATGTGATAGGCGAGCAGTTGGAGCGGGATCGCCGTCGTGACCGGGCTGAGCATCCAAGGAGTCTCAGGCACCCATATTACCTGATCCGCGATCGTCGGCAGCAGCTCGTCCCCGTCCGTAGCTAC
>DAOUEE010000162.1:0-12214 GCA_034430695.1 Anaerolineales bacterium | reverse complement strand
CACGGATCATACTGGTGGACGCCCACAATCGTTACGTGAGGGATTTGTAGCCGGCTTGCTGTTCAGTTACGTGGGGGGATGATCCAAGATTGCTTCCGCGATTTTATATCGATTAATCGACCGTCGTGCCGTGCGGATGAAGCGTTTCTTGCGAGACATTCTCCGCAAGGATACGATTGGCCGGCCGCGGGTGAGGGGGTTGATTTCTTGCTTTCGCGTTCTTGCCGCGCTATGATGGGTCCGATGTGGATGAGCCAGAACTGATTCGCTATGCCCAGCAGGGCGATTTGGAATCCTTCAATCGATTGATCCAGATCTACGAGCGGCAGGTATTTAATCTTGCCTGGCGTATCATGGGGGATTCGGATTCGGCCGCGGATGCGACCCAGGAAGCGTTCATCTCGGCGTACAAGGCGGTCGGCCGTTTTCGCGGCGGTTCGTTCCGCTCGTGGATGATGCGCATCGTCACCAACGCTTGTTACGACGAACTGCGCCGAAGAAAGCGCCGGCCGGCCGGTTCGCTGGAGAAATTGTTCGACGAAGTGGGTGTGCCTGAACCGGATGACCCCGGTGACCTGATCCACAAACCGGAAGATCCCGAAACAGCGGCCGAGCGCGCCGAATTGTCGTACGCCATCCAGGATTGTCTCAACCGCCTGCCCGACGACTTCCGAGTGGTCGCCGTGCTGGCCGACGTCCACGGCTATGAGTATGGCGAAGTGGCGCGAGTAATCGGAAAACCGCTGGGTACGGTAAAGAGCCGTCTGGCGCGGGCGCGTGCACGCTTGCGGGAGTGTCTGCAGCGTCACCGGGAACTTTTACCGGCGACATATCGTCTGGAAGATGAGTCGCCATGAACGAGATGAACGTCAGAAAACTTTCGAAGCGAGACCTCGAGAGGCTGTCTGCCTATGTGGACGGCGAGTTAGATGCCAGGCAAACTGCCCAGGTGGAAGCGCGCCTCGAACGGGACGAACTGCTCCGGGGAGCACTGGCGGAATTGCGTCAAACCGCCCAATGGTTGCGTTCGATGCCGCAGGTAGCGCCGCCGAGGCATTTTTCCCTCACGCCTGAAATGGTAGAGAAGCGCCCGGCCGACCGTGCCTATCCATTTCTGAAATTGGCCAGTGCACTGGTCGCGGCTGCGTTTGTGTTCGTGGTCGGGATCGATGCTTTCAGGTCGACGAAGGGTTGGAGTGCCCTGCCTGCCAATCTGGCCCAACGCTCCGTCGCCGAGGCTCCGGGAGCAGCAGCGGATGCAGGGGAGGGGGAAGAATTCGCTGCCGAGCAACCCATGGAAGAAGCACCGGAAGCCGCCGCGCCGCTGGCGGAACCGGCGGAGGAGGCAACCGAGCAGGGGTTCGCAGCGGAGGCGGAAGCGGTGCAGCAGACGCAGCAGCCTGAAGCCGAGATGTCGGAGATGCCGGCGGGAGAATCGGAGGGGCAGCCAGAAATGGCGCCGGAAGAATCTCCCGCAATCGGAAAAACATCACAGGGAGCCGACAACCTCGGGGAAATGGGGGAAGAAGAAGCCGGCGGGGAGCAGCGGGCTGAAGCGGAGGTTGTTCCGACGGTGACGGCTTCCAGCGAAGATGAAGTGACGCTGGCTGAAGAGGAAGCGCCGGTGAGAGGCCCATCGGTTCGCCAGGTCGAGCCAATCCGCCTGCTTGAAATCGGGCTGGCGATCCTGTGTATCGTACTTATCAGTGCAACGCTGCTGCTGCGGGTTTCTTCCCGGTGAACGATCTGTCCGCGATTCGATTCTGTGTGCTGTGCGGCGCGCCGATGCAGATGCAGGAGCGTTTCGGCCGTTTACGTCCGGTCTGCACTTCTTGCGGTCATATCCATTTCCAGGAGCCGAAAGTGGCCGCAGCCGTTCTCGTGGAACGGGAAGGGATGATCTTACTCGTGCGCCGCGTGAACGAGCCGCAGCGGGGGAAGTGGTCGTTGCCGGCGGGTTTTATCGATGCCGGTGAAGATCCCAAAGAGGCCGCAGTGCGAGAGGTTTTTGAAGAGACAGGTTTGCAGGTTCGTATCACGGACTTACTCGACGTGACCGGCGGGCGAGAATATTCCAATGGAGCCGACATCGTCATCTTGTACACCGGCGAAATCGAAGGGGGTGAATTAGCCGCCGCAGACGATGCGGACGCGGCTGCGTTTTTTGCCTACGAGGCGTTGCCGGCGATGGCTTTTAGATCGACGCAAAAGGCGATCGAAAATCGGCAGCGAAAGCCTTGAAGTGAGGGTTCGTTTCGTTCGATCGCAGATAGGGGGAAATTCGCGTTTGCAGACGTTTAGAACGATCGGGCGTACGTCACGAGCAGAAGGAAGAAAGGTATAATGAACGCTCGTTCGGGAGGTGGATCGTGGTTTGATCTCCCGAACGGAAGCTCGAGATCAGCGCAGTTCGAGCAGGGTCATCGCAGGCAGAGACGAGTTTTGCTTCATTGTTAATGGTTCGAAAGGGCAGCATGGAAATCGATGTGTTCACCTTGTTTCCGGAGGTGATGCAGCCATACCTGCAGTCAAGCGTGTTGGGTAAGGCGCAGGACAACGGCTTGCTCTCGGTTCGCCTGCACGATATCCGCCAGTATGCGGCCGATCGCCACAACACCACAGACGAAGAGCCGTACGGCGGCGGCGGCGGCATGATCATGAAACCGGAGCCGGTGTTTGCGGCGGTAGAAATCGTTTTGGGGAAAGGGATCGCTTCGATCCCCATCATCCTGCTCACACCGCAGGGGCGGGTGTTCGATCAAAGTACGGCGAAGGCGCTTTCGCAGAAGACCCATATCGCCTTGATCTGTGGACGATATGAGGGCGTCGACGAGCGCATCCGCGAACATCTCGTCACGGACGAAATCTCCATCGGCGATTACGTGCTTACCGGCGGGGAACTTCCGGCGCTCGTGCTCGTCGACGCCGTTGCACGCTGGATTCCGGGCGTGCTTGGCGACCGGAGCGCCACGCACAAGGACTCACACGCCAACGGTCTTCTCGAATATCCGCATTACACCCGTCCGGCCTCTTTTCGGGGCTGGAAGGTTCCGGAAGTGCTGCTCTCCGGTGATCACGCCCGCATTGCCGCTTGGCGCCGCGCAGAGTCGTTGAAACGAACTGCCGAACGCCGGCCCGATCTGCTCGAGCGAGCCGAACTCGATGAAGACGACCAATATATTTTTTCTCAGGGGGATGAAGACGATGATTAGGGAAATGAACATAATGCCAATGGAGGAACATGTGGATCGAAGCTTTTCGGTGTGGAATGGTGTCCGTATCATTCTCTTCGTATTGGCCGGGATAGCGCTTGGCGCCTGTCAGCCGCCGGAGGACGTCGATCTGCCGCTTACGATCGACGGTTCGAAAACGGCGACGCCGGTCGTCGAGCCGACCCCGGAACCACCGCCTCCGAAAACCTTGTTCGTCTGTCTGAACCAGGAACCCGCTTCGCTCTACATTTACAACCCGCTGTATTTCAGTGGAGATTCCAGCGGGGAAGCGGATGCCGTTCTCCAGGCGCTGTATGATGGACCGATCGACATCGTCGACTACCAGCCTGAAGCGGTCATCCTGGATGGGCTGCCGAATCTCGCCCGGGGGGAAGATGCCCGCCTGGAAGAAGTTTCAGTGCGTACCGGAGAACTCTATTACAATCCGAAAACCCTGCAGCCGGAGATCCTCGCATACGGCAAGGAGTACCTTCCTTCCGGGTGTGCGGGATCGGATTGTTTGCTCACCTACACCGGCGGCGAGGTCTTCATGCCGCGCATGGTCGTCGAATTTCACCTGCTGCCTGATTTGACCTGGTCGGACGGTTCTCCGCTGACGGCGCAGGATTCAGTTTACTCCTTCGAACTCGATCGCAGCGCCAATACGAACTCGATCAAGTATTTGGTGGATCGTACCCATTCCTATGAAGCTCTGAACGACGGCTTGAGCGTACGATGGACGGGAATTCCGGGTTTCATCGACGCCGAATACAAGACGAACTTCTGGCGTCCTTTGCCGAAACACGTTCTCGAGGGCTTCACCTCCGAGGAATTGCTCACAGCAGAGGAAGCCAACAAAAACGTCCTGGGATGGGGGCCCTATCAAATTGATTCGTGGTCCGCAGGACAGCAGATCGTGATGACGCCCAACCCGAATTATTTCCGTGCCTCCGAAGGGTTACCTAAGTTCGACCGCCTGGTCTACCGCTTCCTGGGGACGGATGGGAACGCGGCCATCCAACAGCTGCTTACCGGGGAGTGCGATATCCTCGACGAGTCCCTGATCCCGGACCAGGCGCTGCCTTCGTTGATCGACTTACAGCAGTCGGGTGAGCTGTCGATCGTGAACGGCCCCGGTTTGTATCTCTTCCGCATGGACTTCAATCTGTCTCCCGTGGGTCAGGAATTCGACAAGGGTCTGTTTGCCGACGTGCGCACGCGGCAGGCCGTCGCGGGTTGCATCGACCGTGAAAGCCTCGTGCAGGATATCTTTTTCGGTCTCGCATCCATCTCCAACACCTACCTCTCGCCGGATTATCCGGCCTATGCCAGCGATCTTGATGCCGTCGCCTACGACGTCGAAGCCGCTCAAGCCACTCTCGACGCATTGGGCTGGATCGATACGGACGGCTTGCCCGAAAGCGCCAGAATCGCGCAGGGTGTGCCCGGAGTGTCTTTCGGAACGCCGCTTTCCTTCAGTTACAGGACGACGGCGGGCGTTTTCAACGAGGCGGTGGCCGAGCATATCCAGGCAGACCTCTCCGTTTGCGGCGTCGAGATGACGATCGAATACGAAGATGCTTCCACGTTTACGGCCCCATGGCCTGAAGGACCAATTTTCGGCCGTGGTTTCCAAACGGTTGGCTGGGCCTGGTTAGATTGGTGGACCCCGCCGTGCGAGATGTTCGCCGGGCGGGAGATTCCCTCCGCCACGTATGAGAATGGCAGTAACGCCAGCGGTTTCGACCATTCACAGTATAATGCCGCCTGTGAGCAAATCTTGTTGGGAGCACCGGAGACACAAACCTATCAAGATGCCGTCTTGCTTACCCAACAAGTGTTTGCACAGGAAATACCCGCCGTTCCGCTTGCCATTCCGGCGCGGATCATGGTGGCAAACACCGAAGTCTGTGGATTCGACTTCGTACCCCTGGCGGACAGCGGCTTGTGGAACATCGAATCGATCGATTCGGGGGACGGTTGCGATGTTGAATCTTGAGCGATCCACTTTGTCTGTACTTCTAATTTAGGCCGGAATGGGATAAAATCTGCGCGGCCTAATTGTATGACAAATATCAACGAATTAGAGATTGCATGGTAAAATAACAAACGTTCTTAAAACTTGTGCAAAACTTCCAAAATATCGAAGTCACTATTCGAAGATATCGTTTGAATGCGCTTTGAAAACCGATATAATAATTTCAAAGGTTTGCTTCATCAAATATCCAATTAAATAGTAACGGGACGTAACAGGAAACGAATTATAGCCAGAATATCTTCAGGAAGAGGTCACATTGGCATATAAACTCCTCGAAGTCAAAGATCTAGTGACCCGGTTTTACACACCCGAGGGTGTGGTTCACGCTGTCAACGGAATGTCGTTCAATTTAGATGAGGGGGAAACACTCGGAATAGTTGGAGAGAGCGGGTGTGGAAAGAGTGTATCTGTGCTTTCCATTTTGCGCTTGATTCCCAATCCGCCAGGGAAAATCGAACAGGGTAAAGCCATCTTTTTGGGCAGGGACTTGCTGCAACTCCCGATTGATGAGTTACGCCATGTGCGAGGTATGGAAATCGGAATGATCTTCCAGGACCCGATGACTTCTCTCAACCCTGTGATGACCATCGAGCACCAGTTGGCCGAGCCGATGGTCGAACATCTGGGGATGTCAAAGCGGGATGCACGCGATCGGATCATCGAACTGCTTCAAATGGTAGGCATTCCCAACCCTGCGGAGCGGATAAGGGAATATCCGCATCAATTTTCAGGCGGTATGCGCCAACGGGCGATGATCGCCATGGCCTTATCGTGTAACCCCAAGATCCTCATCGCGGATGAACCCACAACGGCGCTCGATGTGACCATCCAGGCTCAGATCGTGGACTTGGTCAACCAACTCCAGGATAAATTGGGCATGGCAATCATCTGGATCACCCACGATTTGGGCGTCGTGGCTCGTTTGGTGAACCGCGTTGTGGTGATGTACGCCGGCTATCCTGTCGAAAGAGCATCCGTCAAAGATACGTACGGCAATCCACGCCATCCGTATACGATTTCATTGTTGCGGTCTTTGCCAAGGATTGATATGCAGCGGGAAGAACGCCTGGAGAATATCGAAGGGCGCCCTCCCGATTTGTTTGAGGAACCGGCGTTCTGCCCCTTTGCACCACGTTGCCCCTTCGTGCAGGACAAATGTTGGCAGGAAAACCCCGGTATGCGTTCGGTCGGTGAAAATCACGAGATCGCATGCTGGTTCGATGTTACCAAAGACGATTTGTAATCCGGGACGTTTGGGAGAATCGACGAGTGAAAGCAAATTCGAACACAGCGAAGAAAAACAACGAAGTCATCATCCGAGTCGAGAACTTGAAGAAGTATTTCCCAATCGAGCGAGGCTTATTCCGCCGTCAAGTCGGTGCAGTGCAGGCCGTTGACGGCATCTCGTTCGAGATTCGCCGCGGGGAGACGTTGGGGTTGGTGGGCGAAAGTGGTTGCGGAAAATCTACCACAGGACGCACCATGCTGCGCTTGTACGAGCCCACGGAGGGAAAGGTCTTCTTTGGAGATGTGGAAGTCACCGCATTGTCTCGCAATGAAATTCGCAGCTTTCGCCCTCACATGCAGATGATTTTCCAGGACCCCTATGCATCCCTGAACCCGCGTATGACTGTAAGAGATCTGGTCGGAGAGCCGCTGCTCATTCATACGCCTATGACTTCGAACGAACGCAACGAGAAGGTGTCGGAATTGCTCGAACTGGTAGGGATGAATCCGCGTTTCTCGGTGCGCTACCCCCATGAATTTTCCGGCGGGCAAAGACAGCGTATCGGGGTCGCTCGGGCTTTGGCGCTCAGCCCCGAATTTGTGGTCGCCGATGAACCGATCTCCGCTTTGGATGTATCCGTCCAGGCTCAGGTGGTAAATCTGCTTGAAGACCTACAAGACAAGTTCAGCTTTACCTATCTTTTCATTGCTCACGACTTGAGTATGGTTCGGCATATTGCCAACCGCGTTGCCGTGATGTATCTGGGTAAGCTGGTGGAAATTGCCAAAGGCAAAGACCTGTACTCGAATCCACTTCATCCCTATTCACAAGCCTTATTGTCGGCCGTTCCTATTCCAGATCCAGTAATAGAGGAGAAACGCTCCAGGATCATCCTAACCGGTGATGTGCCCAGCCCGGTTTCGCCTCCATCCGGCTGCCGCTTTCATACACGTTGTCCGATTGCTGAAAAAATCTGCTCGGAGGAAGAACCTCTGCTCAGACAATTGGAACCTGACCACTGGGTTGCCTGTCATTTAGCATAGGCGTAACCCCGATCGTAGAGATCGAAAGGAGGTGATGGTATCGGAGTGATAGGAATAACTGCAGGTTAAAGCGTTTCAGTACAAATTAACACTCGTAACATGTTGTTCCTCATAACGAACTCTGAAGGAGGAGAAAATGTCGAGAAAGCACCTTTTTTGGACTTTAATCTTGCTTGCTGCGCTGAGTGTGCTCGTAGCAGGATGTGCCAAGCAAGCAGTTGAGACCGTAATAGTCGGTGGTGAGGTCGTTGTTGTGACCGCCACCCCCGAGCCGGGCGAAGAGCCCTGCGACAACCCCTTCCTGGGAAGCTGCAAGCTTGACGGGAACGGCATCCCACCCGATTTCTTCTCGGACGAACACGTGCGTAAAGGTTTCAATTACTGCTTTGACTGGGATACGTTCATCCGAGATGCCTGGGCGGGTGAGGCCATTCAGAACGTCGGCTATCTGATCCCCGGCATGGTTGGCTATGAGCCGGATGGCCCGCACTACACTTACGATCTTGATAAGTGTGCCGAAGAGCTCTCCCTGGCTTGGGATGGCGCGGTGGCGGAGAACGGCTTCCGCATGCAGATCGCCTATAACACGGGTAACATGGAACGCCAGACGGCGGCCGAGATTCTGCAGGCCAATCTGAGTGAAGTCGACGAGCGCTACATCGTCGAGATCATCGGACTTCCGTGGCCATCGTTCCTGGAGAATTACCGCAACAGCCGTATCCCCGTGAACATCTCGGGCTGGCAGGAAGACCTGCACGACCCGCACAACTGGGCGCAGCCATTCTTGGTGGGCACGTACGCCAGTCGGCAGAATCTGCCGGATGATCTGCTGGCGCAGCTCAAAGAGTTGGTCACCAAGGGCGTTTCTGCCACAACGGATGAGGCACGTGCAGAGGCTTACCACGAGTTGAACCAGATCGATTACGACCAGGCAATTGCCATCCGCTTGGTGGTTCCCACTGGACGAGCCTGGATGCAGAAGTGGGTCGAAGGATATTACTACAACCCAATCCAGGATCTTGCTGCTCGTTGGAAGTCGCTCTCGAAGACCTCGGCTGCAGCTGATCCGACGACCATCACCTACGCAACGATCGGTGATGTGGATACATTGGACCCGGCCTGGAACTACGAGAACTTCGGCGATAATGTGATCCTCAACACCTACGAGCAGTTGGTGACGTACGATGGCAAGTCGGCGACTTCCTTCGTGCCGCTCTTGGCGGAAGAGTACAGCATCTCCGACGACGGCATGGTCTACACCTTCAAGATCCGCGATGGTGTGAAGTTCCACGAAGGTCAGGACCTGACGGCCTCCGACGTAGAATACACCTTCGAGCGTGGCATCCTCCAGGGTGGAACCTGGTCACCGCAGTGGCTCTTCACCGAGCCTTTCTTTGGCACCGGTGTCTACGACATCGCCGAACTGGTGGACCCCTCTGGAGCGCTGGATGATGCGCCGGAAGACCTTCAGGCTGCAGACTCCGCCGCCCTGATGGCTGCCTGTGAACAGATCACGGGTCAGATCGAGTCCGATGATGCTGCAGGCACCGTCACCATGACATTGTCGCAGCCATGGGCTCCGTTCTTGGCCACACTGGCACAGAGCTGGGGATCCATCATCGATAAGGACTGGGCCATCGAAAACGGGACCTGGGATGGTGATTGTGCAACCTGGCAGAATTTCTACGGAATCGACTCGGCAACTTCACCGATCCGCGACATCGTCAATGGGACCGGCCCCTACATGCTTGATCACTGGGAACCGGGCGTGGAAGTCGTCGTCACCAGGTTTGATGGTTACTGGGGTGACGCACCGGCCCTCGAACGCGCAGTATGGGCGGAAGTAGACGAGTGGGGCACTCGCTTTGCCATGGCGAAAGCCGGCGATGCCGATCTGGTTTACGTGCCTCGCGAGTTCGTCGATCAGGTCACACCGTACGCGTCGACAATCTGTCCGTGGGATTCCGACCAGCAAGTTCACGTTTGTGAAGATGTACCAGGCGCAGAGGATCAACCGTTGATCGTTTATTACGGTCATCCGACGACCTATCGCGCTGACGTATTCTTCGTTTGGAACGTGGCTCACTGATCGAGTAGTTGGTTCAATCTACCTGCAGGGGATGAATATCCCCTGCAGGCTCTCCTTTCGCAGGAGGTGATATGTCGACATATATCCTGAGACGGGTTTTGCTTCTTCCGTTATTGTTGTTCGGTACGACGATTTTGATTTTCGGGATGCTCTCTTTTCTGACCCCAACAGAGCGGAGCGCGCTTTGGGTTCAGAATATTCCCAGGAACGAACGTCAGGTTGAAGGCATTATCCGGAAGTACGGACTGGATAAGCCGATTTACGTTCAGTACTATATCTGGCTGGTGGGCAATAAGGATCCAGAAACGGGAGAATATGAAGGCGGTTTGCTGCGAGGGGATTTAGGTTACGCACGTTCTGCTTCCCAGCCCGTGATGGACATCATCAAGGCACGGCTTCCGAACACACTCGACCTGGCAATTTGGAGTGTGTTGCCCATTGTAGTGATCGGGATCTTATTAGGTGTTATTGCCGCCATTAACCATAACCGTTTTATCGACCAGGTTACGCGAGTCTTCAGCATTCTAGGCTGGTCTTTCCCTACATTTGTGTTCGCACTTGTCGTATTAATGATTTTTTACGCCGGATTGGGGTGGTTCCCTCCGGGACGGGTATCCGATTGGGCCAATCAGGTCATATTGTCGGGGGATTTTCATACCTATACGCATATACTCAGCTTCGACTCGCTCTTGAACGGCCGCTTCGACATCTTTCTCGATGTCATTCGTCATATGATCCTGCCCGTGATCACATTGTCTTATCTCAACTGGGCATTGATGCTACGCGTGACTCGTTCTTCGATGTTGGAGGCTCTTCGCCAGGAGTACGTAACAACGGCACGCTCCAAGGGCTTGAAGGAGTCTGTTGTCATCTTTCGTCATGCACTGCCAAACGCTTTGATCCCCGTGGTTACGATTGCCGGCTTTACCATCGTGGCTTTGTTGAATGGCGTCGTGATCACCGAGACCATTTTCAACTACCCCGGAATCGGGCGGGCAGCAGCACGTGCAGCTTTGAATCTGGATGTGGTAGGCATCCTCGGTCTGACTCTCTTCAACGGTTTGATATTGATCGTTGCCAATTTGGTCGTCGACGTGCTGTATGCTGTTGTTGACCCACGTGTACGGCTTTCATAAAACATCTAACTCTTCAATATCTGGATCGAGGGTATAAGGAAAGGGTTCATGGAAAAGCAGAAGAACAACACGGATGAATCAAAGTTAGTCGAACGTCGAAAACAATTGCTTGAGGTGACGCTCGATGGCCTTCCAGAACGTAAAATCGGCCGCCTTGAGCGTGCATTGGGACCCGAGCCTTACCGGATTTTAAAGGGATTGATCACCAATCCTTTATCGATTGTAGGTTTTTTCATTCTGGCGATCTTTATCTTTATCGCCGTCGCCGCTCCAGTACTCGCGCCTCCCCGTAAAGCGGCGACTGCGTATCGCATCCCCCGTGATGGTTTTCACCCGACGCCGCAAGAACCCGGAACAGTATGGGAAAGTCGTCCGCCACCGGTGCCGTTCTGGTATGAGCCAATCACCGGCAAAGAGGAATGGGTTCATTTACTCGGAACGACAAGTGGACAATGGGATATTTATTACGGCATTATTTGGGGTACTCGTACGGCGTTCAAAGCGGGTCTCACCGTTACCATTGCAGTCGTCTTGATCGGTATCCTGACCGGTTCGATTTCGGCATATTACGGCGGAAGAGTCGATAACGTGATCATGCGCATCACGGATATATTCATGTCATTCCCATTCTTTTTGGCTGCACTTACCCTGTCAACGATTCTCACGCCCAAAATGGGACGCAGTATTCTTCCGGCTATCATCGCCTTGATCGCTTTCGGCTGGATGGGTTATGCGCGCCTGGTGCGCGGCGACATCCTCTCTGTGAAAGAGCGCGACTATGTCATGGCTGCGCGTGTCATTGGCGCAGGCGACCGGCGCATTTTGTTCCGTCACATATTGCCCAATGCCATTTTCCCAACACTGGTCGTCGCTTCCATGGACGTGGGTACCTACGTACTCAGCTTCGCAGCTTTGAGTTTCCTCGGCGTCGGCACCGAAGTGGGATACGCCGACTGGGGCCAAATCATCTCCTTCGCCAGGGATTGGATCACCGATTTGGCGGACTACTGGTTTGTGGTGGTCTACCCCGCTTTGGCGATCGTGTTCTTCGTCCTGGCGTGGAACCTCATCGGTGATGCGGTACGTGATCTCTTCGATCCCCGCTTACGCGGCACGACCTAAACCTATCTCGACCCAGAATATTGATCGGGCAACCATTTTCGAAGCACTTGATCGCTTGATGATGGTTCTCTGTCTTCAGATTCCCGGTTGTCCGATTGTCTTGGGAGTATGTTGAGTGGTGGAATCGAAAAACGAATACGACGGACTATATAAGCCAGATCCTTCTCGCCAGGATTCGTATCGGTTTCGAAAGCTGCGCTATGGGTTGCTTTTTGGCATTATCGGCGCGCTGGCCTATTCATGCGCTGCATGGGGGGTCGATGGGTATGAACTTGCTCAGTCGAACGCGATTTACCCTTGGTTGAAACTGGGCCTGGGAACTTGGATTTGTGTGATTTTGGGTGGG
>DAOUEE010000161.1:0-3821 GCA_034430695.1 Anaerolineales bacterium | reverse complement strand
CGAACCCGTTACCAATGCAACTTTACCTTCGAACCGCATTCACGCCTCCCGGACTCGCGTCAACATTGTTAACCCTTAAATGATACCATCAGAGCTGGTGAAGTTGCGCTACCAAGGATAATACCGGCATTGTTGATTCCAGGCTCGTTGATTGTGGTAGCATGGGGATTGTGGAATTCCAGGAAACACTCGCCGAAATCGAACGGGAAATGGACCTCGCAGAAGAGTCCCGGCGTCAGGGCAGGGAAGGCCGCGCCCGCGTTTGCGCACGACGGGCGGCGGGTATGGCTGTGGCCGTGTTCCAAAAGCGGAAGACCGGCGTGCGACCGCAGGCGAATTTCTATCGCCTGCTGCGATGGTTCCAGGAAGTCGATGGTGTCTCCGCTGGGTTGAAGCAAGCCGCGGCGCGATTGACCACCCGGGTAAGGCCCGATTACTCGCTGCCGCACTCTGACGATCCGCTGCAGGATGCGCGCACACTCATCGAGGCGTTGTTGTTGGAAGGTGAAGACCAGCATTGACATGAAGCAAGAGCCGAACAAGCAGCGAAGGGAACGCGACCTGCGCCGCTATGCCCGCACGACTCAAGCCCGGCTGATCCTCGGCGGCGTGTTGATCCTGCTCGTCGTTGGCAACGGGCTCATCCGCTGGGTCTATGGCGCGGGCGCACTGCGCATGTCGCTGTTGTGCACCTTCGCAGGTTTGGCACCCGTGGTTTTGATCGTCATATGGCTGTGGCTCATGGAGCGAATCGTCGAAAGGAATCGACGTGGCTAAAATTCAGCAGATCCAACCCGAAGGGCCGGGCTTGTTGTACCGCATCCGTCCCGGAATCGACCCCACACAGCCGCTGGTGATCATGCTGCATGGCTGGACCGGTGACGAAAAAGGGATGTGGGTCTTCGAAAAGGTCCTGCCGGAAACCTGGTGGATCGCCGCGTTTCGCGGGCTGTATCCTTCGCCCACCGGCGGCTTCAGCTGGACTGCGGAAACCCCGAGCGACGATCCGAGGCTCTCCGATTATGTGTCGAGTGTCTCAGCGCTGCAGCACACCATCGTGGACATCGATGGCCGGTTCAAACTCCAACGCGACTGTGTTGTGCTCATGGGATTCAGCCAGGGGGCGGCCGTGGCGTTCGCCGTTCCGGCCCTGACGGATTGGAAACCGGCGGCAATCGTATCCCTGGCCGGATTCATGACCAGAGATACGAGTTTCAAAGCCGCCGGGCTTCCCGTTTTCTGGGGTCATGGGATCCGCGATGAAATCGTCCCGATCCATCTGGCGCGCGCCATCGTCGAACGGCTGCGAAGCCTGGGGGCGCAAGTCCAATACTGCGAGGCGGACGTGGGTCACAAGGCGGGTTTGGAATGTGCCCGCGGTCTAAAATTCTGGCTGCAGCGCACGCTGTCAAGAACGTAAATCCGTCCTTAATGTATTCCCCCCGAACGATCGGGTTTGTTTACTTACGATTTCTTTATAAATCGGCGTCGAGAGGTGCTTCGTTCTCCCCGTTTCATGATAAGATCATGGGGTTATACCCCTGAATCCTCCCTCGTTTTTAGAGGGATAAAGAGATGAGAGCTGCCATGACGAAAAATGACATCACGACACAGACAATCAACACGATCCGCTTTCTGTCCGCGGATGCAGTCCAGAAGGCAAATTCCGGACATCCGGGATTGCCCATGGGTGCAGCTGCAATGGCGTACGCCCTCTGGCAGCGGCATCTGCGTTTCAATCCCAACGATCCTGCGTGGGTCAACCGGGACCGTTTTGTGCTTTCCGCCGGGCATGGCTCGATGCTGCTCTATAGCCTCTTGCACCTATATGGCTACGATCTTTCTCTGGAGCAAATCGAGAATTTCCGCCAATTCGAGAGCAAAACCCCCGGGCACCCGGAGTATGGGCTGACGCCTGGCGTGGAGACGACGACCGGCCCGCTGGGACAGGGATTTGCCAACGGGGTCGGCATGGCCATCGCCGCAGAACACCAGGCCGCACGCTTCAATCGTGAAGGTTTTGACCTGTTCGATCACCACATCTTCGCCATCGTTTCCGATGGCGATTTAATGGAAGGTGTGTCCGCAGAAGCGGCTTCCCTGGCGGGACACCTGCAGCTCGGCCGTATCGTCTATCTCTACGACGACAATCACATCAGCATCGATGGCAGCACGGAGTTGACCTTTACTGACGACACGGCCCAGCGCTTTACGGCGTATGGCTGGAACGTGGTCAAGATCAAGGACGGCAACGACGTCGATGCGGTCGACGAGGCGATTTCGCAGGCCAAAGAAGATCCTCGCCCATCGTTGATCATCTGTCCCACGCACATCGGCTTCGGCTTGCCCACCAAACAGGACACGGCCGCCGCCCATGGGGAACCCCCCGGTGCGGAGGAACTTGCCGGAGCGAAGAAGAAGCTGGGTTGGCCGGAAGAACCGCCATTCCTCATCCCCGAGGAGGTCGTCGAGCACTGCCGGGAGGCAAGCCGGCGCGGCATACAGGAATACGAATCCTGGCAGAAGGTCTTCGCCGGTTACAAGAAGGAACACCCCGCTCAGGCGGAATCACTCGAGCGCAGCCTGGCAAAGGAGCTGCCGGAAACTTTGGTTGGCAGCATTCCCGTGTTTCCAACCGATGCAAAGGGAATGGCCACGCGCGCCAGCTCAGGCAAAGTGCTGAACGCAGTGGCGTCTGTGCTGCCCGAGATGATCGGCGGGTCGGCGGACCTCACCGGATCGAACAAAACGAAGCTCGAAGGTGACACAGCGTTTTCTGCCAACGATCGATCCGGTCGGTACCTGCACTTCGGTGTGCGGGAACACGGCATGGGCGCCGTCCTGAACGGCCTGGCGGTGTACGGCGGCCTGATACCTTTCGGCGGCACGTTCCTCGTCTTCTCCGACTACATGCGCCCCACGATTCGCCTGGCGGCGATGATGGGACTGCGCGTGATCTACGTTTTTTCCCACGATTCGATCGGACTCGGTGAGGACGGCCCGACGCACCAGCCGGTCGAGCATCTTGCCGCGCTGCGCAGCATCCCCAACCTGGCCGTCGTCCGGCCGGGGGACGCCAACGAAACCGCCGCGGCGTGGCTGACGGCGCTCGAACGGAAACACGGCCCCACGGCGTTGATCTTGACCCGCCAGGCCGTGCCGACGCTCGACCGCGAACGTTTCGCTTCTGCGCAGGGATTGCGTAAAGGCGCCTACGTGCTCGCCGATCTGGGTGAGGGGGATCCGCGGCTGATCCTGATGGCCTCGGGATCGGAAGTATCGCTGATCCTCGAAGCTGCAGGCACCCTGGCCGCAGAGGGGACCTCTGTTCGAGTGGTGTCTTTCCCCTGCTGGAAGTTGTTCGCCGAACAACCGCGATCCTATCGAGACGAGGTGCTTCCCGATCGGCTTACCGCGCGCATCGCCGTCGAGGCGGCGATTGAACAGGGCTGGGAGCGCTGGCTCGGATCGGAAGGCCGCTTCATCGGCATGGACAGTTTCGGCGCTTCGGCGCCGTACAAGCAGCTTTATCAACATTTTGGCATCACGGTCGAGCGGATCATCGAATCGGCCAGGCAGATCCTAAAGTAGCGTGTGTTATAGGTTAAAAGAATAAGATGGACTCGATTCGCAAACTGCACGAACTCGGACAATCCTTGTGGCTGGACACGATCCAGCGCGACTTGCTCCAATCAGGCGAGCTTGCGCGGCTGGTGGACGAAGGTCAAATCCGCGGCGTGACGACCAATCCCAGCATCTTCGCTGCGGCGATCGAAGGCAGTGATCTGTACACCGCGGATTTACGCCGCATGATCCAGGCC
>DAOUEE010000160.1:0-6800 GCA_034430695.1 Anaerolineales bacterium | reverse complement strand
CATGGCGATGGAACCAAGATCCTTCTTGGGCATATCCTTGCCCGCGGCCGCGAATTTCGCCACAGCGCCACGCGGGGTCGCCTTGGAAGATTGTCCGCCGGTGTTGGAATACACACCGGTATCGAGTACAAGCACGTTGACGTTGCGGCCGGAGGCCAACACGTGATCCAGGCCGCCGTAGCCGATGTCGTACGCCCAGCCATCTCCACCCACGATCCAAACCGACTTCGGAACCAGGTAATCGGCGACGTTGAGCAGATTGACCGCTTCGGTCTCCTTGCTTCCTTCGAGCGCCGACTTCAACTCCTCAACGCGCGCTCGCTGTGCTTCGATCGCTTCCGGCGTACTCAGGTCCGCGGATTGGATCGCCGCGATCAAGTCGGACTTCCCATCGAGTTCGACTTTATCCAGCAGTCCGTGTGCGACATCCGATAGTTTGTCCATCGTCAAACGCATCCCGAACCCGAACTCGGCGTTGTCCTCGAAGAGCGAGTTCGACCATGACGGTCCGCGCCCATCGTCCCGCGGCGCATACGGCGTGGTAGGCAAATTGCCGCCGTAGATCGATGAGCAACCCGTGGCGTTGGCGATGATCAGCCGATCGCCGAAAAGCTGGGTCAGCAATTTGACGTACGGCGTTTCGCCACATCCGGCACACGCCCCGGAGAACTCGAACAACGGCCGCATTAACTGCGAGCCTTTGGTCGTAAAGCGGTTGAACAGTTCGGGATCGAGATCCGGAATGGAGAGGAAGTAATTCCATTTCGCAACTTCCTGCTCGCGGATCGGAGGTTGCGCGGCCATGTTAATGGCTTTGCGATCCGTCTTCTTGCCAGACTCGTCTTTGGCGTAAGCCGGGCAGATGTACACGCACGTACCGCAGCCGGTGCAATCCTCTGGAGAGACCTGCAGCGTGTACAGCATACCATCGAAACCGCGGCCCTTGGCATCTGCGGCTTGCCAGCCTTCCGGAGAGTCGCCATTGGCGTAGGAAGCATCGTAAACCTTGGGACGAATGGTGGCATGCGGGCAGACAAGCGCACATTGGTTGCATTGGATGCAGGTCTCGGGATCCCAGACCGGGATCTCGAGCGCGATGTTGCGTTTTTCGAAGCGCGTCGTTCCGACGGGATACGTGCCGTCATTCGGCAGTAAGGAGACGGGTATCTCCTCACCGCGGCGAGCGATCATCTCGCCCGTAACCTGCTGCACGAATTCGGGTGCGTCAGCCGGCACCGGGGGACGCATGTGGATGTCCGAGGTGGCTTTCTTCGGCACATCCACCTCATGGATGCGTTTTCGGGCGAGGTTGGCGGATTTGATGTTCATCTCGACGATGGCTTCGCCCTTGTCGCCATAGGTGTCTTCGACGGCCATCTCCATCATCTTCATCGCCTTATCTTCCGGCAGGATGTCCGAGATCGCGAAGAACGCCGACTGCATAATGACATTTATACGCGCGCCCAAACCCAACGAATCCGCAAGGGAATAGGCGTCGATCAGGTAAAACTTGGCTTGTTTGTCAATTAACGCCTGCTGTACTTCCTGCGGCAGACGATCCCAGACTTCGTCGGCGGGATACTGGCTGTTGAGCAGGAAAATGCCGCCCGGTTTCAGATTCTTGACGATATCCACGCGCTCGAGAAATTGGAACGCATGGCAGGCCAGAAATTCCGCCTGTTGGATCACGTACGTGCTGTGGATCGGGTTCGGACTGAAGCGCAGATGCGAGATCGTCATCGACCCGGACTTCTTCGAATCGTAAACGAAATGTCCCTGCGCATAATTATCGGTTGATTTGCCGATGATCTTGATCGAGTTCTTATTGGCGCCGACGGTACCATCACCGCCCAGGCCGTAGAACATCGCCTGGTGAACGCCTTCAGGCAAGGAGGAGAATGAATTGTCCCACGGCAGATTGGTGTGCATGATGTCGTCGTCGATGCCGACGGTGAAATGATTCTTCGGTTTGTCTTCGGCCAGGTTGTCGAATACGGATTTCGCCATTCCGGCGTTGAACTCCCTCGAGCCCAATCCGTAGCGCCCGCCCACGACCAGGGGCATATCCTCGCGGCTGAGACGGCCGTCCATTACGGCTTCGGTGACCGCATTTTGAACGTCCAGATAGAGCGGCTCTCCTTCTGCGCCCGGCTCTTTGGTGCGGTCCAACACAGCAATGCCGCGCACCGTCTCGGGCAAGGCCGCGAGCAAAGCCTTTCCGCTGAAAGGACGATACAGACGGACCTTGATCAAGCCCACTTTCTCGCCTTGCTTCGTGAGGTACTCAACGACTTCGTGCGTCGTTTCTGCGCCGGAGCCCATCATGATCACGACGCGTTCGGCGTCTTTCGCGCCGATGTAATCGAAGAGGCGATACTGCCGCCCGACGATCTCGGCGAAGCGGTCCATCGCTCCCTGAACGATCTGGGGCGCCTTTTGATAATAGGCATTGACCGTCTCGCGTGCGGCGAAGAACACGTCCGGATTTTGCGCCGTTCCACGAATCGTGGGATGGTCGGGGGAGAGTGCGCGTTGGCGATGGCGAATGACCCATTCGTCGTCGATCATGGCGCGCATGTCGTCATACGTCAGTTCTTCGATTTTCTGGATCTCGTGTGAGGTGCGAAAACCGTCGAAAAAGTGCAGGAAGGGAATGCTCGCCTCCAGCGCAGCGGCCTGCGCGATCAACGCCATGTCCATGACTTCCTGCGGACTGTTCGATGAGAGCATCCCCCACCCGGTGGATCGGGTGGTCATTACGTCGCTGTGATCGGCGAAAATCGACAACGCTTGCGCCGCAACAGAACGTGCGGCGATGTGGAAAACGGCCGGCGTGAGTTCGCCGGCGATTTTAAACATATTGGGCACCATCAACAACAACCCCTGAGAGGCCGTGAACGTCGTCGTCAATGCCCCTGTCGTCAAGGCGCCATGTACCGCCCCGGCAGCTCCACCCTCCGCCTGCATTTCGACCACATTGGGGATCGTTCCCCAAATATTGGGTTGGCCGTTGGCCGCTTTCTCGTCGGCAATCTCGCCCATCGGCGATGAGGGCGTGATGGGATAGATCGCAATCACCTCATTCGTGGCATACGCGACGTGCGCGGCTGCGGCATTGCCATCGTATGGAACGAACTTACGCTCTGCTTTCTTTTTGGGCATCTATGACTCCTTCTTATCGAACTGAAACAAGTTCGTTTTCAAATCTCATTAATGCGCGTAAAAACGTCGGTGAAAAACCACATTATACGGTATTCGCCTTTGCGCGTTTTCAACAGTGTAAAAGGGCATTGTAAATTGCAGGACACCTATCACTATTCCAGATGGGTGTATTATTTGTTATGCTTTAATTGTCCGCTAAATTTCGAGAGGAGAGATAATGGCCGACATAAAAACAACTTACATGGGAATCGATCTCGAGACGCCGATCCTGGTCGCGGCGTGTTCTATCTCCAGTTTCATCGATCGCATCAAAGAAGCCGAGCAAGCCGGCGCTGGTGCGTTGGTAATCCGCTCGCTCTTCGAAGAACAAATCCTGTTTGAAAGTCTACGCCTGGAAGAAGAACTATCCTTCGGCTCAGAGTTCTACCCGGAGGCCTTATCCTATTTTCCGCACATCGAGCACGGTGAAGCCAGCGAACATTTAATGTGGATCGAAAAGACGCGCGCAGAAGTCAAAATGCCGCTTATCGCCAGCCTGAACGCCATCAGCTCGGGCACTTGGACGAAATACGCGAAGCAGCTCGAGGACACGGGGGTCGACGCGCTCGAATTGAATGTATATTCGGTGGTGACCAACACGGATAAAAACGCCGCCGATGTGGAGAAGTCGCTTTACGAGATCGTGGAGGCCGTGCTCAGTGAAGTGAAAATCCCGGTCTCCGTTAAGCTCAGCCCGTACTACACCTCCACAGCCAACGTGGCGGCACAGCTCGCCAAACGCGGAGTCAAGGGGCTCGTTCTCTTCAACCGCTTCCTTCAGCCGGACATCGATACCCAGAAGGAGGAGTTGATCAACGAAATGGTCTTCAGCACGCCCCAGGAGATGAAACTCCCACTGCGCTGGGTGGCCATTCTCTACAATCAGATCAAGGCCGACCTGACTTTGAACACCGGCGTGCACTCCGGCCTGGACACCGCCAAGGCGATCCTCGCCGGCGCGTCCGTCGTTCAATCGGCCTCCGCACTCTTGGAGAACGGCATCCCCTACCTTTCCACCATGCTGCGAGAATTGGAAGGCTGGATGGACGAGCACGGCTATAATAAACTATCCGATTTCCGTGGGAAGCTGAGCCAGAGCGAAGTCGAAGATCCCTTCGCCTTCGAACGCGCCCAATACGTGAAATTGCTCATGAGCCAGAAGTAGCTTCGTATTCTGAACCCGGAAAGTGCAACGCGTCGACTTCATACGGAACGAAATCGAGATACCCGATCCGGGCGTCTCGATTTTGATTCACGACAGCGAAAGTATACAAGGCTACAACGATAAGGGGAGGATCAGGTTCATGATCAACCCCAAAACAAACAACCCGCCGGCCAGCTTGTTGTGGAAGAATGCAGCGGATACATACCACAAAGGCCACACCGGATAATTTTCCGGGGGTTCCTGTGGGCGAGGCGCGGTATAGATTTTAAGCACGCGTGCGAGGCGGGGAAGAGCCAGAACGACCAGCAGAACCCAGATACCCAGGGTGCCCGTGAGTACGAGCAATACGACGATGGGATAGAAAGCGGCCATCAACACCATGTTCAGCCACAGGCCAGGGCGTTCTCCGATTGCCACAGGCAGCGTGTGGATGCCTTTCGCTCGATCGGCCTCGATCTTGTCGATGTGCTTGCCGATCAACACCGTGGCAACCACCAGGGCATAAGGCGCACATGCCAGCCAAACGCCGGCCGGCGGCAGCACACCAGCCGTCACATAGTACGTACCGCCGATCATCAACGGACCCCACACCAGGAAGACGCCCAGTTCTCCCAAGCCGATGTGCTTCAAACGAATCGGGGGCGCAACGTAAAACACGCTGATGAACAATCCGGACAGCGCGAAAACCAAAACCATTGCCCCCACGGTGTAGGTGAAATACAGCATGATGAGCGCATCGATGAACGTGACGGACAGTATGGCAAGTAAAAGGCCGCGCTTGGAAATCATGCCGCTCAGGATCGGATGGGGGGCGTACTGCGCACGGGCATACTCCTCCGTGTCGACGCCCTCCTCGAGATCGAAGAAGTCGTTGATCATGTTGTTGGCTGCGTGAGCGAGCACCAGGCCGATCAACGCCAATGCAAAGTTCAGCCAATTGGGATGATCCGATCGAGCGGCGGCCAGCAAACCACCGATCAAACCCGATGTGGCGGTCATCGAGAAAACAGCCGCCCGGGTGATGATCATCCATTTGCTGATCACGTCCATCTCCTTGTCGGAAGACAGATTGGCCGTGTCGAGCACCTCTTTCCAATTCGTCAAAAGGGACATCTTCACCTCAATTTAGTCTATTTATAGAGTCTATCAACCCCAACATGTCCTGTAAAGGAAAAAGCGAAGAAGGTCGCTTTTTCGAGCAACCTTCTTCGCTCGAGTGGATACGGCCAGGCCGTTTCCACTACAGATTGATTACGGCGGAGATCCGAGCAGTAGATTCTTACTCCCAGCGAAATAATCGCGCCGCACACGTTGTGCTCACGATGAGAATTCCCGCCAGGATCGTGACGGCCAAAATGTGATCCCGCCAGGCTTCCCCAAACCACAGGCCGCGCAGCAAATTGACCACGTACGTAAGCGGCAGATAATTGGCGATGTTTTGAATGGATTCGGGTAGAATTTCCATCGGAATCGTCGCACCGGACAGAAACATCATCGGGAAGAAGAGCACCATACCGATCACCTGCGCAGTTCGCGCACCCGGCGCCAGGCTGGCGATCAAGTAGCCGAATGCAAATATCGCCAATCCGCACCAGATGACACCGAGCACGTAACTGAGTACGTTGCCCTCGAAGCGCACATCGTACAACAACCACCCAAACAGGACGAGCAGGGCCAATCCCAGGATCGTCATCAGCATGTTGGCGATCACGTCGGCCGAAATGAACACGCGCGGACGCATTGCGGATGCTTGATAACGGCGCAGCACACCAAACTCTCGATAAGCGCCGATTGTGATGGGGATGTTCATCAAACCTACCGTACTGAGAATCACGGCCGTGTATCCGGGCATGCTCACGTCCATCGAGCCATAACCGCCCAAAATCGGCGATGGATCGTTGCCATACATCGCACCGAAGAGCACCACCATCAATGGGGGAAACGCCAGCGTGAAAAATGCACCAACTGGTTCACGGATGTTCAGCTTCAGATTGATCCAAGTGAGTTCCTTTACACCACGCATGTTATTCCTCCTGCATCCGCCGGCCAGTCAGGGACAGAAACACGTCCTCCAGCGTCGGATCCTGCGTGCGCAGATCGCGAAAATCGACACCGGAGGTCTCCAATCCGTGCACGACCGAACTTGCGAAACGTTCTCCACTTCCATAGACCACCACCCGCTCACCGATTTGCTCCACGCGATCGACCCGGGGTAACTCTACGAGTGATTGTGAATCCCATTGATCCGCAACGGTGAACACCAAACGACGTTCCACACCCAATGAGCGTATCAGCGCTTCGGGCGTATCCAGGGCAACGATCCTTCCTTCATCCATGATGAGCACCCGATCGCAGAGACGTTCGGCCTCTTCCATGAAGTGCGTCGTCAAAAAGACGGTAGCGCCCTGATCGCGAATCTGGCGCACAAGATCCC
>DAOUEE010000159.1:0-4811 GCA_034430695.1 Anaerolineales bacterium | reverse complement strand
AGCGCGATCAATGGCAATAATCCGGGAATGACCTTGGCGACGACGTCACGAAGCAAAAATTGATCATAAAGTCCTCTGAAAAACCTGGAGATCTCGTCCATGATACGTTGCTCCTTTCTTGATCCGATTCGATAGTTGGGATGCAGTCGGTTCCACAGTAGATGCAGCGTTCAACCGGCGGCCCACGTTATTGTATTCGATTTGCGAGATTGTGGCTTGCTCCAAGTCCCGGTTCGCCGCAGGGATGATGTACGACGCAGGAAACGATGGCTTTGGATCGGGTAGAATCCCACTATCTTTGTTGCGAGGTATGCGATGCTGCAATTCCGGCTCGTTTCAAGCCTGCTGCTCATTGGTCTGTTTACGTCTTCATGTGTTTCCGTTGCGGCCGTAGAAGTTCCTGCAGCGGATAAGATCGAAAAGATGGGGAATCCAACTGCAGCCAGCGACTCTGCGGTGCGCTACGTCAACCAGGAAGGGGGATTCAGCCTGGTCTTGCCAAAGGAATGGCAGGTCGTTGGCCCAATATCCATTTCCCAGGACGGGATAACGTACGACTCCTACGCACTTGGCGTCGACCCGGCTGCCTCGGGTGGTCCGGGCACGAGCCGCATCATCATCGCTGACGATGCGGTGCTCTCCATCGAAGAATTCATCCGTCTGCAGTGTTCCACTTGTTCGCAGCCCGCATTGGAATCGATCCGGATGGGAGAATATCCTGCCGTTCGAGTAGAAATCGGAGGCGGTGATGTACCGATCACGGTGGAATGGACTTTTATGAAGAAGGATGGGCAGCTGTTCGGATTCTCGCTTCACGATTCCAGGACGCTCGAGCCGCTCGACGCAGTATTACAAACGCTCGTTTTCGATTGACGATCGATATCCGCCGGGATCGATCATTTCGCAACGCTGATCGTTCGAACGTCGCTTGTCGGACGATTTTCCCCTTGACGAAATTCCGCAACAGTCCTATACATGCTAAGTGCATGAAAGTCACATCTCTTTCGCACGTGCTCTAGCCGAATACAGCTTGGAGAGTCTGAATGACCGGTATCGAAGGTGAGAACGTGGCACAGCCCACGCAAGTTTTGATGCGGCGCCTGCGCGACTTATGGAGCAGGTTCCTGGCAAGCCCGGTGGCCTCAGAGGAGTTCATCCTCGTATTCACCTCGATTTTAATCGGCATCGGCGCAGGGATCGGCGCGGTCCTCTTCCGCTACCTGATTCGCGGCGTGGAGTGGGTTGGATATGAGTGGCTGCCTGATTTGACGGCCTCCTGGGGAAAAGCCTACGTGGTCATCGTGCCGACGGTCGGCGGTTTGATCGTCGGCCTTCTCGTCTTCTATTTCGCCCGCGAGGCGAAGGGGCACGGGGTTCCGGAAGTGATGGAAGCCGGAGCGCTCAAAGGAGGACGGATCCGTCCCATCGTGGCGGTGATCAAATCCCTGGCTTCCTCGATCTGCATTGGCAGCGGCGGTTCCGTCGGGCGCGAAGGACCGATCGTTCAGATCGGTTCGGCCCTGGGGTCTACCGTGGGCCAGATTTTCCGCCTCTCCGACGAACGCATCCGCAACCTTGTCGCCTGCGGTGCGGCTGGCGGCATTGCGGCCACGTTCAATGCACCCATCGCTGGAGTCGTATTCGCCATCGAGATCATTCTGGGTGAGCTTTCGGTGGCCCATTTCAGCACGATCGTCATTTCGTCGGTGACTGCCAGTGTGATCGGACAAGCTTTTTTCGGTGACGTGGCGGCTTTTCCCCTCGTTTCGCAGTATCACATCAACAGCATCTGGGAGTACTTCTTCTATCCGCTCCTGGGAATTCTGGCTGCGCTGGTCGCGGTGGCCTTCGTGAAGATACTCTATGGCCTCGAGGACCTTTTTGAACGCTGGAAATCCATCCCTGAATGGTTCCAACCGGCTGTAGGGGGCGCGCTCATCGGTGTGTTGGCTCTTGTCTATCCACAGTTCACGTCGGTTCAGTGGGAAAGCCTTCCGCAGATTTTCAACGTTGGGTATGAGGTGATCGGGAACACGCTGCAGAACCAGATCGTTCTCGAAGCCGTCTTCGTACTGCTCGTACTGAAGCTGCTGGCTACAGCGATCACCCTGGGCTCCGGAGGTTCGGGAGGAGTCTTCGCGCCCTCCCTCTTCATGGGGGCCATGTTGGGCGCTGCGTTCGGGGTGCTCTTGCAGACGACGGTGCCCTTCACACCCGCGCCGGCCGGCGCATATGCCCTGGTAGGTATGGGGGCGGTTTTCGCGGCAGCCGCACAGGCGCCAATGACCGCCGTGTTGATCCTCTTTGAACTTACCGGGGACTATCGCATCATCCTGCCATTGATGTTGACCGTCGTCGTAGCAACGCTGTTGGCGCGGAAAATAATGCACAAGCAGTCGGTCTATACACTCAAACTATCGCGGCGAGGCGTGAATTTGCGCTACGGTCGCGACGTCGACGTGCTGCAGGGCGTACAGGTGAACGAGGTCATGCGCACGGAGATCGATACCCTCGACCACGATCTTTCCATCCAGGGCTTTTCCGAGTCGCTGGGCAGAAAACGCCACCAGGGATTCCCCATCCTTGATGATGAGGGGAAATTGTGGGGGATCGTAACGGTGAGCGATTTGGAAAACGCCGTTCGATTACACCGGCCGAAAGAGACGATCGTCAAGGATATCGGTACGCCGTTCGAGGATCTCGTGTTGGCCTACCCGGATGAATCGATCGGGGACGTTTTGATCAAAATGGGCCCTCGCGGGCTGGGACGCATTCCCGTGGTTTCCCGTGACGACCCACGCCAGTTGATCGGGGTGATTGGACGCCAGGACACCATCCGTGCCTACAACATCGCCATGGTACGCCGGTCGGAACTGGGCCAACGTATCGAGCGGACCAAAGAAGAGCAATCGCAGGGAATGGAGTACCTGGAATTGGCCATGCATAAGACCGATCGAGCGGTAGGGAAACCCATTTCCGAACTCGCCTCCAGTCTGCCTGAAGATTGCATCATCGTTTCGATCCATCGAAATTCCAAGGTGATCATCCCTCACGGCCACACCGTGCTCCGGGAAGGGGACGTGATCACCGTCTACACGCGCAGTGATCTCATTCGACAGCTTCATGAGTCGTTCGAGTAGCCAGGCGGCCCCCGAGCAACACGAAATGGCGCCCTGGCGGCAGGGACTGTAGGCAGCGCCGCGCGAGAAGTTGATCCCGACGGTATTCCAGCCTTCCGGCGCGCCGCGTGAGGATTCGATGCCTGGTACGATCGCGATTCGAAAAATGACCCCCGACCTCCTGCCGGATTACCTGGCATTTTTCGATGGACCCGCTTTCTCCGACAACCCCGAATGGTCCGGCTGTTTTTGCTGCTACTATCACGTAGATGACGTTGGGCAGTGGGAATCGAGAACCGCCGCACAGAATCGAGACCTCGCCTCAAAGCTCATCCATGAAGGCCAATTTCCCGGATTCCTCGCCTACGATCAGGATCGACTGGTGGGATGGTGCAAGGCCGCAGCCCGTCGAAAATTCCCGGCCCTGGTGCAGTGGCCCGAGTATGCCGTTGAAGACGAGAAAGACGTAGGTTCCATCGTGTGTTTCGTGATAGAAAAAGAGCATCGCCGCCAGGGGATCGCCGGGTTGCTGCTGGATGCGGCTTGCGACTCATTCCAACGAGCGGGGTTGAAACTCGCCGAAGCCTACCCTCGCCTTGGCGTTTCCGACGATGCGGGTAATTACCACGGTCCTTTGCAGATGTATCTGGCGCACGGTTTTACGAAGTTCCGCGAATCGGAGGCCTTCTGGATCGTGCGAAAAATGTTGTGAAATATCTCCCCGCGATGCGGAAAACACGACAATTCAACGTCTGAATGGCGGTGACCATTAAATGCAGGACGGCCTTTGCCAAACAGGCTGTCCTGTTTGTTAACGGACGACATTCGAGTGTCGTTTGCCGGGCCACAGCGTCGTGGCCAATCGACTCACTCGCTCAGCGATAGACTATCCTCCGGTACGATCAGCAGCGGTTCCGTGGGATCGGCGCCGGTAACATCGCCGCTCGAGTTGGCGGGTGCATAGTATCCTTTGTGCGCGAAAGCCGTCAGCCGATAGCCGGGCTGCTGAACGCTGATCTCGTCGGCAGGTATCAGGAAGATCACCATGTCGCCAAGGATCGCGCCGCGGGCGTTGCTCGCTACCGTGGTATATCCGGCGCTGGCATTGGTCACTGACATGAACCAGGCATGTTGGTACGGATCCCAGGCGATGGTGTACCAGCGATCCGTGCCCTGGTAATAATCCCAGTCGTAATAGGGATCGGCGACGAAGTCGTTGGCGGGATCGCCATCCGTGTCGAGCACCGCGCTGTAAACATATAAAAACTCCGGTTCGACGATCGGAACATCCGAATCAAGCGTCATGATCAACATCAGCACGTCATCCTGGGGCATCGGACCGGCGCCATCTGGGCAGACGGTTACCATGCCTTCCGGTGATTCGTCGCACGGGAAAAGCGTGTTCCCGAACCAGTACTGATACCAACTGTATTCCGCTTGCGTGTTGGGGTCGAAAGCGATCCAGAATCCTTCGAAGAAGTTGATGTCGGTGGCCGGTTTCGGGTTTTCGACTTTCACCGTCGACTTGCTGTAGATCACGTCGCCGAGTTTGTCCGCCTGCAGTCCGTTCCGTAGAGTCTCTTTCACTTCCTGCGGCGGACTGGTGTAGCGGTTGAACTTATCGATCGGCAGGGATTTGGTGTGCAGCGGGTTTCCCCGCACCGCATTCGGGAATGTCCAGCCCTTCTGGTA
>DAOUEE010000158.1:0-83720 GCA_034430695.1 Anaerolineales bacterium | reverse complement strand
CCAGTGCGGCTGAAGTGGCAGCTGCCGGATGGGGTGGTGACCGCTACGTTCTTTACGAGAATGTGGAAGACGTACGTGATATTTTTGTGTGGAAGATTGAGTGGGACAGCGCAGAAGATGCCCGTCAATTTGTGCTCGCTCATCGGTTGATCTTCGAATTCGACGATCAGATTGAAGAAATCGAACGCGATCTCCATGCTTTTAGTCGGGTCCTTCGATGGCAGGGGGATACTCGATCCTTGTTTGTCTATCAGGACCACGAGGTGATGTGGATAGTTGCTGCCCAAGAGGCGGATGATCTGGATCTGGTAACCGCACAGTTGATCGATACATAGTAATTTCCAATCTAGATCTCCACTAGTGCGAATCTATGAAACGGGATTTCCAGCAGGAGGTTAATTATCGCAATGCATCTCATCGTCAGCGGCATTTCTTTATCCATATTCTTATTGACAAACGATTGTAAGCTGCAGGATGCAAGTGTACGTAGTATGCTTGTTGAGCGATATTCCACATAGGCGACGCGTGCGGATTCGAGTACAATACCTCGTTGGCCGTCTTTCAATGGCCCGTACCAGAAAGTATTGAAGGAGGTAAATTGACCGTAAGTACTGAGACCGACACTCAGGGCAGGCAGGAAGTAACCCTTAGCCGTAACCTCAATTTATTCACCGTTACCATGATCGGTGTGGGTGGCATGGTAGGTGCGGGTATCTTCGTCCTCACGGGTATCGCCGCCGGTATTGCCGGCCCCGCTTTGATCCTTGTCTTCTTGCTCAACGGTCTCGTGACTTCGTTTACGGCGATGTCCTACGCCGAGCTTGGTTCTACATTTCCCGGTGCGGGAGGCGGCTACCAATGGATCAAAGAAGCACTCGGGGGGACGTTGGGGTTCTTGTCCGGTTGGATGAGCTGGTTTGCCCAAACCATAGCCGGCAGCTTGTATGCACTGGCGTTTGGTCGTTTCGCAGCAGAACTGGTATTCCTCTTCAATATACCGGTCATGGGATTGTCCGTAGAGCAGTTGAGCCGGATTTTCATGACGCTCATCATCTTCATCTTCATCGCGACCAATTACCGGGGCGCATCGGAAACGGCTGCTGTCGGTAATTTTCTCACGGTGACCAAAATCGCCATTCTAGGCTGTTTGGTGTTCTTTGGCGTCGTTGCCATGCTGCGGATAGATTCCTGGTACACGCGCTTCACTGCAGATTTCTTCCCGAACGGCTTCTTCAGTGTATTCGTGGCGATGGGGTTGACTTTTATCGCTTTTGAGGGCTATGAGATTATCGCTCAATCGGGAGAGGAAGTCATCGATCCGAATCGCAACATCCCGCGGGCAGTCTTTTATTCTATCGGCATCGCGGTCTTGATTTATGTATTGGTGGGTTTCGTGGCGATTGGTGCCGTCCAACCACCGAATGGTCAGGCGGGTTATACCTACCTCGGTCAGCAAGGTGAAGTCGCCGTGATTCAAGTCGCTCAGCAAGTATTTCCGTTAGGCATCGGCGGGTTGATCCTGCTTTTGAGTGGGCTGGCGTCCACGACTTCGGCTTTAAACGCCACGACTTATGCTTCATCTAGAGTCTCTTTTGCCATGGGCCGCGATCACAACCTGCCGTCGTTCTTCGCCAAGATCCACCCGCAGCGTCACACACCGTATTTGGCTGTGTTGACCACCGGCAGCTTGATGGTCCTCATGGCCTGGACCCTTCCCATCCAGGATGTCGCTTCTGCGGCGAGTATCATGTTCTTGCTGCTATTTTTGATGGTAAATCTCGCCGTGCTGTTCTTGCGATTGCAGCGGCCCGAACTCGAGCGCGGTTTCATGGTGCCCTGGTTTCCGGTGCTGCCGGTGCTTGCGATATTCTCCAACGCAGTTCTGGCAGTGTATGTGTTCCAATTCAGTGCCATCGCCTGGTATGCGACCATCATCTGGGTGGTGATTGGCCTGCTTGCCTACGCATTTTATTTCTCGCGCGTCGAGGAGATGGAAAGGCCCAAAGAAATTCTGCTCGAAGAGGTTTTGGTCAGCCGGGATTACTCCGTCCTGGTCCCTGTGTCCACGAAAGAAGAGGCGCGGGTTCTGGGCGCCATAGGTGCGATCCTCGCGCAACAGCGGCAGGGTGAAGTCCTGGCTTTGAACGTGGCCAAAGTGCCGCCACAGCTCACGCTGGGAGACGGGCGCTTCTTGCTACGCGAAGGCCGCGTTTACCTGGAAGAAGTGATTGAGCAAGCGCGCAGCTACGAAGTTCCCGTACACACCATTATCCGCCTCGGGCGCAGTGTGTCAGCGGCAATTCGTCAGACTGCGCTGGAAAACGCTTCCGATCTAATCGTTCTGGGGTGGCCCGGATATACCCATACATCCGGCAAGGTGTTCGGATCGGTGATCGATCCAATCGTGGACAACCCGCCAACAGACGTGGTCGTCGTACGCTACCGCCAATGGCGTCCCTTGAAGAAAATCCTCGTGCCGGTTTCCGGAGGTCCCAACAGCCGGCGCGCGGTCAAACTGGCGGTGGACATGGCGTCGGCGGAGAAGCCGGAACCCGCATTGGTCACTGCGCTGCACATCGTTCCCTTCCATGCCAAGGAGCCAGGCCACGTGCGCGGCTCCCGGGCGCTGCAAGACAGCGTCGACGGGATCGACTTCGGAAACCTGGAATCGCGCGTCGTGCAAGGGATCGATCTCGGGACGACGATCCTGGAGCAGGCGGCGGGCTATGACTTGATCGTCCTGGCGGCGAGTGACGAGCCGGTGTTCAAGAATCTGTTGGTCGGTACGATGACGGAACGTGTCGCCCGGCAGGCCAAAGTGACAGTGATGATGGTAAAGCGGCGCAGTACGCCACTTCACAGCTTCGTGCGTCAGGCGCTGCTGGAGCCTACCGTTCCGAAACCGTTGGATTGATTCCAACAGATCTTCAATTCGAAATCACAAGCTCCCCTTTTGGGGGGAGCTTGTGAATATGCCTCTCGGTGGTTTAAGGGAGCGGCACAGATGGGGGTTTGTCAGGACGATACGCATCACCACCGCAGTTCCAGTTCCAATCGGCGATGACGATGTTCTCGACGCTGCCGTTCGGGGGTACGCTGACGGTTTTCAGCGTCTTTCCACAGGAAGGGTTGCTGCCGGTGTATCCGCCGGTAACGTAAGGAACGCCGCCGACGCCCCTGGCGTAAGCTACGACGTGGTAGTTCCCCGGTGGAACCGTCATCCTGAAATATGGATGGGTGGGTGTGCTGTGGATCCACCACCAGGTGTTGTCGTCCAGATTGAAGAACATGACCACGACGGGCGACTCGCCGCCCGTGTAGGAGTCCTTGAGGTACGGAGGCGCGGACGCCATGTCGACCATCCCCGATATCGTTCCCGGTGTGCCGCTCGATGTGCTGGGACTGGATGTGGTTGCCGTGGCGACGACGACGGGCGCGGGCTGCTGAGCTTCTGGATCGCGTTGGATGTATGGGCTGATCCAAATTGGATTGTACAGTTTGCGATCGCCTTGTGTACGCACGACGAGAACGAACTCCACCGTTTGGCCGGTAAGCGAACTCAGATCGACTTCGACTTCGGTATGTGCGCCGCTTGCGGCGTCATGGTCGGAGATCGGCCGTGGTCCGAGGTCAGGTGAAAGGTCGTGAAATGTACCGTTGGTATCGAAATAACTGAGGCTGAAATCGACGTCGCAAGCGATGGCGGAAGGTTTGCACGCCAGAACCGCGTGAAATATGTCGCCTTCCCAGACCTCGATGGCCGGATAATGACCGAAAATACCGGATAGCCTTTCATAAGCCGGGATGGTGATCAGCGAAGGTGACTCGACCAGGATATCGCCTGAAATGATCGTATGCTCCAGCCGTTGTACATAGCCGGCGCCCGTGTCGTTTGGGTCTCCGGGGCAGGGCAAGTATTCGCCGTTGTTCGACCATTCGGCAGTGCACATTGCAGCGACGAAATCAAGCACGACGGTCGATGGGTCCGGCGCCGCGACTACGAGCACCTGCGCTGTCGCGGTGCTCGTGGGCTCCAGCGTGGCTGTTTCGGTGGCCGGTGGAGGGAGGGTGATCGTCGCTGATGGCGTGGCATTTAGCGGTGCATTGCAGGCAGCCAGCACAAAAATAGTGGCGAGGATGAGCAGGATACGTTTCAAGGTGGCCTCCTTGTTACTGCAGCGTTGTCGGTCCGGGTTGAGTGTAGATCGACCGGTGCTTACTCTATCGCGCGAGGCGGTCGCTGTCAATCTGAGGAGGCTGCCCGCGACACTGCGCATAGCCATATTCTATGTCGATTGTATGTTGGAAATAGTCGTTATTCTTATATTATGATATCGTCTGAAGGAAGGTAGCATCCCATTTACTAAGTTTTAAATGGGAAATTGAGGCAATTATCAATGACCAGAATGGCCAATCGTTTGGAAGAGATGGAATGAGTGTTATTCGAAATGCAATTCCCCAAGATGCAGAAAATCTGGCAGCGTTCGCTTCCCGGATGTATTCCCAAACTTTCGGTGAATTTACCGATCCCATGGATTTGAACGAATTCCTGTCTAAAAGGTATGGTGCATCTCGACAAAAGGCGGAAATAAAAGATGAGAGTATCCAAACGCTGATTGTGGAATTTGAGGATCAGATTATCGGTTACGCTCAAGTAAGAAAGGGTCCTGCTCCTGATTGTGTTGAAGGTGAATTACCCATCGAATTATGGCGTTTCTACATCGACAAACCTTGGCAGGGAAAGGGGGCTGCGCAGGATTTGATGGATGCGGCGAAAGCATCTGCGATTGAACTTGGTGGCCGGATTCTCTGGCTTGGGGTTTGGGAGAACAACGGCAGGGCGATAGCTTTTTACACGCGGCAAAGCTTTCGAATCGTGGGAACGAAGGACTTCTGGGTCGGTAAAGACCGTCAAAGGGATCAGGTGATGGTCAGTGATCTGGTGAGAAAATAGTCGAGTTCGACGGCGAATGAAGGTAGAAAAGTAGGCGGTAGGCCGATCAGCGGATACTTTGTGGGTAGATCATGCTCGTCAACTTACGGAACAGATGGCGCAGCGTGACGCTGATCCCGATCCAACCAATTTTCAAATGGGTGGCAATATTCCGCCTTTCGTTGTACACCTCACGTAGGATGTAATCGTCCCTTTCGATCAAGTCCAGTACGCCCTCGAATCGTGCACAATACCAATAGCCGACAATTTTGCAACGTAGAACATCCAGACGATCCAGATATCTTTTACCTTCGATAAACATCTGACGGGCTAATTCCACTCGATCCTTTACCCACGCTCGAAACGCTTGAGTCGTATAGTCGTTGGGATCAATATTGTGCGCCTGCAGATATTCCATCGGTATATTGATGAAGCCGTCTGCGATATCCAGAAGCATATCACGTAGAAGGTGAGTAATGTGTGCAGCGGTTGCAGCCAGATATTGTTCACTTGTTTTGGAATAAGAATGACCGTGCCCAATGAAATATTGGATGCCATCGGTGACAGATATTCCCAACCTCTCTGTGTACCAGGCAAGTTCGTTTCGTTTGATGAGGCGCCCCTTGCGGTGGGCATCGAAATCGATGATCGCAAGCATGTTGCGTATGAAAGACGCCAATCCTTCGTCTTTCGGCGAACGGTGTCGAATGAGATTGGCGATTATCTTTTCTTCGTCTGATAGATCTTCGAACGTCTCGCCATTAAAAAGTCCTTCGATGATAATTTTCTGGCGTTCCATGAAGGCGATACGTTCTTGATCGGATAGTGAATAAACGTCAATCACATCATCGACCCAGCGGAAATACGCGTACGCACTGAGGAAGTCGTCGACGAACTCCCTGTCCACCATCAACCGTGCCGTCACGTACGTTTGTTTGCTTCCGTTTCGAGTGATCGAACGAGCGAGTTCCGCGGTTTTCATGATCCTGCTAAATCCCATGATGGGCTATTATATCAAGTTCGACGATTCGCAATAGGCAAGTGCAATCAGGTTTTCGAACACAAGTGGAAAATCTATATGGGATCGCATGTCTGTCTACGAAGATCATTTATAATGGGTTGATTTCTATGCGTTTCTTCAAGTCATACGAAATCACAAAGGTGCCCGGACCGGATCTGCCAGGCTGTTGCTAAAGACGATCTGCGGCTGACAAGGAGAGAGGTGGCTGATGCTGACGCCTCGTCAATTGAAAACGCTGTACGAACAGGGAAAGAATATCAGCGAAATATTGCGCGAAGAATTGGAAGTCGACCACAATACAGATGAAATTATCGAAATTTCATACGATTTACAGGCGGGCAGCTACACGGATGCACAGACGGACGGCGATGTCGCACAGCGCAAACGGAATTATTGTGCCGAAATTGTCAGGACGATCAGATCTTTATGTAAACCCAATTCGATTTTAGAAGCGGGTGTGGGGGAGGCCACGACGTTTTCCGGTGTCCTGCTCGGCTTCGAAATGCCGATACCAAGCTTCGCCTTTGACTTGAGTTGGTCCCGGGTTGCGTATGCACGGAAATGGCTTGAAAAAGCTGGGATCAGGAATGCGACCCTGTGTACAGGCAATTTGCTTCACTTGCCGTATGCGGACAATTCGATCGATGTTGTATATACCTCTCATTCGATCGAACCCAATGGGGGTTATGAGGAGGTCATCCTCAAGGAGCTTTATCGAGTAGCGATGCGGTACGTCGTTCTCCTGGAGCCCGGATACGAATTGGCCGGCGACGATGCCAGGCGGCGCATGGATTCACACGGGTACTGCAAGAATTTAACGGGCGTATCCGAATCACTCGGATACGAGGTCATCGAGCATAAGTTGTTTCCGGTTACCTCGAATCCCTTGAACCCGACGGCTCTTACGATTATTCGGAAGGACGAACGAGCGCCGTCCTCGAGTCACGTCCTGGCGTGCCCGAAGTACAAGACGCCGTTGGAAGAGGTCGGAGGTATGTTGTTCAGCCCAGAGGCATTGGTGGTTTATCCAATCGTCGGCGGTATTCCCTGCCTGCGCATTGAAAATGGTGTGTTTGCGAGTAAATATCTCGAGATCATGCAGGTTTGAGCGCGCAGACTTACAGGTGTAAATGTTTCGTTTGATCTGGAACGACCCGGCGCAAAGGAGGATGAAAATGAAACGAACGATTCTCGTTTGCATACTGGCATGGACGCTGGCTTCAGGTTGCTCGCTGCTGCAAGGAGATGACGTCGTCAAGCGGGAAGGGGAGCCCGATGTGTACCGCATCGCTTCAGAAGATGAGGATATGAACGCAGCCATCGAGCAAGCCCAAGCGACTCTGGACACGTTTGTTGAGTTCCTCAATTCACCGAAGCCTGGACAAACTCATTTTTCGATCAAGGCGAAATTTGCGACGAAGGATGACCCTGCTTCCTTCGAACACATCTGGTTGTACGATGTAGAGTACGATAGGGAGCAATTTTCGGGACGAATCGGAAATCAGCCATTGGATGCCACGTATTTGAATCTCGACGAACAAGTGCAGGTCCCTCGGGAAGACGTCACGGATTGGATGATCATCGAGGACGGCGTCTTACTCGGCGGCTACACTTTACGCGTGTTGGTGGATCGCATGGGTTCGGAGGAAAAGGAGACGTTCTTGGAAAGTATTGACTTTGAGATTCCAGACGGAGAGTAAATTGCGTGTAGTCATTCTACTTGCAATTTGGAGCGTTGAAATTTATCGATATGCCGGGGAAATCGGATGACATCTTCATATTTACTGGAACTGCTGAGATCCAAATTGGGTGAGAAGTTCGACAACTATCAGATCCCGCCGCCTGTGTTTGTAGACATGAAGGGTAAGTTCGTGCATTTCGACGCAGAAGAAGGCTGCCTGATAACCCGTTTCCCGGTTCTCGAACGTTACTGCAATCCATACGGAACGATGCAGGGAGGCATGCTGGCGGCTGCCATCGATAACACGCTCGGCCCGTTGAGTATGCTGGTTGCTCCACCGAACGTCACGCGAAGATTGGAAATAACGTACAATCGATCCGTTTCTCCTGAGATGGGTCACATCACGATCGAAGCGCAATTCGTTGAAGCAGATGAAAAGAAGCTGTATTTTTCGGCGCGTGTCCGTGATCCCGATGGGAATCTGTTGGCTCGTGCAAGTGCGACCCATTGGATCGTCACCTAAAGCGATACACGGAGCTGCACGCCAGTCTGATGCCGCTGCGCTGGAGGGAAATTACCGCAGGTGCTGCGGTTCATCTCATAAATCCCATAAGTAAGTCCTCATCCTCAGTTCGTGTTCGATTACCGTATTTGCCGGCGGCGATCCTTGGCGATTTGTATAGATCGTCTTTATGGAACACGTTTGGACGATAACGGGGTTATACCGGTCAGAAAAGCAAAGTGCGGTGCCCCCGTTCGTTTGCGCTGTCCATAAATTGGGTTCGACGAATCCTCATTTGCCGAGAAAGGTAAAGGATGACATGGTTGGATCAAGATACCCGTATCAAAGAGGTTTGTACTTCGATGAATTCGAAATCGGTCAGGAAATTCAAAGTGTAGGGCGAACGGTCACAGAAGCAGACGTAGTGGGATTTGCGAGTGTGACAGGAGATTGGACGAGGATACATACGGATGCGATTTTTGCCTCGAAGCACCCACTCGGTCAGCGGGTGGCGCATGGACTGCTCGGTCTCTCCATCGCCGTGTCCCTGGCCACACGCACAGGATTCATCGAGGGAACGGTGCTGGCATTTCGCGAAATCGAGGATTGGAAATTCCGATTACCGATCTACATCGGGGACACCATTTCGATGCGCGCTACGGTAACCAATGCCAAACTCGTGCGTCCGTTGGGAGGAGGGTTGATCTATTTCAAAGTGGATTTGTTGAACCAGGGAAACAGCGTCGTGCAACAAGGTAAATGGGCTTTACTGGTGATGAGTAAGCCGGAGAGCGTACTTGAATGATAGAAATCGTAGAGGCGAAGCAGGCAAGCGACGAACTTTGTGCGGCATTCCGCTCTCTCATTCCGCAACTTACAATGGCGTCCGAAGTGCCTACTCGCGATGAACTGCAAACCATCATCGAGGCGGAGGCAACGAAATTGCTGCTGGCGATCGATGATTCACGAGGTGCCCGGAGGATCGTTGGTGTTCTGACCCTGATCCTTTATCGCATTCCCACAAGGAAGGTGGCGCGTATCGAAGACGTCGTTGTCGAGCACGATGCTCGCAGACAGGGTATCGCAGAACTGTTATTGCGACATGCGTTGGGACTCGCCAGGAATGCGGGAACAAAGTCCGTCGACCTTACTTCCAATCCTGACCGCGTCCCAGCCATCCGATTGTATTCCAAGCTGGGCTTTGTCAAGTGGAACACCAACCTGTTTCGCTATTCATTTCATACGACGTAAATGGATCCGTGACATACTGCGTTCGTTGGTTTGCACGGGAGGGATGATGCAAAATCGAGAGCGGTTTCCGCTCTCGATTTGTCTGCACGTACGTACGCCGATAAGTGTAATCTACCGTTGATGAGGGTTAGGCTACTTTCTTTCTCGATTTCTCTTTGCCATCCTCCCCGGTGAAATTCGTGGGGACGATCCCATTCTTCTGTGCTTCGTCAAACGATATCAATGTGTGTGGCGTTTTTACTTCTGTTTCATCGGACGGCGTATCCTGGCCTTCCTTTGAGAGCATTTCCTCCAATTCATCGGATATTGTATTTCGAAGTTGGGCAAAGATTTCCGATTGATCTTCTGAGATATCCAGGTCCATCATGATGTCGAGCAATTCTGCGATCGTACGTTTTGCACTGAACCATACCATACCGATCGGTGTTTGGGCACGATCGCGTTCAAACACTATGACCAGGAATAAATCCTTACAAACGCTTGTCGAGAAGGTATTCCACTTCGAACCTTCGTTGTACATCAGGTTAAAGACACAATCTTCCGACATGTTGCGAGCCAACTCGAAAAACGAAGCGTGTCCTGCACCGATAAGCGCGGTAGTGATGGGGATATCGAATTCTTCCACGTACCCCGAATAGGTTATCGGTCGTCCTTCTGCGTTCGACAGGATAATGCAATGTGCGGAAATTTCTTGCCGAAGCTTGTCCAATTTGAGAGTGATATTCTGGATTTTTTCCTGAACGTCACCCCCGAGGGGTTCACGAGCTTCACTGCTCGATTTGAGTACTTCACGAGTGGCGTCGATTAAATCGTCGATGTCGATTGGTTTCGCCATATAGCGGGCAACCTTCAGCTGTTTCGCTTTAGCTTTTACGTCTTCGGAGCCATATGCAGTCATGAGAATCATGCGGGTATTGATGCCGTTGGAACGAATTTTCTCCATCAACTCGAGGCCATCAACTTGCGGCATGCGCAGGTCGGTAATCACCAATTCATAAACGACCTTCTGGATTTTATTCCAGGCAATGGAACCGTTGTCGGCAATGTCGACCACGTATCCCTCGCCGAGGCTTTGAAGAGTATCGGCGATTGCTGTACTAAACGTCAATTCGTCGTCGACCACCAACACTCGTGGAGGTTGGTCCTGGCGTTCACCCATTGTATTACCCTCCATAATCTACCGGGCGAAAATCGCACATGAGTACTTATCATCGTATCAAACGTTCGACCCTGTTTCGGCTTTCAGTTACCTTACAGTATTTTTATTTGCGGGGACGGCTAATTTTCGAATCAAACGATGGAAGCCTGTTTGAAATTGGATGTGCAAGTCGGATCGGGCCAAAGGACGGTATCGAATTCGTGTCAGCTACGCTGCGGTATGCGAGGAACGATCAGCCTGGGATCAAGCGTTGAGGATTTTCTGAATTGAGTCGGCAAGTGTTTTCTTGTCGACGGGTTTTTGGACCCACGATACGAGGTTGCTCTCGAGCAGCTCTCGTGTTCCTTCGTCCAATGGATAGCCTGTGATCAGCAGCATTTTTATTCCGGGTTGTTTTTCGGTTAAGATACGGAAAAGTGTAGGTCCACTCAATCCCGGCATTATGACATCGCTCAGCACGAGGTCCACTTTTTCGCCGCCGTTATCGAAATGACGGAGTGCCTCTTTTCCATCCGAGGCCGTGATTACGCGATAATTCAATGACTTCAACACACGGCTTAATGCATCGCGTACTTCAGGTTCATCTTCGACCAGAAGAAGCGTCTCTAGATTTCCTTCCAGTGTATCGAAATCGTCGTCGTAGAGAATGGTGGAAGCCTGCGTGTTAACTACGGGCAGGTAGATTGTGAAAATCGTTCCCTTGCCCTGGCTGCTTTCTAAGTCGATATATCCATCGTGCTGTTTTATGATGCCGTATACTTGCGAGAGGCCAAGTCCTGTACCCTGACCGACGGGTTTGGTCGTAAAGAAGGGTTCGAATATATGCGGAAGGACATCGGATGGGATTCCAATTCCATTGTCGATAATTCGCAGGCGCAGCCAGGCCCCGGGTTTCATGTCGCGATAAGGAGGTCTCTTGTTGGGTTGTACGGTTAGTGTCGAGATGTCGAAGATCAACTTTCCGCCATCACTCATGGCATCTCTGGCGTTGATCGCCAGATTGATCAATACTTGTTGAAGTCGGCCGGGATCTGCACGAATCACGACCTGTTCCTCACAAGGTTTATGAATGACGTGTATGTTTTCAGGAAGCATGCGGTTGATGAGGGTGATGAAGTCCTCGAAGAAGTCACGTAGGTTGACTTCCACGGGAGACATGACGCCTTTACGGCTGAAATCCAGGAATTGCTGCGTTACAGAAGTGGCTCGTTGTGAGAGGCTTAGAATGGTTTTTACCCATTCCTGAGCTTCTGCCCGCAGCGTGGGCTCTTCCAGCAGCATTTCACTATACAGCGTGACAGGCACCAGGATATTGTTGAAGTCATGCGCGATTCCCGCGGCCATTTGACCCACTGCAGCAAGGCGTTCTTGCAGGTATCCTCGTCTTTGAGTTTCACGCTCCTGGGTAACGTCTCGAATGACCAGAACCCACCCCTCAGATTGGACTCCGGTATCCAAAGGGCGGGCAATGATTTCGAAAATTTGATTCCCTATTCCGATTTGTTGCCAGGGGTCTTGACTGGGAGCGTCGAAAATCTGCTGTATGGAAATATCCCCAAGGTGTGTCAGCGTGTCGCCTAACTGGGCATTGGCCAACGTGCCTAAGTCGTTCTTGCCTGCAGGATTGGCGAGTATCACGTGACCGGTCCGGTCGAGAAGTAACACTCCTTCCGGCACGGTGTCGATAATTTGTTGGACCTGACGCACCTGTTCTTGGATCCGTTCCAACAGCCGCAGTCGTTGTGCTGTGGTGCCCAATTGCTTTCCGACAGCCTCGGCCAATGCGATCTCCTCGTCCGACCAGGTACGTGGCGTTTGGGCGGTGAGACTGATGCCACCGATACGACGGTTTTCCTCGGCCACGATCGGTACGGTCAGCGAGGAACGCATGTCGTGCTGGATGAGAAGATCGGGGAAGGGCAAAAGAGGGTTTCCTGTATTGGCTGCCGCTTGCCAGTCCTCGACAACCAGCGTTTCAGGGATCTCCAATTGGCTATTGGCCCGCATGGCTTCAGTGATAAGCTCCTGTGTTTCGGAAGTCATTCCCCGTGCTGCCACATATGGATGGATCCATATGCTTCCTGTCTCCAGGCCGAGGGCGTGGAGGGCGTGTTCCAAAGCGATTTCGAGAAGTTGGGGAAGGTCGGTTGCCGCATTTGCAGCGGCGATGATCGTGTTTAACGCCTCAAAGTGGGTCGCACGGCGTATTATCTCTTTTTCCGCTTTTTTTCGCTTGTCGATGTCCCTGGAGATACCCAATGTACCGGCCACATTGCCATCTTCCTCGAGTAAAGGCAGTTTGGTCGTCGAAACCCAGGCCTCTCGACCATCGGGCCATGTTTCCCGCTCTTCCTTTCCCGAAATTGTTGCGCCGGTTTCGATCAACCGCTTTTCGTCCTCAAAAGCAACCTTTGCATGATCCTCGGCAAAGAAATCAAAGTCTGTTTTTCCGATCGCCTGGTCCGGATCGGACAACCCGAATTTATCCGCGAGCGCCGCGTTGATTTTGATGAACCGGCTGTCGAGGTCTTTGAAGTAAATGTAATCCGGGGAATAATCCATGAGAGACCGCAGGAGATGTTGTTCCCGAGACAGTGCTTCTTTGGTTTGCTTTTTTTCTATGATCTCTTGCTCCAATTCTGCGGTTCTCTCTACGACTTGTTTCTCGATTGCAGCGTAGGCATTCCTGAGATCTTCTTCCTCTTTTTCACGTTCCTGAAGCAGCAGGGCCGCCTCAATGGCGATGCTGATTTGTTCTTGTAGAATGTCGCACACACGTCCTTCCGGAGGATCGACTTCGAATAATGCCGTCCCTAATTGTTTCCTTCCGCGGAGCAGCGCTTCGACGACGAATGAAAATCGATTTTTCCTTGAAGCGAGTTTCACCTGGGTCAGAAGGTCGGTCGTGGGGAATAGATTTCGGTCCTTTGGTTTTACGCGGCCCTTGCCATCGAACGCCAGGATCATCTGCGAGGCGTCCTTATTGAATCGCAGTTCGCCGTCTGCCAGATCCTGGATCCGTTCGTACAGAGAAATGTAGCAGCTTCTTATGCCCAATCGAGGCAGTCCGACAAACAGGGCGTCCGACAATTCATCGAGGCCGAAGGCCGTGTACAACGCTTTGGTGATCTCACGGAATTCCACATACTGACGTTCGGTTATCATCTTCTGATACAGTTCGGCTTGTTGAAGTCTCTCGCTGATCAGCACGCGCGCCTGTCCGCAGAGATCTTCGACACGTACCAAAGTCGACTCGTCGCTGTATCGGCTGCGTGCATAGCGGCGCAGCGAGGACACCGCATTTTGCCAGATGCCGATTTCACCATCTTCTGTGATCGTGTCCTTAATTATTTGCTCGAGAGTATGCAGGAATTCACCTGTAACGCCATCCCGGATCTCGGCGAGGAAGTGGTTGAACAATGCTGCTACGCTTTCATCCCCCGAGCCTTCGATGGCAACATTTGCAATTTGGACGAGTTCCAATACAGTGCTATTGCGTCGAGCGTCCGATTTACTCGTTACTTCCTTCTCGAGGTGGTGCATTGTGGCTGCGCTTTTGACCGCCGGGGATGAACAACCGCATGATTCGCGGATGAAGAGCGTAGTTGGAATGATCACACGCTCGGGCACTTCAGCGCCCTGCAGCATTTGAAGTGCCATGTCCACTGCTCTGCGGCACTGTTCACGAAAAGGTTGATGCACCGTCGTGAGAGGGGGTATGGCGGCTTTGGCTGTAATTTGATCATCGAAACCCACGACGGCGACATCCTCCGGGACGGATTGGCCATATCCTTTCAAAGTCCAAATCGCATCGAGCGACATGCTGTCGTTGGCGCCGACTACGGCTTCGAAGCGTTCATTGCGTTCATCGATGAACAACCGGATTGCATTTCCGCCAGTATATCCATCCCATGCGCCTGGCTGTGAGATTAGATCGGGATTGATTTCAATTCCCGCTTCTTGCAGGACGTCTTTATAGGCTTTAAATCGTTCTTCCGCACCAATCTGCGCTTCAGGACCTCGTATGAAAGCGATACGCCGAAAACCGTGATCTTGGACCAGATGCAGGACCATGTTGCGCATACCGATGTAATCATCGGTCGTCACGGTCGGTATGCCGGCGACCTCATGACCAATGTTGATCATGGGCTTAGAATTAAACTGCTTACAGAATTCGATGTAGGTTTCTTGTGGGACGTAGTTGCTGATCGAAGCGCCCCACATCACCAGGGCGTCGATGATGTCGTCATTCCCTATTTTGAAGATATCGCTGCACGGCGATCGATTTTCACTCGCATTATCCAATTCGCCCCCTGCGATACAAATGATGTTTGCGTTTTGTTCCTGAGCGGCTTCTGCCACGGAGGTCCACATCACCAGACGAAGCGGCTCGGCTACGCCAGATGTCAGGAAACCTATGGTTGGTCGTTTACGAAATGCTTTCACGACTACATTCTCATGTTTCTTATATTTCTTTTCCTGCGCAGCAGATCTCGCCATGATCCACAAGGAAAGCTGTTTTGTCAGTTGTTGGTGATTGACCGATGTCCCTTGGCATGAGGGCGTCTATCGGTGAGCCCGCCTCATTCCTCATCTAGCGCTTCGCGAATCACGTCGGCCAGGATGTCCACATCGTAAGGTTTATGGATCACGGATGCCACTCCAACTTGCCGCAGATGATCAAGGTCTTCGGCGATGATGTGGCCCGTGACCGCTACCGCTTTAACGTTGGACTCCAATTGACGCAGTTCATCCAGCAACGCCGCCCCTCCGATCTCCGGCATCACGACGTCGGTAAAGATAAGATCGATATCGCCGTTGGTTTTGAAAACTTCCAACGCCTCCCTGCCGTTCGATGCAGAAAGCACGTGATAACCCAGGTCTTCCAGTATCTGCTGGCCGACCTCACGCATCTTATCATTGTCCTCCACCAGGAGGATGGTTTCCCCTTTCCCCTGCGGGATGGATGAAAACACACCGTCCTGCGAGGACAGATGTTCCTCAAGTGTGGCCAGCGGCAGGTACACGCGAAATGTCGTACCCTTGCCGACCTCTGTATCCACACTTACCTGTCCATTATGCTGTTTTACGATGCCATAAACCTGCGCCAATCCCAGTCCCGTTCCCTTGCCGGTGTCTTTGGTCGTGAAGAAAGGTTCAAATATATGCGGAAGCACTTCTTGCGGAATGCCGGTGCCGGTATCGGAAACGGAGATATAGAGCCAGTCTCCCGGCGTCATGCCCACAACCGGTGGATCTTCACCTTCTTCGACCTGCAGGCTGGACAACTTGATTCGCAGCGTCCCGCCTTTCGGCATTGCGTCACGTGCGTTGACCACCAGATTCATGAGGACTTGTTGAATGCGAGTGGGGTCGCAGTCGACGATATATTCTTCCGGATCGGTCTCCAGGGAGAGCGAGATGCTTTCGGGGATCGTGCGCTGCAGAACCCGCACCGTTTCTTTTATAAACGGACCGAGATCCACCGGGCTTGTTTCGATCGGCGATCGGCGGCTGAAATCCAAGATTTGCTGCACCAGGTTGGCGGCATGTTTCGATTCTTTGAGGATCGTTTCGAGTGACTTCTTGATATCCGCATTCACTTCATGTTTACGCAGAGGTCTTTGGGCGTAAAGCATGATCGTGGTCAACATGTTGTTGAAATCGTGCGCGATCCCTCCGGCCATCTGCCCGACGGCTGCCAACCGCTCCTGCTGGTGGATGCGTTTCTGAGTCTCTCGTTCTTTGGTCACATCACGCAATACAAGAACCCAACCCTCGGATTCCGCACCTTTTTCCAATGCTTTCGCAATGGCTTCAAAGAACCGCTCTTTGCATGAAATCCGGCACCAGGGATTCTTCGGATCACGATCCAATACGTCTGTAATCGGGCGATTGCCGAGTTGTGAGAGAACATCGCCGATTCCCTTTTCGGCGAGAAGTTCGAGGTCCCGTTCACCTGCTGGGTTGGCAAGTAGGATCAACCCATCTTTATCAAGCAGGATTACTCCTTCAGGAACTGTGTCGATAATCTGCTGTACCCGGCGCATTTGTTCCTGAATACGTTCCAGCAGACGCAGGCGCTCTGTGGCCGTCCCCAGTTGTTGTCCGATGGCAATCACGAGATTGATTTCCTCTTTCGACCATGAGCGTGGCTGCATGGCTGAGAGAATCAATCCGCCGATGAAGGTCCCATTCTCAGACATGATGGGCGCGATGAGCGATGCGCTGACGCCCTGGCGAGTCATTATTGGTGAAATCGGAGCAAGCGTTTCGTTCTCAGATTCTCGCGACCAATCCTCAATGGCGATCGGGTTTGTGATTTGTAATTCTTCGTGGGTCAGAATGTCGCGTGTGACGCTGTCGGCAATTCCCTCCGCAATGCCGCGCGTGACGATGTTGGGGGGGATCCATATGCTTCCAATCTCCAGGTCGATGGCGTGGAGTGTATGGTCGAGGGCGGTTTCCAGTAATTGTTTGAGATCTGCTTCTGTTGCTGCTGCAGATATGATCGTGTTCAACGCTTCAACCTGAACAGAACGGCGGCGGATTACTTCATCCGCTTCCCTTAGTTCCTGAAAAGCATTTGCTCCCTGGATTGCTGCACTGATCTGCGTTGCCAGAGTCTCGCACATTTCCGTATCGAGGTTGTACATGCCAAGTACCATATACCCGAAGGTTTTGTCGCGGAAATAGAGCGAATTGACCACGAGTTCCTTCCTGCGGTCATCTGCTAAGAATCCTTCTGGAAATAGATCGGCGGCCGGGTACGACTGCTTGACTTCACCAACCGTATCGATCCTTCCTTCCATGTTGTACGAAAGCATTAACTTGGCGTTTTTTCTGCATTGTTCTGGGCCATCGAAAAGGGAAATAACACAACTATGAATCCCGATACCCGGGAAACGATCCCAGATCGTCTCCATCAAACTCGTCATGTCGTACGTGGTCAACAACGCCTGGTTCGTGTAACGCAACGGCTCAGCGAGGTGCTCCTCTTGCAGCTTCGAATATGAAATGGATAAGGACCCAATTCTTCCTAGCAGCAAATTGACCCGCCGCCAGAGTTCCGCCGTCCGTCGAGAGGATTCAACATCCGTGAGAAGCGGAATAGTGAGCTGATTGAGAGTCGACATCGCATATTGCCACTGATATGAGTCGGCTCCATGAATCAGACCGTGGCGCAATATCTTCTCGAGTAAAATTATAAATTCGTCAGGATCGCTCTGATCGATCATTGCCTTGAAGTAAGTGTCTACCAAATCCGATGTGTTCCTGGTGATCAGGTCTTCTTTCGAATAGGGTGGGTTATATGCTTCGACGACCTTTTGGACGACATAATTTCGCTGTGCGGCAAGATCGTCAGACCGAAAAGGCAACCCTTCTTCAAGGAGAGAACTATCGGATTTCGGTTCCGGCTCACACGCACAACTCAAGCGGCGAACCAGAGTCGTGGGTATCATTTCACAATCCGGCACTTCTCCGCCCTCCAATATTGTGATGAGAAATTCCACAGCGCGCTTCCCGATCTCGTACACCGGCTGCCTCACCGTGGTCAATGGAGGATTGGAAATATTGGCATCAATGACATCGTCGTAACCGACTACTGCGACCTCGTCCGGAACACCAATACCACGTGTTTGTATGACTTCCATGGCTGCAAGCGCCATGGTATCGTTCGCACCTACCAGTGCGTCGAATTCCGCCTTGCGCTCATCCAGAAGGATGCGTGCCGCTGCCTTTCCAGAACTTCGATAAAAATCACCCTGCGTGACCAGGTTGGAGTCCTCGGGAATGCCATACTTCTCAAGCGTGTCGAGGTATGCTTGATATCGCCTCTGCGCTTCGGCGCTTCCATCTGGACCGCGGATGAAAGCGATTTTCCGTCGATCGTGTTCTTTAATGAGGTGAGTGATGGCTTCTTGCATACCCGTGGTGTCGTCAGCCAATAAGCTGGGAACTCCCGTGACCTCGAAACCAATGCTGACAGTCGGAAGTGGAAGATAGCGACGGCAAAACGTCGTGAGCTCTTCAAAACTGACGTATTGACCGATCACACCTGCCCCGATCATCAGCCCATCAACATGTTTCTCCGGAATTAATTCATAGATCACGTTGCGTTGGTATTCGTATTCATCGAAGTTCATCGTGGCATTCAAACAGCCACCGGTGTAACAGATCACATTCACATCATGGTTGCGCGCAGCCTCAACGATTCCTCGCCACACTTCGGATTGGTATCCGCTGGTGCCGAGAATTCGATCGACCAGAAAAGCAATTGTTGGGCGCGCGTCTACATTTTGGGAATGGTGCATATAGTCGAGATTTCCATTTGGTATAGGCATCGATACGCTTTCTAGAGCAGGCTACACCTTATATATTTCCTGGGAAATCCTTTCGGTAATGCAATCACGATTAATGCGCATGTACTCTTTTTTGTTATTTTTAACTACCGTCCAAGATCCTCCGAATTTCCTCGGCTACTTCTTTCACTTCCAAGGGTTTAAAAATAATCCCCGAAACACCGTCTTTTCGCAGTTCTTGAAGGTCCTTTGCAAGTATATGTCCCGTTACGGCAATGGTTTTTACTGTTGAACCCATATCACGCAGTGAATGCAGTAATGCGACGCCGCCGACTTCCGGCATGACGACGTCGGTGAAGACAAGATCGAAGTTTCCGTTCTGCTTGAACAGGTTCAGGGCTTCTCGGCCATTTTTAGCCGTCACAACCTTATAGCCCAAGTCGCGAAGCAGTTCTTCGCTCACCTCCCGGACGTGCTGGCTGTCCTCTACGAGGAGAATGCGTTCGCCTGCACCCTTGGGGAAGCTGATGCCGTCAGGAGGTAGAATTTCTATCTTTTCTGCAGATTGATGGATCGGCAGGTATACCAGAAATTCAGTCCCCTCGCCGACCGTCGAGTCCACTTTGATGAAACCTTCGTGCTGTTTGACAATGCCCCAAACCTGGGACAGGCCCAATCCGGTTCCTTTACCAGCGGCTTTTGTGGTGAAGAACGGCTCGAAAATGTGTGGCAGGATATCTTCCGGTATGCCTGTTCCTGTATCTTTGACGGATAAGCAGAACCACTTGCCTGGTGTCATACCAGGAACTGGAACATCATCATCGCTATCTTCTTCATGAACGATCTTGCTTGACACTCCGACCCGCAACACTCCACCTTCCGGCATGGCGTCACGTGCATTCACAACCAGGTTCATCAACACCTGTTGAATGCGGGTCGGATCGGCTTCGACGAGGTACTCATTCGGGTCGATCTCGATATACAAGGAGATATTTTCGGGGATCGTCCGTTGCAGGACTCGCACGGCTTCTTTCACGAACGGTCCGAGATCTATGGGGTGTCGTTCGATCGGGGCGTGCCGGCTGAAATCGAGGATCTGCTGAACCAAACTCGCTGCCTTGCGTGACTCGCTGAGAATCGTCTCGAGGGGCTTTTTCAGCTCCTCGGGAAGCTGTTGTTTGCGTAATGGCATTTGAGCATAGAGCATGATGGTCGTGAGCAGATTATTGAAGTCATGGGCGATTCCGCCGGCGAGTTGACCGACCGCTGCAAGCCGTTCCTGTTGCTGAACCTGGCGCTGCGTCTCCCGTTCTTGGGTCACATCCCGGATCACGATCACCCAACTCTCAGAAGACCCGTAGGTGTCGATGGGTCGTGCAACGATCTCGAAAATCCGATTGTTTGCAAGAACTTCATGCCAGGGGACATCGGTGTCGGTTTGTAGAATGTCGGCAATGGAACAACCACCGAGATGGGAAATCTCGTCCCCAACAGAAGCTTTCGCCAGCGAATGCAAATCTCGAGTTCCTGCCGGATTTACGAGAATGACGCGATGGCTCGAATCAAGCAGGAGAACACCATCCGGGACGGTATCCGTGATTTGCTGCACCTGCTGCATCTGTTCGCGAATCTGATCGACCAGCCGCAGCCGCTCGGCTGCAATTCCAATCTGGTAGCCGACCGCTTCTAAAAGTGTAGACTCTTCTGTGGTCCATTTGAATGCCTGGGGAGAAGCGATACATAACCCGCCGAGTCGATTCCCTTCCTCGGCTTTAATCGGAACTGTGATCGAGGCCCGAACGCCATGCGGTTTGAGATATGTCTCGTAGAAACGAAAACGCAAATCTTCTTGCGGCACTTTTTGCCAATCATCGACAACGAGAATCTCCGGTAGTTCGGCACTTTCGGGATCGAAATCGTAGTGAGGGAATTCGTTCTCTGGCGGCAGCAATTTTCGAGATACGGTGTGAGGCGGAAGCCAGATGAATCCCATATTCATTTCAACCGCGTAGAGAGATAAATCTAGGGAAATTTTCAGCAGATCTTGAAAATCGACGGCTGTCGAAGTAGAGCTTATGATGGTGTTGATCGCCTCGAGATGGGCGGCATGGCGACGAAGTTCCTGCTCTACTAGTTTGGATTCGGTTATATCTCGGGAAATACCGAAGGTCCCCGTTATGTTCCCCTTATCATCCCGCATGGGCAATTTGGTCGTCGAGACCCAGGTTTCGTGGCCGTCTGGCCAAGTCTCCTTCTCTACTTTGCCGACAATCGGTTCGCCTGTCTTGAGTACGCGCATCTCGTCTTCGAATGCTTCGCTCGCGTGTTCCTCGGTAAACAGATCGAAATCGGATAATCCCAGAAGATCGTCTGAGGTTTCTTTGCCGTGTATTTTGGCAAACGACTGGTTGACCTTAATAAAGCGACTTTCCTTGTCCTTGAAATAGATAGCGTCCGGGGAGTTATCCATGAGTATGCGTAACAGGTGCTGCTCTCGCAGAAGTGCTTGTTGGGCCTGCTCACGGTCTACGATCTCAAACTCCAGCTCGATCTCCTTTTCCCTGGCCTGCTTCTCAGCTTCCGTGTAGGCTTGTTGGAGTACTTCATGCTCTTGCTGTCGTTCCTGGAGAAGCAATGCGTAGGCGAGTGAGCTGCTGATTTGTTCTTGCAGCATGTCGCAGGATCTTCCGTCCGGAGGATAGACTTCAAAGAGAACGATCCCCAGTGGATCATCTGCACGCTCAAGTGCTTTGACTACGAAAGACCATTTGCCGGAAATGGTCGAAATTTTTCGCCGTGGAAGTATGTTTGTCGAAATGTCTGCTGCTTCGGACTCGAGCGGCAATATGCCTTTGTCGTCGAAGGCGAGAATCATCTTTAAAGGAAACGAACCGATTTTTGTTTCGCTCTCAATAGATGGAAGGTTTTTTTCGTACAGAGATAGGTAGCAACTTCGTATTCCAAAGCGGGGCAAACTGCGATGGAGGGTGTCGAGCAAATCGTCGAGTTCGAGAGCCGTCGATAATGCCCTGGTCGTGTCTCGCAGGTTGGCGTATTGTTGATCGTAGATCAGCGATTGATGCGTTTCGATTTGTTGGACTTTATCGCCGATCAGCACACGTGCTTGATTACTCAGCTCCTCGATTCGCTCCGTGGTCGCCTCGTCGGCATACTTACTCCGCGTAAAATGGCGAAGCAACGATACTACTCTTTGCCATTCGTTAATTTCAGTCTCGAGGGAAATCGTGTCTTCGATACAAGATTTGAGTTCTCGCAGGAATGAATTCGAGAGATTATTTTCAATATCTGCGAGAAATGTATCGAATAATCTATTACTCCACTTGGCGTCCGACCCTGCGACTGTCGTATCAACGATGTGCGCGATCTCCGAAAGAATGTCTTCCCGTTTTGCGTCCGAAATTTTCCTGCCGCCGTTATCGAGATTTGTTTTCGTGATCGCGCGTCCAACCGCGGACGAGGTACAGCCACACGATTGACGGATGCAGAGTTTTGTGGGAATTTCGATCCGATCGGGGACGTCGCCGCCCGCCAATTGGGTTAACACGATGTCGACGGCATGCCGACATTGTTCTTTCAATTGTTGCCGGACCGTAGAGAGGGGCGGTGTAGCCGCTTTCGCAATGGCCTGGCTGTCGAATCCCACGACGGCAACATCGTCCGGAATAGCCAGGCCTCGGTTTTTCAAAGCCCACATCGTTGCGAGGGCCATGGTATCGTTTGCGCAGACGATTGCATCGAGAGCTAAATCCCGCTCGTCGACGAACGATCGAACGGCCTCCTCGCCGGATATAGACTCCCATATACCAGGTTCTGAAATCAAACCGGGGTCGATATCAAGGCCGGATTCAATGAGCGCGTCTTTATAAGCTTGGAATCGTGTTTCTGCCTCGATCTGTCCTTCTGGTCCCCGAACGAAAGCAATACGTTGATATGCGTGGTCGTGAATGAGATGCCGGACCAAAAGGTGCATTCCGACGTAGTTATCGGAAAGAACAGCGGGGATCCCCTCGACTTGCTGGCCGATGCTGACAGACGGTTTGGATGTGAATTGACCGCAAAAATCACGAAACGTCTTTGGGGATACGTAGGTTCCTAATCTCGATCCGTAGATGATGATGGCATCGATAAAGTCTTCATTCGCAGCCCGGTAGATTGACCTCATTGCGCTGACATCGTCGTCTGCGTCATTCAAATTCCCACCCGCGATACTGATCACGTTTGCATTTCGCTCGTGGGCGGCTTCGACGATCGCGGTCCACATGGCCAGGCTGAAGTGATCTTCCATGGTCGCGGTAAGAAAGGCGAGTGTCGGACGGGCAGTTGGAGTGTCGTCCGCTTGCGATAAATGTGCCTTCTTGCTCTTCTCAGTCGCCATGATTTCTCCCGATCCATTCAACCGCAATTACCCATTTTCCAACGCTTCACGGACTGCATCAGCCAGGATGTCGACGTCGTAGGGTTTTCGAATAATCGATGTGACACCCACTTCCCGTAATCGATCCAGGTCCTCCGCCAGGACGTGGCCCGTCACGGCAACGGCTTTAACGAGCGAACCGGCTGCCCGAATTTTCTGGAGCAAAGCTGCACCGCTGATCTCAGGCATCACTACGTCGGTGAATATCAAATCGATATGCTCTGTCTCATTGAAGATGTCAAACGCTTCTTGACCGTTCGCGGCGCAGATGACTCGATACCCCAAATCCTCCAATATCTGCGCGCCGATTTCTCGCATCAAGTCATTGTCTTCTACAAACAGGATGGTTTTCCCTTGTCCGCACGTATTGGTCTGCTCTTCCTGCAGCGTCTGATCACATCCTTCTATCGAAAATGGAGGATGGTTCATCGTAACGTCCTTTTCCCTTTGTATACCCACCAGGCATGGGCGATCATCGATAGAGTGATATGACGATGCCAGCTGTTCCAGTGGCGCACTCCGTACACGTCCATCATAAAATTCGTGCATGCTTCTGATACCATCTGATCGAGTATCCCCAAGCCGCTGATTTTCTCGGCGAGGTTGGAAAGAGTTGCGTCCTGTGAAGCGTTGGAGATGAAATACGCGGTTTCGCATCGCTGACTCACCGGCCGGCGAGCCAACAGCCAGACTTCCTGGGAATCGGTTTCGTTCTGGAACTCGAGAACACGCTCCGAAGCCCAATCGAAGACACAGATTTCATCTCCGTTCGAACGATCGATTACGCGCTTCCATTTCTTCTCGTTCCAATTGGTTACGATCTTGAAGATAGAAGAATCACAGGCTTCATCTTCCTGGTTGTTCGGATCAGACGTTGTTTGCTTGTGATTCAAGTTTCGGAAACTCGAATCCGTATCCCGGCCGGAGAGAATGTAATTCATGCCAGCCGCTTGTATGACGTTGCGTAAATTCGTATCGCTGCAGAATGGTTCGCCGCCAACCACCCAATGAATGGGTGCTCCGATGGCATGGACCGATTGAAGCATGTCCAAGGCAAGATCGGACTTGCTTCGATATTCGATGTCCTCGGGGATTTTCGCTTCGGCTCTGCGCTTTTGGTCTTCCGTCCATTGCACGGGAAGGTAGAGACGACGGTCGAGAAATGTACAACCCTTCGGGGAGGCATACCCCAGGAACAGGCAAACCTGACAATTCTGGTCCTTCTTGAGTTTGCGATTGAATTGCGACTGTACTCCGACCGTTTTTTCTCCCTTTTTAGAGAAATACGTCACACCAATGAGGCATACGCCTTTTTCATGGCCCAATTCTGCAACGATGAAATCCTGGAGACGGTGGTGTACGGCTTCGTCGTCCCATTGCGCGCCGAAAAACAACCTCTGGGCGGACTTCGAGAATTTCCTATAGGCAGGGGGTTTCTTACCGTTGGATTTGGGATCTGAATCTAAGAGCAGTGATTGGACGTAATGCAGGGCTTGTTGTCGCGTCTCGCTACGCGCGAAATATTGATCGAATTGACCATGGAAGAATTCTTCGAACTCTTTCCTTTCACACGATCGGTCGATCGTCGAGAGAGATTTGATACCAACTTCTGAGATACTTCCGCCTGTTCCGTTCATCACCTGAATACATTTCACAAATCACGGATCGATCAACCTTCGAAATCAAGAAAGGAATTCAACGATTTGTTTAATGGCCTGGTTCGTCATACGGCGGTAGCTGTGGTCTGGCGGCGCAATGACCGCAAGAATCATTTCCTCGCCGCCGGCTTTCAAATATCGGCAAACCAAACGCATCCGATTGGAATCAAGAATGGAAAATTCATCAATTTCTGCAAGTGGAAACTGATCACGTGCCTCCTTGCTCACTCTTTTAAGCATCGCAATCATGGCTGCCGCTTTATCCGTATCGAAGTTCGCAGGTACGGTCGCGATAGGCAATCCCTCACCGCTCGCGAGGACGGCAGTCTCGAATTGACCTTGCTCGTGCAAGGTGAGCAGAAGTTCATCGAGTGTTACCGGTTGGTACGTGGCCAAATCAACTTGTTGATAATTCATCGTAACCTTCCTTCAGCCACAAAGTATCGAATGTTAATTATCGCCAAACAGACTCTCAATCTCTGTGGTCAATGCTTGACCAAATTCATCATCGACAATGCGTCCCTGTTCCTTTTGTACGCGTTCGAACTCCGCGGCAAGTGGAATGAGGTTCTTCACGGCCTGCCCGGTGAATAGGCGTACAAGACCGATCTGGACTTTCGTGCTGAACAGGACAACGAGCAGGAAACTGCCGGCAACGTTCGAAAGGTAGATATTCTGATCGTCCCCTTCGTGGAACATGAGTTTGAATGGATTTTCCTCACCGATCTGGCGGGCGATCTCCGCCGTTGCAGCCATGTTGCTGGCGGTTAAAGCAGACAAGATGACCGGATCAAAGGTCTTGGTAAACCCTTGTTGGCAGATCAGCTGACCGCTGATGTCCGCAAGCAAGACACAGCATGCTTGAGTTTTCTCCAGCAATTGCGACATGATCTTGATGATCTTCGTCATCAGAGCTGGGGGTATTACCACTTTATCTGGCATTGGGTACCTCCCGAAATTGGTTGGCGTTGACTTTCAAGTCCGAAATCATGCAGACGTTGTTGGAAGTCCCGCCGAATTTACGCTGGAACGACGGATTTTGGGTGAGTTCAAAGCTCGTCCCATCGTCAGGTATGTGAAGGGTGGTGTTGATTTCCCGACAAACTTGCTTGTAACACATGGTTATGTTCTTCTCCGCAATCGTTCGATCGCAGCTTTCAGACTGACCCTCATGCGCTCAATCGAGCGGGCAAGATCTTCCATCTCGTCACCAGTCTCAGCGATAATGGGAGTGTCCAAATCGCCGCGGCTGATGCTCTCGGCTGCAGAGCTCAGATACAAGGCCGCGTTCGTAAGGCCACGCCGGATTGTGAGCGCGCTGAATACAGAAATAATGATTCCAATGACGACGACGAGGAGCGCGATTCTCGTAATGCCGATAATTTGATTTTCAAGGACATCGACGAGTTGTGATTTTTCTGTAACGGCAGTGGAAAGTAAATCGTCCATGGTAGGTCGTACAATTTGAATGAAGAATATATCGGCTTCATCCAGTTCGCGTAACGCGTCGGGGGCGTCATTTGGATTGGTCTCGTAGGTTGATTGTGCCCTATCTAGATATTGGTGATATATCGTGACCGCTCGTTGGATTTCCATCACTAGATCCGAATATCGAGTGCTTGTATTTTCTACGACGAGCGCCCATTCCTGCATGTAGTCGTTTCGAGATTCAGCCGCCGTTGTTTCCTCACCGGTTGCGAATTGATGGCTCAACAAGATACGTTCCGTCAGCAGGAGCTTCATGCCTCTTTCCATGAATTCAATCGTTTGCTGAGCTGCGATTGAATCTCGCGCTGCGTTGGTAAGCGTGTTGAATCCGATGAAAACAGCAATCCCGATCAAAGCCAACAGGACCAATGGAATTCCGAAGCCAAGTCCTAATTTTCTACCGATGGTCAATCTCATCTTTGTTTAGATCTCCTTACTCGTCATCGCAAAATCCGGCAAACCGCAGATGGCTACAGTGGTAAGTACTCCTTCATCGCCGGGCTAGATTCCTCGCAACAGATCCAACATGATCTGTTGGAAATGCATGCGTTGATCCGTGTCTTCAATTTCCGTACTTACTTGTTCCACCAGGTCAGCGACTTTGTTGCGCGGGAAAGACTCTCTGGTTTCATTCAACGAAGCGATCTTTTCGTCGATGATCACCGGCCCAACAGGACCGATTACCTCAATAAATTCATCATTGAGCCGATCGAAAAACTCGTTGTCGATGGCCGTGACGGGAGGTGACTTGGATTCTTCAACTATTTCAAGCAGCCCCGTCTTTACGAGAGCGGCCAGGACGCTTGCGGCTTCGAATTCATCCCATCCGAGAGATGCGGCGATATCGTTGATCGTGCGAACGCCATTTACCTGCGCAAGGACTTTCCATTCGTTCGGATCGAGGTTGATCGCTCCCGTTGTTCCTTCGGCAAGATTGAAAATCGCCTGCATCGAAGGTATTACGTTTTTGATTTCTGACCATCCCTGGATGCGTTTTTCTCCCTCGGCGAGGAGCAGCTCTGTGGAGGTTGAAATCGTTTCCTCTGGGGCTTCAATACCACTGACGAAATTGAAATCTCCGTGCAACCATGATAAAAGGGAATAGAAGGCTTCTTCCCCAATTAGAACGCCGGCAATCGCGTGGACGATGTTGCCGTTCTCGAGGAAAATCTCGCCGGTGTTGTTTCCGTCCGTCAAATCAATTTTTCCCGTCTGGCCCCCCGATTTTAACAACTGAATAATGTTCGGGAGTGATAATTGGTGTAGATCACCCCGTAAAGCTTCTGCCATCACATGACTCCCTCATTAATGGATCGATATAGGCGCCAGGATATTTCATCGACATCGACTTCCTGCACGATCCGGATAACCTGTTCCTTGGGTGCTATGTTGGTAAGCTGTGATCCGAATTCCGGCTTGGATAAGCTGACATTCAATGTCAGTCGAAGAAGGGCGATGTCCACATTCGATTCGCAGATTACCACGAGTGCGGCCTGGTTGAGGGCGCGAATCAGCACCCGGATTCCTTCATAGGTTAGGTCAATTTCTTGGATGCCGTTTTGTATCCTGGCAGCGATTGCTTGCGTCACTTGACGGCTGATTCCCCGCAGCACAGCGATGTTCAGATTTGCGGGAACAGCATTCACGATCACGTTGCCGCGATTATCGCAGATGAACGATCCGAGTACACCGTCCAACGCGTTGATTTCTGCGAGTACTTGGTCCATGATTTGCTCTTAATCGGCCGTGAAACCAAGGATGAATGGCCCCAAGCCCAAGCGCTTGATCGTGTCGTCGTATTTGTCCTTGACCGCCTTCATTTCGGTCTGGATTCTGTGTTCCAGATCGGCGGCTGCCGGTTGGGAGGCCAGCTGCTCGATTGTCGTACTCAGACAATCACTGAGACCTTTGCTCAGGTTCTTCGCATCTCCGCTGTATTGGATTCTGCCGTCCTTGTATTGAAACAAGCCGGCAAAAGGATCCAGAAACGGGTATTCATTGGCCTTCTCGATCATGACATATTTGAAGGCTTCGAGGAATTGTCCTCTACCGATTGTGCTGTCCGCCATTCTTTCGATCGCACCTATCGTTTCGCCCCACACGGCCAGCAATCGCGGCAGGTCGAAGCCGGCTTCGATTTCCTCACTTTCGGCGAATGAGGCTTCAATGGCGGCGTTGTACACGTTGAAATCTGCGCCCAATGTCGAAGCGTTTTCGATAATGTGAGGCAAGATCGCATCACCGGATATCGCCTCATCCTGCATCGAGAGGATGCTCTCGACGACTTCACCGTTCTCGAGGAAGACAATGGCTATACCATCACCACCCGTCATCCTGACCTCGATGTAACCGGTGTGCCCCTCGCTCTTCAGTTTTGCAATAAGTTTTTCGAGGCTGGTGAAATCAGTGTTGAGGTCCTTGTAGCGCACTTCGCTTCTCACTGTACTGGCGAGCATGGTTACCTTCTTTGGTGAGAGGCTGTACACGCTGATGGAACCATCCTTCTGATTGACTTTTGCAGTGATGCTACCGACGGCATCGTGGCTGGTTTTCCTGTTTCCGCCGGTTTCTTCGATGGCGTTGATGATGTTGCCGTTGTCCATGAACAAAGCGGCTTCGTAGTCCCAGAAACTGATGTAGACGTATCCGGTGAAGCCATTGGACTTGAGATCCAGCAGCAACTTGCCGAAACTCGTAAATGATGTGTTCAGATTTTCGTAGATCGGTTTTCCCTTTGGTAATAACATCTCAATTCTCCTATGAGAGCCAATCTTTGTCGAAACGCATTCCGTTTTCGACGATCGCTCGAATAGAAATTTCCGGGTCTGTCCTCAATGCATCAAACTTTTTCCTTTCGATGCCTTCTCTTCGTGGCTTGTAATGCATTGGCTGTAGCACTCACTGAAATTTTGGGATCCATGGATAATGCCGTCAAGTGTTTTTCAGACGGAAAGACGATCATTCTCCAGCCATCGCCAGACATGGTGATTTGCTGAAGCGCCCCGGCGTTCAACAGGATGCCCAATTCTTCTGCCCGTCGTCCTGCGAAAGCTGCGAGAGCCGCCGTCGCTTTGGGATTTTTCATTGCCTCGAAACCTAGTACATCACCATATTTCGAAGTAACAAGTGCACCTTCGATGCCATTGATCCGCGTGAAATCTTTGGCCATGCGTTCGGCAGCTTCATGTTCCGATTTCTGTTTTTCGCGATTGGCATCGTCATCGTCACCGCTTTTCATGAGGGTTTGCTCGTCGATGCGCCGCAGTCCCTCCAACAGCAAATGGGACCAGTTGGTCTCGACGCTGCGTTTTGGTGCGCGTATGTCCCTCGTTAATTCGAACGTTCCGTCTTCCCAGGTAAGAAGTTCGAAGATCACGTCTTCTCCTTCTTGTGAACCCAGGGTCATATGGACGATGTCCCCTTCATCGAAAAACAAGGTTCCTTCTTGATCCCGATGTTTCACAAGCAGGCGTGCTTGATTCATCTCGTTGCAATTAATGCTAATCAGACTGGATAGACTGATGTCAATAAGATTCCCCTGAACTGCCATAGGTTAATGCCTTTGTTTCCTAAGATTTATAGTTGTTTAACCACAAGATTTATGATGGTTTTCAAAGTATCGAATACGCCATGGCCCTTGATCGCGGACGAGCCCATACAAGGAACACCGTTGATATTCATCTGCGTCTTTAGATCATCGGGCTCGATCACGTCGGGTAGATCCTGCTTGTTGAATTGAATGACGCACGGGAATGAATCCATCGGCGTCCCCAGCTGTATCAAGTACTGTTCCAGCGCCTTGAGATCGCTGATGTTATCAGATAAACGATCGCGCTGCGAGTCGGCAACGAACACGACTCCATCGGAACCCTGAAGGACAAGTTTTCGGCTTGCTTCGTAATACACCTGCCCAGGCACCGTATACAGGCTGAATTTAGGTTTTAGGCCGTTGATTTTCCCGAGTTCTAATTGCATGAAATCAAAGAAAATCGTTCGATCTTCGCGCGTTTTCAAAGAAACCAATTCACCACGCGCTTTTGGGTTGATGTGTCCGTGGATGAATTGCAGGTTTGTCGTTTTTCCACTGCGAGCAGGGCCGTAGTATACAATTTTGATGTGCAACTCGCCCAGCTTTTGGTTAATATACATCTTGGTAGTTCCTCCATCATAAGCCGAAATATAACGTCAACTCACCAACACTTCAAACGCTACACACAAACCTCATCCCTTGAAAACGTCACATTTTGCCCTTCTTTGATTCTTTCAACTCGGATGGAACGAGTCCGGCATTCATGGCGTCTTCGAACGTGATTAATTCTCCTGTACCGATGTCCACCAGGATCTCATCATCCAACAAATTGTCGAGTTCGGCATTCATCGCTTCCGCCAGGTTGTCGGAATCGATTTCCGCTTCCTTCTGATCGGCGATCAATGGCGCCAATTCGACGGCCGTTTGTTTGGTGTAGTGCCATACCGCACCAGGTTTGGTTTCCGAACCGAAAATTACCGCCAGGAGGAAGTCGCCATCCACATCGTGAGCGTAAATGTTGTATTCTGGCCCTTCATGGAAACTGGATTTGAAAACGGAATTACTCTTCAGGATTCTGGCCAATTCGGACGAAGCTGCGAAATTCGCTGCCACGAGTGCACTGATGTTTGAAGTGTCCATACCGCTCGTAACACCTGCGGTTTCGACCGTGTAGCCGTTTGCGCTCAGCAGTAAAACGCATGAAGCTCCGGAATCGGCCTGCAATTTATTCAATTTGTCCCGCAGTGGTTCGCTAAGACCTTGCATGTTGGGTTGGTCGTCGCCGTTCATCGAGCCAATTGCTTTTTCCACGATCTCCCGAATCTGTGCCATGCTGAAGGGTTTATCGATGAAGCCCTCGAGATTCAAATCTTCGACGGACGAACGCAACTCCTTATTTCCGTATGCTGTAATAAGGACTACCTTCGTATCCGGAGAGATTTCACGAGCAGCCTTGGCCAATTCCAGGCCGTTCATGGTCGGCATCATGTAATCGGTTATGATCAGCTCGTATGAACCTTTTTTGATCTTTTCAAGGGCAGCCGCGCCGCTATTTGCCGTATCGACCGTATACGCATCGTATAGTTTACTCAGGTAATTGGTCAGGGCCTTCAAGATTTCATGCTCATCGTCAACGATGAGCAAATGCCTGGTATCTGCACCTTGATTCGTCAAGTCGATTCTCCCAAAGCGTTTGCCTTCCTGAATTACCGCTGAATCTAAGCTAAGGGTACATCATAAGTGAGAAAGTAGACCTTTCATTTGGCTTGCAAAGTCACCTCAACATCTGTCCTGGTATGAAAAAACACCTGACGGCATTTCGGGAAACGTGCTCGACTTCACATTCCAATGGTTTCTAATGCGACGCAAGTGAACCACCATTATATTCTGCTTCGCGATTTGTGTAAAATGGTCTGGACCATTCCTGGCTAGACCGTTTGGATCCGATCTAATTTGAGCCCGTGGAATTTACTGTTCTTCCATTGTGGTGTAGATTAAACAGGCAGTATGTTTCACTGTCTTTCGTGAGATACAGAATTCGATGGAGGAGGTGTTGCCGTGCAATATCGTAATCTGGGCCGTACGGGATGGCAGGTGTCCGTAATAAGTTTTGGGGCATGGGCGATCGGAGGGACCTGGGGTCACGTCGATGATCAAGACTCGTTGGCCGCATTGCATCGAGCCGTCGACCTGGGTGTGAATTTCTTCGACACCGCCGACGTTTATGGGGATGGGCGCAGTGAGAGTCTGCTCGCGGAATTACGCAAGCAGCGCGACGAGAGGATATACATTGCCACCAAAGCGGGCCGTCGATTAGATCCCCATACAGCCAGCGGATACAACCGCAAGAACCTGACAGAATTTATAGATCGCAGTCTGGAGAATCTCCAGGTAGATACGATTGACTTGCTTCAACTCCATTGTCCGCCTACGGAAGTCTTTTACATGCCGGAAGTCTTTGGCATCCTCGACGATATGGTCGCAGCCGGTAAACTTCATTATTACGGCGTGAGTGTGGAAAAGGTGGAGGAAGCTCTGAAAGCCATCGAATTTCCGAACGTGCAGAGCGTCCAGATCATTTTCAACATGTTCCGTCATCGGCCTGCGGAGCTGTTTTTCGAACAGGCGCAGAAACGGCAGGTGGGCATCATCGCCCGCGTTCCTCTGGCGTCAGGATTGTTGACCGGCAAGATGACTGCCAAAACGACATTCGACAGCGACGATCATCGCGCATTCAACCGTCACGGAGAGGCGTTCGATCGCGGCGAGACATTTTCCGGCGTCGATTATCGAACCGGGCTAAAAGCCGTCGAGGAATTGAAGGAAATCGTTCCCGAAGGGATGAGCTTGGTCCAGATGGCTTTGCGCTGGATATTGATGTTCGACGCGGTAACGTGCACCATCCCCGGGGCAAAACGGATCTCACAAGTCGAGGAAAATATGGCCGCCGCCGACCTGCCCGAACTCTCTGATGACGTGATGCGCAAGGTGGACGAAATCTACCAAAGAGATATTCGCAACCTCGTCCATCAGTTGTGGTGAGCCATGAGTGATGGGTGTGAGAAGTGGTTCGGCCTCGCCGCCCTTTTCCTGGTCCTGATCACGGCGTGTTGCACGGTCGCCCCGGTTGCTTCGAAAGTGGAGAACGAGTTTCCAATTCATAGCGCAACTGCCACACGCGCAGCAGTACCGAACACACCCCGATGGGAAGATACGTCTATTGCACCCACATCTCAACTTCATTCTAAAATCCTCTGGGCTTTTTATCAGTCATCGGGCGGCCAAGTCTTTGTGCTGGAAGAAGCACAAGCATCTACGCTTGATCTCCCGGTAAGCATGGGCGAGTATTACGGATACAACCCGCAAACGGACCAGATCCTTATGGCGCGAGATTTCCCGGATCGAGGGGCCGGCCCGGCCGGGGTGTCCGTCAGCGATTTATCGATTTTGGATCTCGAGAACGGCACCGTGGAAGTATTACTTGGGGATGACGTCGTAAAAGCGCTGTGGTCTCCGGATGGAGCTGCTATCGCCTACATCCTGGCCACCGATCGGACGTATGAACTGCACTGGCGTACGACTGACGCCGTCGATCGCATTTTAGCGTACGATGTGACCTTCACCTGGAGTATAGCGCCGTCTGGAGGGGCTGTTGCTTTTACACGAGAATCCGGATATGGGCTCGATATCGAAGCGGGACTTTATGTCGTCGATGTTGCTTCCGGGGAAGAAAGGTTGATCGCCGACGTGGATAATTCCGGAACGGGAAGCGTAACCGATCGACCTTACTGGTCTCCCGACGGCAGGGAACTGATTCTCTCGCATTGGGGAGGACCGGACGAACCACGTTTGATCCTGGCAATGGCAGACGGAAGCGGCGCCTTCGACCTGGCCCTGGACGAAGCATTGGCGGATGAATGGTGGGCCACGATCGCACTCACCGGCGTCATTTGGGACATCGATGGATCGCATTTGCTGACTCTCTCCACAATGGCGTCGAGGGAAATGGATGGACCGAGTCCGCTTGTGTACTATCGTCTCGATCGAGATTCGCTGGAACTCACGGACGGCATACTGCTGGGCGAGGTGGATGGCATGATCGACTGGGCAGTGCCCGGGAGTTCCGTTTGGGTCCTGACCTCCGCAAGAGACGTCGCGCAGATCGCGTTGCCATGATATGGATTCAGCAGTTAGTGCGTCGAAGCCATAATGCGTGTTGAGGGAGGATGCGATGAGTGAATTAATCCCGGAGAGAATCCCGGATTGCGCGGAACGCCTTCTGGCCCGGGGTGAGTGGTATGCGGATCCCGGAGTCGTGCGCCGGACGAAACTCAAGTTGGCGAGTGGATTGGCTGCATTTTTGAGCAGCGAGCGAGTTTCGAAAGTGAAGACAAAAGCGATCACGCTTGGAAGAACCATTCACTTCTGCGATGCGGATCAGTTCCAACCGCATAATGCGAAAGGCTTGGCCCTGATCGCACATGAACTAAAACACGTCGAACAGTACGAAAGATACAAGCCTGTCAAGTTCTATGCCAAATACCTGTGGGGATTCATCCGGCATGGCTACGGGAAGGAGATAGACATCGAGGCGACGGCGTATGCGCTTGAGGCGGCAGTGAAAGCGCATCTGCGAGATGAATTTACTGCGAATGCGGGCCGCAATCCCTGCCTGCAAATGGATGAGCCGCATACGCCGAATCCGGAATTTGCATTGACCGTACCCGCAAGATTCGACGAGGATCTGTGAGTGCCCGTTAGTCAGCGCATGAATAAGGGCCGCGTTTCCGTACTCAAGCAGTGCGGAGGTATAGAGTCCATACGACCTTCGAAAGAGCATGAGTCGACCATGTTTGACCGTGTTTCGATAGAAAGACCTTGGCCTGTGCGGTATTATGATAATAGAGAAGCATTGGTTTCAATTTATGATGGGAGAGGTATGCTATGGTGAAGGATCGTTCTGCTAGGCAGGGTGAGTCGAAGGATGATGAAATCGCCACGTTTGGCGGAGGATGTTTCTGGTGTTTGGAAGCTGTGTTTCAAGACCTGGAGGGTGTAAAGCAGGTCGTTTCCGGGTATGCGGGAGGTGAAGTCGCCGATCCGACGTACGAGCAAGTCTGTACGGGTTCTACGGGTCACGCCGAGGTCGTTCAAATCACGTACGACCCGCAACAGATCGGCTACGATTTCCTGTTGGACGTTTTCTTCAGTATCCACGATCCGACGACGTTGAATCGTCAGGGCGCAGACGTCGGTACGCAATACCGCTCTGTGATTTTCTATCACACTGAGCAGCAGGAAGAGGCCGCCAAACGAAAGATTCAAGAAATTGGAGATGAGGGAATTTGGGAACGGCCCATCGTAACACAGCTGGAGCCGTTGATGCATTTTTATCCGGCTGAGGACTACCATCAAAATTACTTTAAAAAGAATCCTTTTGCGGGATACTGCCGCGCCGTGATATCTCCCAAGGTCGTCAAGTTCCGCGCAAAGTTCGCCGAAAAGTTAAAGCAATAATTGATAATTTAGTATCGCACGAGATGTCACGAATCCAATCGGCTGGTCAGGTTGCATGAAGGCAAGTGCATCGTGAGTTCAATTGCAGAGTGGCTTTCAGACGGTGATTTGCGTTCCGATGGTTCGGCGAACGAAGTCGCCGAACTCGTACTGCAGCACCCGGACTTGATCGCAGATTTGTTAGCGGGATTACGTCACGACGATAAAGTCGTACGCGGCCATGCGGCGGATGCAATAGAGAAAGTTGCGCGTTCTTCGCCAGAGTTAATCGTCGATCATGTCGATTCGATGGTGGACATAGCGAAGTATGATGAAGTCGCCATGGTTCGTTGGCATCTGGCGATGATCCTCGGTTATCTGTCGATTTATACGTCCCACGTCGAAAAAATCACGGACACGCTGTACCACCTTCTCGGTGATGAGAGCGCCTTCGTTCAATCCTGGTCGATCGTCAGTCTGTGCATCGTGGCCCGTAAATATCCCCAGTTCTGTAGTGAGGTCCTGGCAAAGATCGAGCACTTAAAGCAAAGCGAGAGCGTTGCCATCCGAACGAAGGTCCGTCAGGCGCTGAATCTGCTTATGGATCCCAATCGACAGTTTCCGAAAAGCTGGATAAAAAGTCCGCAGCTCGAACAGTTCGAATGATTACTCGGTAGATATGGCACATCGAAGTCCTCGGTTTTGGGTTTTCATGGATGAAACAGCAGGAGGAATGATATGCCAGACGTAGAATCACAAACCCGCGTACAAAACAGCATCTTGGATCCCATCGAACGACGCGTTTTACACTGGTTCGCGGAGAGGTTACCGCAGCGGTTTACGCCGGATACCTTGACGATTATTGGCATCATCGGATCGTTGGTTATCTTCGTGGGATACGCACTCACGAAAGCGTCGCCGGCTTTTTTGTGGCTGGCGAGTCTCGGGTTCGTCCTCAATTGGTACGGCGACAGCCTGGACGGGACGCTGGCGCGCTATCGCAAGATCGAGAGGCCGAAATTTGGCTTCTACATCGATCACATCGTCGATGCTTTCAGTCAGGTGGTGGTCTTCACCGGCCTCGGCGTGTCGTCCTATGCTCGCCTGGACATCGCCTGCCTTGCGTTGAGTGGCTACTTGCTGCTTTCGATCTTGGCGTACGTCTATGCATTTGTCACCGGCGTCTTTCGTATATCGTACGCAAAGATTGGTCCCACTGAGGTGCGGTTGATCGCCATCATCGCCAACACGCTGATCTTCTTCTTCGGCAATCCGGGGTACGAAATTCTGGGCTTAACAATCACGGCCTTCGATACACTGATTCTCGTCATTGCACTGCTGTTGTTCACGTTGTTTATAAGCACTTCCATCCACTATGGGCGCGACCTCGTCGGTGTAGATTCGCACTGAACCATTCCTGTAAACATCAATAAAAAAGATCCTCCCCGCGTTCGGGTGGATCTTTTCTTTTCGATGGATACGCAGCGAGTTATCTGAGTGCGTCGTTTCTCGATTAATTGTCGATCAATCGAGCTGCGGTCTGGCGAATGACGTCCATTGGATTCGATCCACGATATCTATCGATGATGTCATTGAACGTCATCGGGGGTGCGTAATTGAGTCTCGGTGCAATTGCTAGTGTACGGGGGAGGAACAGATGTTGAACGGCCTGACTGATTTCGGCAATCACCTGCTTGTCGTGTATGCTTCTGCGAAGGCGGGTAAGCGGGTTCTTGATCGACCGGGATGACAACACGCCACGAATGATGGTGACCGAGATGTGCGCTTGTGGAACACGCCGCAATATGACTTCGAGGCTGGGGGACCAGCGCGACAGGGATTCTGTCGCGCCACTCAATACCTGCGGGTCGGGCTCGATTAAACCGCGCGGGAATATCAGTACGGCACCACCTTCTTGCAGATGGCGAATCACTTCACGTACGACGGCGAGGCGTTCGAACGTGTTACGCGAGACGAGAATGAAATGGTTTCGCATCGCCTTCAGGTCAGCGAAAAGGGGCATGGCGCTGGCTACGATCTTCAAGTCAGGACGCGGCAGGCTTGCAGCGACCAACAAGCCATCAACCATTCCGGGATGATTGGAAGCGATGAGCAAGGGACCGCTCTTCGGCACGTTTTCGAGCCCCTCGACTACGAAATAACGGACGAAGCGATCGAGCATTCGCCGGGATGCTTCGTGTAACCCGGACCCCGCAACGAGTTGATCGAAGGACTGCACCAGCTCGGCGAGCCGCATTGCGGGCGATGCAAGCACGCCGCCGATGATTTTCCCGGACACGGTGTCGTGGGAAAGATGCAGGAACCTCAGGGATTCCTTGATGACTTGATCCCGCAATTGGGATACTTGTTCTTTAAATCCAGGTGCCATTCATCTATCTCCTTTTATGTACGTATTAATTTTATCTCGAAATACATCGCTTCGTCTATTTCTCGTTTTCCCTGCGGGGCTCGACATCGAATGAATGTCGATTGATACACCTGAAACGTTGGTTAATTTCAACGACCGAATGCGTATATAATCATAAGGCGAAGTTGGCCTGAACCGATGCGTGAATCGACTTCGAGGCTTCTGTACAGTTCCGTAACGTTCATTGTGATTAGATTGAATTGCGATGCCGACAAATCTCCCCCCTGACTATTTCGAGGTTGAAGCGCGATATCGATCGGCGAGCACGCCGGAGGAGAAGGCGGCCTGCCTCGAGGAAATGCTCACCAAGATTCCCAAACACAAGGGAACCGACAGACTTCGCGGTGATCTGCGCAAGAAATTATCCAAATTGAAATCGACTGCACAAGCTCGAAAATCTGTCAGCAGACAGGAATCTGCGTTTCACATCGATAAGGAAGGCGCGGGACAAATCGCTGTGATCGGGCATGCCAACGTTGGCAAATCCATGCTCGTGTCTACACTCACCAACGCCAAACCCGAAGTCGCTGATTATCCTTTCACAACGAGGAAACCAACCCCCGGGATGATGCGCTACGACGACGTGCAATTTCAACTGATCGACACTCCTCCAACCAATCGTGAATTTATCGAACCGGAATTGATCGAACTCATCCGCCGGGCTGATCTCATTCTCATCGTGGTGGATATTCGGGCAGATCCCCTGTCACAATTACACTCCGTCGCTGATCTGTTACGGGAAAACAGAATCGTCCCGGTGCATCATTCCCAAGAGGATGCCGCCAATCAAGCCCTTTCAGTAAAGCCCGTTCTCGTCCTGGCCAATAAAAACGACGATGAGGGTACAGACGAAAACTTCGAGATCTTCAAGGCCTTACTCGAGCAGGATTGGCCGCTCCTGCCCATTTCGGCGAAGACGGGAAGGAATCTGAAGCGCTTGAAGGAGATCATTTTCGAGCGATTGGACATCATTCGCGTTTATTCGAAAGCGCCTGGAAGGGAACCCGATTATGATTCGCCGTTCATCCTGGAACGCGGATGTACGGTGGAGGCGTTTGCCGGTAAAGTGCATCAAGACTTTTATAAGCAACTCAAAAGCGCGCGCGTGTGGGGCAGCGCCGAACACGACGGCATCATGGTCGGACGTGATTATGTCTTGCAGGATGGCGACGTTGTGGAGCTTCGCATCTAGCATTGCGCATAGCCAATATGGCGAGATGCATTATGCAGTTCAAAGGTATAGGAAATGCAACGTGTGTGTTTGATCCATTGGAACGAAATTGAAGCGCAAGCGTGCCTGGAGCGGATACGAGAGGGTGGGTTCGAACCCGAATTCGAGAAATTCTCTCGAAATACTTTGCGCAAGATCCAGGAAAATATTCCGGATGTGATCGTAATCGATCTAAGCCGATTGCCCTCACAAGGTCGCGACATGGGGTTTGTGCTGCGGAAGGCAAAGGTGACGAGGCACGTTCCACTCGTGTTCTGTGCGGGATCACCGGAGAAGGTCGAGAAAATCCAAGACCATTTCCCGGACGCAGTGTTCTCTTCGTGGGATACGGTTCTACCGGCGATCGAAAAAGCGGTCGCCAATCAGCCGGAATCGCCGGCCGTTCCTGAAAGTGTGTTCGAAGCGTACAAAGGAACTCCGCTGCCCAAGAAATTGGGGATCGAATCCAATTCAAGCATACTTCTGATCGATGCACCGGAGGAATTCGAATGCACGCTGGGGAAGCTGCCGGAAGGCGTGCGAATTCAGCGAGGCGATCTCCCTTCGGCGGATATCACGCTTTGGTTTGTTCGCTCCAGAGATCGACTCGAGCGGAGTATCGGAGAGATGACTCCGTATTCCCTCAATGGGGGACTTTGGATCATCTGGCCCAAGAAGTCCTCCGGAGTGAAGAGCGACGTCTCACAGAACGTTGTCCGCAAGGTTGGTTTGGCATCCGAAATGGTCGATTACAAGATTTGCTCGATCGACCCGGTCTGGTCCGGTTTGCGCTTCACGCAGCGGAGGTCAGCGGAATGAAGCAGTCTGACCGGGGATAACTTCATGTCACCAGTTGCAGGTCTTCGAGAAGCGATGAGGGAGCGAATATAATAGATAATGTGACTTTGGGATGGAAGAAGGGTTTCAATGGGGAATCAGCATCGACATAATCACCATACGACTGCCGGTCTGCGAACGGCTTTTTTTCTGAATCTGGCTTTCACCGTCATCGAAATCGTCGGTGGCGTTTTGACCAACAGCCTGGCGATCTTGTCGGATGCCATGCACGATCTCGGTGACGCAGTCTCTCTTGGACTGGGATGGTATTTAGAACACTACTCCCAAAAGGAAAGCGATCGACGATATACCTACGGGTATCGGAGGTTTTCGCTTCTTGGCGCGCTGATCAACACGATCATTCTCATCGTGGGGGCGCTCTACATTTCACTCGAAGCGATTCCAAGGCTGTTCTCGCCGGAAAGGCCCAATGCGCAGGGGATGGCAATTCTGGCTCTGGGCGGTATTCTCGTGAATGGGATCGCAGCACTTCGGCTTCGGCGGGATGGAACTTACAACGCCAGAACGATCGGCTGGCATTTTATCGAAGACGTACTCGGTTGGATCGCCGTACTCGTTGTCAGCATCGTTCTCTTGTTTTCCGATCTTTATATTCTCGATCCATTGCTGTCGATATTGATCTCCATTTACGTGCTGTACAATGTAATAAAAAACTTGAGACAGACCCTAAGCCTCTTTCTTCAAGCTGTTCCCGCACGATATGAAATTGAAAACATCGACAAGCGCTTACTTCAAATCGAGAACGTCGAGTCGGTTCATCACACGCACATCTGGTCGTTGGACGGCGTTCACCACGTCCTGACAACCCACGTCGTCGTCCGCGAGGATACGCCAAGAGAAAGCGTGAAATGTGTCAAACAAGATATTCGCAATCTCGTAAAAGAAATGAACATCTCTCACATCACGATCGACATCGAATACGGTGACACCGATTGCATGATGCTATCGAATTGAGGGGCACGACCGAAGCGCTTGCTTTGAGTTGACGCTCGAACGTCTCGTATAATGAAGGTTGGGGTGACTCTCTCGAATCCATTTCACTCAAGCTTGGGGAGCGTTGGATGGCAACCATAGAGTTAACAGAAATTTCGAAGACATTCAGGAATCGCCGCCGAAAAGTCTCCAGGGACGTTTTCGTGTTTGAGGAGTCAGGTGAAGATAAAGGTGAGGAGAGTAAGACTTCATCCAATAAAGGAGCGCGGAAAATTGATTTCGAAATGAATAACCTGAATCTGATCATTCCGGACAAGAAAACCGTCGTGCTCCTTGGGCCGAGTGGATGCGGCAAGACCACTCTACTTCGAATTATCGCCGGTTTGACAAAGCCGGATTCGGGCAGCGTTCGCTACGACGGCGTCGACATGCAAGGCACGTCGCCGGGAGAGCGAAAGATCGGGATCGTTTTCCAGCAGTTCGCACTCTATCCACCGCTAACGGCGAAGCAAAACATCCTGTCGTATTTCTTCTTCAAGAAGCAGACCCCCGAATTGAACAAAATCGCACAGGAGAAATTCGAGCAAACGAGCCAGCTTTTAGGTGTGGAAATCGAATATCTATTGGATCGTAAACCGGATAGCCTTTCTCAGGGAGAGAAACAAAGGGTGGCGTTGGGACGCTGCATCACCAGAGACCCCAGGGTCATTCTTCTGGATGAGCCGATTTCGAATCTCGATCAACAACTGCGTTTGCGCTATCGAGTCGAACTGAAAAAGTTGCTGCAACGTTACGGGGTTACGGCTGTGTACGTAACGCACGATCAACAAGAAGCGATAATGATGGCCGATCTGGTGGCGATCATGAATATCGGTACCATAGAACAAGTGGCAACCTACGACCGTATTTACCGGAATCCGGTAAATACTTTTGTGGCGAATTTCCTGAACATGGACATGGATACGCCGGCGATCAACATTATCGATGGCTCATTGGTCTCGCCGCCGATTGATCGTTATCTGATCGGCATTCGGCCGGAAGCTCTTTTGTTAGCTGACGTTGGAACTCCAGAATATACGCTCAAAGCTACAGTGAACGACATTCTCGAAATGCCGGTCAAGGGGGTAAACATCGTTACGCTGCGTATCGGAGATGAACAAATCGTTGCCAGAATTCCCGATAACAGAATCCTGCGCATCGGTTCGGAACTGCAAATGGTGCCAACTGAAATTCACCTTTTCTCTCGAAACACGAAGAGGCGCGTGCGATCGATTCAACCGCAGCTCGTGTGAAAGTGGAAGCCCATGCCAGATGATCAGCAGTTTCTGTACACAATTCGACCTATCCGGATCGAGATGCTGACCGAAGGTCCCACGGATCGGGAAACTGAAATTATCACTCAGCATTTTGATTATCTCTCTGAATTGGCGGCTCAAGGTGTTGTAGAATTCGCAGGCCGCACGGATACAGACGACGAGCGAACTTTCGGCATCGTTGTGTTTCAAGCTCGATCCGAAAACGATGCACTCAAGATCGTGCAGTCGGATCCTGCCGTGGCGGAAGGTGTCATGGTTCCGGAGTTGTTTCCTTTTCGCCTCGCTGTCTGCGCCTCGCATTGAAGTTTCACCAATCGGAGAATCCACAGATCAGGTAAGAATTTCTGTTTGGCCGTGAATTAATCAATGTCAAGAATGGCAATCTGAAGTCACCTCGTTGTGAATTTGCATTTTCGCATATACACTACCCTCATGCGCTGCCTAACGAAACGACACCCCACTTGATCGAGGTGTATCAATGGAAGAGATCAGCTATAAAGTTTTCAACTACGCCATTGAATTCTTTGGGAACAGTGAATCCGCGGAGGATCGGGATTTACGTGCTCGGATCATGCTCTTCAGTGAGGATGTCAAGGGCGTTGCGGCAGAACTACGCTTTTACCAACCCCAAAAATTATGGACGAAAAAGGATTCGTTGCGTACTCCGTCTGGTCCCAAACCGACCTTGATGTGTCATTTGTCCACGGACGAAATTGTGTCCGTTCTCGATACGCTGCGGAATGAAAAACCGATATACATCGCCTGGTCGCCCAAGGATGAGCGTGTATCGCTGCGGACGTACCTCGAGCCGGTTGGTGAGACCGAGGGGAAAGCATAGCAGGCGATCCTGAGTTTTGCGCTGAGTGAGGGAATGATCGACAGCATCAACCCTGTATTGGTGGCGAAAATTCTCGAAAGCTACACCCTGCCGCTCTTCGGCATCCATGGGATTCGGCATTGGGCGCGTGTGTATGAAAACGGCATGAAATTGGGCAAGCAAAACGGGGCCAATTTGACGGTCGTAGGCTTGTTTGCAGTATTCCACGACTCACGGCGGGTAAACGAAGGCATTGATCCGGGCCACGGCAAACGTGCTGCGGAATTCATGCAGACATTGCGGGGATCTTATTTCGGGATTTTGGATGAGGAGTATGCATTACTCTACGCTGCGTGCGCCAATCACACCGATGAACGCAATCACAACAACCTTACCGTTCAAACGTGCTATGACGCAGATCGTTTGGATTTGGCACGAGCGGGTATCCGTGTCGATCCGCAGCGGCTGTGTACGCCTGCAGCGAAGAATTCCGGCGTCATCAAGTGGGCAAACGAGCGCAGTCTGAAAGATTACTGCCCGGATTTCGTCCACGATCTTTGGCTGGATTTCGATAAATAGAATTCGGCCATCGAACGATATCGGATCGCGCGATCCCGAGACTTGGAGGTGTGTGATGAGTTCACAAAATTCGGAGCAAGAGCGGTTAAAAAGGATTCGCGACCGGCAGATCCAACTTCGTGACCCTCAAAAGAAAGTCAACGATCTTCAACATTCGATTGCCAGGCGTCGGAAAAAGTCCGTGACGCGCTTCTCTTTGCGTACGATGATCGAGGAGACACCGAACAAGTTCTTGGGTCTCGTCCTGGGGCTGACGATCGGGGTCGTGGTGTTAATCGTCGTGCCCGACTTCGTCCAGCCTCCGTGGGGGGAGGTCATCGGATTTGGAGCGATAATATTTCTCGCGATTCTGGGCTTCATGCTCGGTCAAGCCATGGACACGCGGGATAGTATCAAGGAATTGCTCGAATAATTTCATCACGGGTCACTATAAAGAACCCTATGCCATCATGGACACGGGGTTCGAGTTCAGTTGCTCCCGATGATCTACGCTGTGTTCGAGCTCCGTCTTGGTTAGGTTTTCTCGTCCGTTTCATCGGCGCTCATCTTTGCCTTCATCGCTAATTTCAGCGCCTGACGATACCGCTTACGCACGCGATCGGCATTTTCTTGATCGCCGTTTTCCGCCAGTCGATCCGCGGTGGCCATCAATGCAGACAATACCTGGTCGTTGATCTGCTTAATTGACGTCTCCAGGAGGCGGAGCGCTTCCTCGTCGTCTTCGATGTTAATGAGCTGTTGAGCAAAACGGAGTTCTTCAGGGACGGTTTCTTCGGCAATGGTCTGCAATTTGTCCCGAATCTCGTCGAGTTTCTTGAGGGCTTCCGCATTATTCCGTTCTTCTGCTGCCTGGATATTTGCCTGCAAAATCCCCAGGAAATAGTCGTCCACGATGGGCAGTGCGTTTCTAATCGCCTGATCGAGGTCATCCGCTTGCATCAGCGATTGCAGTAAAGAGGCCGCTTGCGTGGCGCGGGCTTCCTGGACTTTGTCGATCTCCTGGCAAATTTCGAGTATGCGATCCCGGAGCACAGAAAGCTTCTCTTGTTGTTCTGCATCGCTCGACTCCATGCGGTCCGTTAGCAGTTGAAAAAAACTATAATCCAACGCTGGCCGCAGGAGATTGACGATGGCGAGCACGCGGTCGTCGTTGGGAGCCTGGATCAGTAAATCCAGGATGTTTTCGCGGGTCACGTCCTTCCCGAGCTCGTTGATGCTTTCGATGGCCTGTTTGAATTCATCCTCTTGGGCCTGGATCCTGCGTCCAAACGCGCTTTGTTGAACGGCCTTTTCGTAGCGTTGGGTAACGGCTTGCTTCATGTCCGCATCCGTTATCGAACCAATCGCCATAGCGGCGATCTGGAAGAATGCAGAGTCCATTTCTTCGTCATGTTCCTTGATGAAATCGTCGAGATCCTCATCGCGGATTTGAATCAATTCTTCGAAGAGGCGCATTCGAGCGCGCTGCTCTTCGATTTCTTCTTTGGATATACCGTCCTGCTCTAATATTCGTTCCAACATTCCCTGCATCGTGAGCGTAGTCTGGGGCTGAAACAGGTATGCCTTTCGTTGTTCCGGCGGCAGACTCTCCGTGATTCTATTGATCATCTTGCCAATTACACGTTCTTGTTCGTCTTTGGAAATGTTGAGTTCGACGGGCATGAACGTCAGCAGCAGTTCCTTTTCGGGATCGTGATACACGAGCGGCGCCGCGATCTGGCCTTCGAAGCCACAGGAAGGGCACTTGATGCGGTTTATACTTCCGGAAAGTAGCCTGGCCTTTGCGCCCGGATCCTGGCCGACATCGATGAGCTGTTCGATGGAGGCCATGATCGGCGCTTTGCAGTTGGGGCATTGAATTTGAGTCATCGCTTGGGTCATGGAAAATTTTTATCCTTTACAGTCATTCTCGTGTGTGATGTCGAGGAAGGGCGAAACAGATTCTTGTGCCGTGCTTGACTTCTTCGTCTACCCAGATCCGTCCTTTGTGGGCTTTGACCACCGCTTTGGCCAGGAAGAGTCCCAATCCAGCTCCCTTCGTTTTCCGCGAGGCTTCTTTCGACCGATAGAAACGATCGAACACGTGCGGCACGTCTTCCATGGCGATACCCGAGCCTTCGTCCTGCACGCAGACTACGATGTCGTCTTTGAGCGCCCGTCCATGGATCGTCACCTGGCCGCCATCGGGCGAGTATTTGACGGCGTTCGATAGAAGGTTGGTCAGGACTTGTGTCAATCGGTCTTCATCCGCGAGTACCGTGGGGAAGTCGCCGGGGAAATCGACGACGAACTTGTGCGCAGCGGATTGGGTTGTAAATCGCTTCGCCAATCTTTCGGCCAACTCCTTAATCCCCACCTCGGAAAAGTTCAAGGACAGTGCACCAGCAGCGAGCCGTGAGGCATCGAGCAGATCGTCGATCAGGTCCGCGAGTCGATCGGATTCTTCTTCGATCACCGCTAAACTATCGCGTACGGTGTCTGGATCCCACTCCGCATCCTCTCTCCGCAACGTGCCTACATACCCTTTGATCAAGGCCACGGGCGTCCGCAATTCGTGGCTGATGATGGAGATGAAAGTGTCCTTCAGTTCTTCGGCTTCCCGAAATTTGGTAATATCGCGCACGTTAGCGACGATACTCCTCAATTTCCCTTCCGGGGAGATCGTAGGTGCATAGCGGATGCCCACACTAATTGCCTCTTCGTTTTTCTTGATTAGATCACCTTCGACATAGAGCACGGCCTGGGCAGAAAGCGGCCAGCCACCGGCTTCAGCCTCTTCCAAAGACAAACCAGGCTCGCGCCGCAGCCAGCGGATGATTTTCGCGTGGGGTATCCCGGTCGTTTCCTCAGGTTCGTATCCGGTGAGTCGTGCACAGGCACGATTAAAACGAACGAAGCAGAAACTCGGGTCGAGAATAAAGATGCCATCGGCCGAGGATTCGAGCACCGCATCGATGTGCTGTTTTTGCTGCGAGAGTTCTGTATAGAGCCTTGCGTTGTGAACCGCTATCGCGGCTTGCGAGGCAAATGCCTGCAGCAGCTTCCGATCCTCGTTGGAAAACCGACCCGGGTAAGAACGAAAGACGAAAATGACGCCTACGACCTCCGAATGGGCAATCATCGGCAAACCGACGCCGGTCAATAATCCCATGCTCGTCGCGGCTGTGATACGTTGCAGCCGGCGGTTAATTTCCGGGAGGGCGAAACGGGCAGGATCACCTTGATCGGGGATGTCGGCGAGCAAGGGTTCGAGGTTCTTCAGGAATTCCGCATTAATGCCGTACGAAGAAGCGATTCGCCAGCCGCCCTCGTCGCGCAGTGCAATGATGCCGGCGTGGCCCGCGAGGAGCTCGGCGGACACGCGTACGATCCGTGTGAGCACGCGATTGAGTTCGAGTTCTTCCGTAATGACACGCGATATCTCAAGCAGGTAATCGCGTTGGCGAACACGAAAATCGGGCAGCATTCAGTCTAGCTCTTCTTGCTCGGCTTCATTAATGGCGTGATCGAGAATCTCTAGCCCCTCGTCGATCAGCGAGGTCGTGATGTTGAGCGCGGGCGCTATGCGCAGCGTGCTTTCACCGCATCCCAGCGTCAACAATCCCTTGTGGAAGGCGTGCTGCTCGACGCGTTTGCGTAGAGATTTCGCCGGCGTGCGAGTCTCACGGTCCTGAACGAACTCAACGCCGATCATCAAACCTTTGCCTCGAACATGTCCGATGCTCGGATGGTGAGCCTGCAATTCAGCAAGTGCGTCCAGCGTATACTGGCCGACTTCCGCAGCGTTCTGCATCATGCCATTCTCGATCAATTCGAACGTCGCCAGAGCGGCAGCGCATGCAATTGGGTTGCCCCCATAGGTGTTTCCGTGGGCTCCGCTGGGCCAATCCATGACGCTTTCCCTGGCGATGATCCCTCCGAGCGGAATGCCCGAGGCGATGCCTTTCGCCGTGCAGACAATGTCCGGCTCGACGTTCCAATGCTCGATCGCCCACCATTTGCCCGTTCGACCGACGCCCGATTGAACTTCATCCACGATGAGCAGGATGCCGTGTTGATCGCACAATTCACGTAATGCCGGGAAGAATCCGTCGGTTGGCACGACATAGCCGCCTTCGCCTTGGATCGGTTCAACGAGGATACCGGCGCAATCCTCCACCGGCAGCACCTTTTGAAAGATGACGTCACGGATGTATTGGACCACGCTCTCGCCGTAATCCTCGTGCGTCGATGCAAGCAGCGGCCGATAGGGGTTCGGATAAGGGACATGCGTCACACCATTTAGGATCGGGAAGAATCCGTGCCGGTAGGTGGGTTTGCTGGCGGTGAAGGCCAATGAACCCAACGTCCGGCCGTGAAAACCGCCAAGGAAGCCGATAAATTGTTGACGACCGGTGTGAAACCGGGCCAATTTTATGGCCGCTTCAACGGCTTCCGTTCCGGAATTTCCCAGAAAGATTTTTGCGTTCTCTTTGAAAGGGGCAGTAGAGGCGAGTTTTTCCGAAAACTCAATCCAGATCGGGTGGTAGAAGTCGGAAGAAATGTGTATATACCGTTCTGCTTGTTTTTGGATCGCCTCGACCACTTTCGGATGGCTGTGCCCGGTGGAGCAGACGGCAATGCCAGCAGTAAAGTCGATGTAACGATTACCGTCTATGTCCCAGACTTCGGAGCCCGAACCATGATCCATCATGAACGGGTAAACACGTGGATAGGAAGGAGAAATCACGTTCTCGTCGCGTTTAAGATATCGTTTTGCATTCTTTCCTGGTACAGAAAGATTTCGCATCCTTTTTCGCCTCCGGGTGGAATTATGCTCAAACGATTTATGTGGTACGGATGGTTTCTCCAGAAAGGAATCGGGTTTGTTTTCGTAATTATATCATTCGGATTTTGCGTGCGTTCAAATCCGATGTATAAAGAGTGTAGAGGAGCCGTCTCTTCAAGTGTGAGTACCTAAAGGAGAGTGGTGATGATGAAAGAACATCCTTGGTTTAAATTTTATGATGAGGGGGTCCCTAAACATATTGAATACCCAAAGATCAATCTCCACCACATGCTTACAGAATCGGCGCAAGCGTATCCGCAACGGCCCTGTACAATTTTCAAAGGTGCGGAAATCACCTACGCTGAAATGGATGCCCTTTCGGATCGACTCGCTGCAGGTCTGGCTGATCTTGGCGTCAGGAAAGGCACCCCTGTCGGTATGTTCATGGTGAACCTTCCGCAGTTCGTGCTTGCCTTCTACGCCATTCTGAAAGCGGGTGGCGTTGTCGTCGCGTTTAATCCGCTGTATAAGGCACGCGAGATCGTGCATCAGGTCAACGATTCCGGAATCGAGATCATGATCGCCGCGAGCATGTTCTACGAGAAAATCAAGGCCGTCCGAGAACAGACGACCCTGAAAACCCTAGTGGTCACCAATTTGAAAGAAGCGCTGCCCGGATTACTGCGGTTCCTTTTTACGCTGACCATGGAAAAGAAGGGCGGACATCGGGTCACTCTCGACGAACAGGATGTCTGGATGCGCGACATGATCGATAAACACACTCCTGATGATGTCCCGCAGCTGGATGTTGGTCCGGAAGATATTGCCCTGTTTCAGTACAGTGGAGGCACCACCGGCCTTTCCAAAGCGGCCATCGCCTTGCACCGCAATCTCGTCGCAAACACGCTCCAAATCCGGGCTTTCAATCCCAATTTGAGGATGGGAGAAGAAGTCGTATTGATGGCCATCCCGATGTTCCACGTCTACGGATTGGTGGCGGGCATGACGTTCGGCATTTCATCGGGCGCCACGCTGGTGATCCAACCCGATCCGCGTGAAACTGATGAAATACTTGCTTTGATATCCAAATACAAGCCCACGATCTACCCGGGCGTACCCGCGATGTACAACGCTATCAACAACCATCCCGATGTGCAGGCAGGTAAGACGGACGTGAGTTCGATCCAGGCATGTATCTCGGGATCGGCACCTTTGATGCGCGAGACCAAGACGCTTTTCGAGAAACAGACCGGCGGGAAACTGGTCGAGGGTTACGGCCTCTCGGAGGCGCCGACGGCAACGCATTGCAATCCGCTGTACGGGCTGAATAAGGAAGGTTCGATTGGACTGCCGCTGCCCGATGTCGATGCGCGCATCATTTCCCTCGACGATGAAACAACGGTGCTCGGCCCCGGCGAGGTTGGCGAGTTGGTGATCCAGGGACCTCAGGTCATGAAGGGCTATCACAACATGCCCACAGAGACGGCGAACGCGCTGCGGGATGGTTGGTTGTATACCGGCGACATCGCCCGCATGGATGAGGATGGATATTTCTTCATCGTCGACCGCAAGAAGGAGCTGATTAAACCGAGTGGATACCAGGTGTGGCCGCGTGAGGTCGAGGAAGTCATTTCCGAGAACCCGGCCGTCTTGGAAGTTGGCGTGGCGGGTATTCCGGACGCCTATCGGGGAGAAACCGTCAAGGCTTGGGTCGTACTCAAACCCGGCGAGACGGCTTCGGTCGATGACATTCGTGCCTGGTGCAAGGAGAGGATGGCGGCGTACAAGGTACCCACACAAGTAGAATTTCGGGAAGAACTGCCCAAAACGACGGTCGGGAAGATCCTGCGCCGTGAGTTGGTACGCCAGCACCGGGAAAGTGAAAAAGAAACGTAGCCTGGCTTACGCTTTAGCTTTCGACCCTCAACGAATAATGATAGGGGCTGTCCGTCTGGATCGTCGGACAGCCCTTCATTTCCATTGGCTGCTTTTAACCTAGTCACCGGCAGTGGGCAAGGGTATTGGGGTTCCGCTGTTCTTTGGCTGAACCGGTTCCGCGAACATCTGCGCAAACTCATCGCGGTCGAGTGTTTCCACCTCGATGAGACGCTGCGCTATGGTTTCGAGCTGATCCCGGTATTTTGTGAGAATGTCGCGCGCCCGAGCGTGTGCCTCCTGAACCAGTTGCCGCACTTCATCATCGATCAATTCGGCAATGTTTTCGGAATAGTCGCGCTGCTCGCCGATCTCGCGTCCAAGGAATACCAATTCCTCTTTCTGGCCATAGACCATCGGGCCGAGAGAATCGCTCATCCCCAGGCGGGTGACCATCGAGCGGGCCAGCTTGGTGACTCGTTCGAGATCGTTGGACGCCCCGGAAGTGATGTCGTTAAAGACGATCTCCTCCGCGGCGCGACCACCGAGTCCGAAGGCGAGGTCTGCCTTCATTTTATTTCTCGACGTTAGCGTACGGTCATCTTCCGGTAAGGCCAGGGTATATCCGCCCATCATGCCTCGCGCAATGATGCTCACCTTGTGCACGGGATCTGCTTCCGGGATGACGTGTGCGATGATGGCGTGCCCCGCCTCGTGATAAGCGACGATGCGTTTCTCTTCCTCGCTGATGATGCGGCTTTTCCTTTCAGGGCCGGCGATGACGCGTTCGATCGACTCTTCGAACTCCGATTGTCCAATCGTACGCTTGTCTCGTCGAGCGGCGAGGATCGCAGCCTCGTTGACCAGATTCTCGAGATCGGCGCCGACGAAACCGGGAGTGGATTTGGCGATAATACTGAGATCCACATCGACTTCCAACGGTTTACCCTTCGTGTGGACCTTGAGAATCGCCTCGCGTCCTCGCATGTCCGGACGATCGAGAACGACACGCCGGTCGAACCTGCCCGGGCGGAGCAAGGCGGGGTCCAGAATGTCGGGCCGGTTGGTCGCCGCCATGATGATCACATTGGTGTCGGTGTCGAAGCCGTCCATTTCGACCAACATTTGATTCAGCGTTTGTTCTCGCTCATCGTGGCTGCCGCCGAGACCCGCACCGCGATGGCGCCCGACGGCGTCGATTTCATCGACGAAGACGATGCATGGTGAGTGACGTTTGGCCTGATCGAAAAGATCGCGCACACGGCTTGCGCCAACGCCGACGAACATCTCGACGAATTCTGAACCCGAGATCGAGAAGAAAGGCACGCCCGCTTCACCGGACACCGCTTTCGCCATCATGGTTTTCCCGGTGCCTGGGGCGCCAATCAGAAGAACGCCTTTAGGGATCCGTGCGCCGAGGGTTATGAATTTTTCGGGTTCCTTGAGGAATTCTACGACCTCCTGCAGCTCTTCCTTGGCTTCCTCGACGCCGGCAACGTCCTCGAAAGTGATCGTCGGTTGATCACCGGTGAACATGCGCGCCCGACTCTTGCCAAACGAAAGCGCCTGGTTGTTGCTGCCTTGCGCCTGGCGCAGCATGAACCAAATCAATCCCACAACGAGCAGCGCTGGCAGGATGTACGTTATCAGGCTAAGGACCGTGTTCCAATCACTCGGTTCTTTGATCTCGAGTTCGAAGGGATTCTGAGCCAGATATTCGGGTGTGAGTCCGAAATCGATCAACTGTCCCACGAGAGTCTTCGTGGGCTCTTTACGGCTAATGGCCGTCTTTCCCGGTTGGTTGTATTCCACCTCGAGATCGTTGTCATTGACGACGATTTTGGAGACCTCACCGGCTTTGATCTTATCGACCAGTTCATTGAACGACAACCGCTCTGGTTGGTTGGCGCTGTCACGCATGAAAAAAAGCAATACGACAATACTCAGCAGCAGGAGTATAAAAAAAACAGAATTCCTGCTTCGGGGAGCATTCACATCAACCTCCTAAATAAAACGACACGAACTTGTACAAACCCAGTTCTTCCGAATTATATCATCTATCGATTCGTGCGTGGATGCGTGCGGGACACGTGGAGCAGAAATTGAAATTCGATGACTTATCCGGAATGAAGTACAAGTACCCGGCACTATGGTGAATTGAGCGGACAGGAAGGATAGAGCAAACATACCCACAACCATAGCGGTATCAAGCCGCCGACGGCGATAAAGGCGAGAAGGGCGAGGATGACGGCAACCCAATCGATACGTACAGGCGAGGGAAATGCCATGGCCGAAGTGGACGCATCGGGGTCGTTTTCGGCTGGAGGCGGCATCTGGTAGGATCGAACGGGGAGCGATTGCAGTTGTTCGGCACAGGTCATTAAAACACGGCCGAATTGATCTGCAGTACGATAGCGTGCGGAAGGTTCTTTTGAAAGCACTTTCGCAGTAATTTGCTCGAGTATTTCGGGGATGTCCGGACGGAACTGACTCATGCGTGGAGGCTTTGCAGTCTGATGCAGAAGGGCAAGTTCGTCGGCATCGTCCGCCTGGAAGGGAGTGCGGCCGGTCAGGATTTCGAAGAACGTGATGCCGAGTGCATACACGTCGGAAGCGAATGTCGGAGGACGGCCAGCAGCCTGCTCCGGGGCGAAATACAGGGGGCTACCCCAAACGACCTCGCTGTGTTCGTCCGGCTGGATGGATGCGAATGCCCGGGCAATGCCGAAATCGGTTATTTTGGCTACGCCGTCGTTGCCCACCAGCACGTTTTGAGGTTTGAGATCGCAATGGATGAGACCTGCTCGGTGCGCATAGCCAACCCCGGCGCAGATTTGGATCATCAAGTCCACCGCTTCCGGAATGGGCAGGGCGCCTCGTCGCCGGATGAGGGTCTTCAGGTCCGTACCGGGAACCAATTCCAATACGATGAAGTATCGACCCGAGTCAATACCGAAATCGAATATCGTGACAATGTTGGGGTGGGCCAGGTTGGCTGCTGCTCGCGCCTCGTGAAGAAAGCTTGCCTGGAAGGCGGGGTCGGAAGTGAAATCGTCTCGCAGCAGTTTGATAGCGACTTCCCGTTGGAGGCTCAAATCACGGGCGCGGTAGACTTCGGCCATGCCTCCACGGCCGAGCGAGCCGACGATTTCGTACCTTCCTCCCAATGGTGCTCCATAGCTGTTGATCATTGTCTCTCCCGCTGGGAATTCTAACCACGCCGCTCACTTTCGGCAACCATCGTGGCGAACCATTACGTTCGGGTTATAATCTTGCTCATCCGATGATGGGACGTCATTCTACTCAGCGTTCGTCAAACGTTGGTCAGGCGTTAGTTTCGATGCGAAATCGTTACTTCCTCGAATTCAAGCAACATCTCTTGCGAAATTGGCGCTGGTTTGCATTGGGGATGGGTTTGGGCATGCTCGTGTTCGTCGCTGCGCTGATCCAGGGTTACATCTCGCGGATTTCGAACATGGGTCAGGTATCCGTGTTGCCGGCTTTGACAGTCGTGGCCATTCCGACCGATACGCTGCCCGATCCAACGTCCCAGGCGACGCAAGCTTCGACGGCCACGCAATCACCCACTTTGCTCCCTTCGGCGGAAGCGGAGATCGACGTCGGGGAATGGGTCATCGTTGCCGGCACGGAGGGGGACCGCCTCAGAATACGAACGCAGCCGGGTCTATCGAGTGAAATCGAATTTCTGGCCTACGAAAACGATGTCTTTCAGATCGAAGGTGGACCCGAGGACCGGGACGGTTATGTCTGGTGGTACCTCGTCAATCCGTATGACGGCTCAAAATCGGGATGGGCGGTGGAGAACTATCTGCGCAGGATGGAGAATCCTTGAGCGGACACCTGCTGATGAAAGAGAGCAGTGGTCCGCCTTTGTTGTTCGGCGAGGTTGGATGGGGTCTAAACCAATTAGTATAACCGTGCGGCGATCCGAAGCCGTACTCGTTATCGAGTGGGATGATGGGCAGCGGGTGGCGTACCCGCTTGCTGGCTTGCGGGCAGCATGCCCATGTGCCGAATGTCGACTGAGGCGCGATGAGAAAGATGCCGCAGCATCACCGATTTCCCTCGAGGTGCATCTTCCGCCCGGAGCGTCGGCGGACCTCCGCAGCGTCGAGAAGGTAGGCAATTACGCACTTCGTTTGATCTGGGATGATGGGCATGCGTATGGGATCTACTCGTGGGATTACCTGAAGGCTTTATCTCCCGGGGAGCCGGCAGAGGATAGACGGCGATGAGTCGAAAGCTTGACAATCTTCTCCGCCTGGCAGAGCAGTCGTATATTCGCATGGAAGCGGAATTGCTGATCGCTTCCTGTGTTCACGACGGCGATCTGTCCCCGATCAACGAATTACTTCACGAACTGGTATCGGCCGGACCAGCGTCTCTCTTCATACTCCGAGACTTGCAGCAGACCGTCCGTATATTGAAATCGAAATTGAATCAGGAGAGTCTAGACGTTCGCCAGGATTTCAAGCAGGCGCTATCGGATTTCGGCGTCCGCTTGCCGGACGTGATTTTCACCAGCAATCTCGAATCCTGGTGGCGGGATCAAGACCTCGCTCGCGAAGCGCAAGCAGCTGCCCTGGAATTAGGGCAGAGCCGGGCTGTGCTGGTCGAAGAAATTTGTAATGAGACCGGCGACAAGGTCTCTGAATTGACCGGCAGGCTTGTACTTGTAGAGGAATTGGAGCACGCCGTTCAAGATTGGATTTACGGCTTGGTTTACGAACACGCGCACGATTTCGATGTGAGGCACCTCGACGAGCGAGGCTTACCGGAGCATTGAGTTTTACGACGGCGACCGAGTCCAGGTCTGTCGAAGCGAGATCGTCGAACGTCAGAGATAATCTTTCAGATTGTGTTCCACGGCATACGCGGCAGCTTCTGCACGGTTGCGTACGTTCAGTTTAGACAAGATGCTGCTGACGTAATTGCGTACCGTTCCTTCCCCCAGGTAAAGCATTTCAGCGATCTGGCGATTGGTGCGCCCCTCTGATACGAGCTGTAAAACGTGCATCTCCTGCTGGGTCAATTCGGCGAACGCAGAAGCTTCTTCTTCGCGTGCCGCTTTTCGAACCTCTTGAAAGACACGCTGGGTCACGGTGGGATCCAGCAGCGCCTCTCCGCGGCCGACCGCTTCAATTGCCCGCACGAGGTCGTCTCCGCCGATCTGTTTGAGGACATATCCGGCCGCTCCGGCACGGATGGCGGAAAACAGCATCTCATCTTCGGCGTAAGACGTCAGCATGATGACTTTGGTATCCGGGGAGGAGGATTTGATTTCCTGGCAGGCTTCGATTCCGGAGCCGCCTTTCAGGCGGATGTCCATTACGACCACGTCTGGTTCGTATGATTCGGTCTTTTCGATCGCCTCACGAGCCGTCGCAGCTTCTGCGACGACCTCGAAATTTGGATGTTCATCGAGCAGTGCACGCAGTCCAAGTCGAACTACTTCATGATCATCAACAACGAGAATTCTTTGACGCGTCACAAATATACTTTCCCCTTTCAATATGATTCTATCCGAGTCGAGATGGGATAACAAGCCGATATCTTTACTCGATGCATTCTTGAGCTACGTTGAGGGAGTTTCAGGGGAGCGTTATTCCTTGTCTCTTTTGTAGTCTACGAAGCGGTAGCCAACGCTGCGTTCGGTGAGGATGTATTTTGGATTCGAGGGGTCTTTTTCCAGCTTCTTGCGTAGATAGTTGATATAAAGGCGAAGGTAGTGAGTCTCATCCCGGTACTCGTAGCCCCACACCTTGGCGAGGAGCTGTTCGTGGGGAACGACCCAGCCCGCATTTTGTACCAGGTGGTAAAGAAGCCGATATTCGGTCGGCCTGAGATTAACGAGTTCTCCATCCACCCACACTTCCCGCCGGTCGAAATCCAATTTCAAGCGATCGTCGACCTGGATGACCTCGTGCGTCGGCATGCTGGGCATTTCAGTTCGACGCAGTACGGCGCGAACTCGGCTGACCAATTCGCGGGGACTGAAGGGCTTCGTGATGTAATCATCTGCGCCCAGTTCGAGACCGCGCACACGATCGTCCTCCTCCCCTTTCGCTGTCAACATGATGACGGGGACAGTGGATATTTCACGAATCAAACGCAAAGTCTCGAAACCATCCAGATCCGGCATCATCACGTCCAGGATGATGAGATCGGGGATTTGATCGCGCAATTTCTCGAGTGCCTTCGTGCCGGATGGTGCCTCGAATACTTCGAAGCCATCGTGTTCGAGATTCATACGAATGACCTGAATCATTCGAGGCTCGTCATCGACGACCAGGATTCGTCGACGTCCAGAGGGATCAAGAGTCATGATCGCTCATTCTCTCACGAAGCCGATCAGCTCTTCTTCTTCTCGCGTTGGCAGGATCTCAATGAAGTTGATCCGGTGCATCGGCCACATGACGCTCACGACCGTTTCCGCCAGATAGGGTAAATCTTTCTCGTCTCGTTTACGTGGGTTATTGATGATAATGGTTGTGTCCGTCGTGCCGGGAAGGTCTTCGATCTCACCGAGTACGGGATCCTCACCACTCAAATGGACCAAAACACTGATGGGCATTCTTCACCTCTATCTATGGTACCTTGAAATGAGTTGCAGCTGCATCCGACCGAGTTGGAGAACGTCTCCATGGAGCAAGGGAGATGGCCTTAACGATTCCAATCGTTGTCCGTTGATTAAGGTGCCGTTTGCACTTTCGAGATCGACGACGTACACGCCGTCTTTTTCGATTTTCATCTCTGCATGCAGTCGGGACACGCCGTATTCGTATGCATCGTAATTCGCCAGATCGATATCGGGGACGACAGCCTGCTCCTTTATGGATCGACCGAGTGTGTAATTGGATCTCCCCAGAAGTGAAACGACGTCGCCAGTGGCAAGAACCCGTAATCCCATCAAGGCACCCGTGTGCAGTTCCGGTCCTTCAGGAATATGTGGCTTGGTTACGGCTGGATCTTCTCTCGCTTGCTGCCTCGCTCCGGTCATTGTCGGTGCAGGATTTGAAGGGGCGAGTCTCGTCCCGCATTCGCTGCAGTATAGCGTACCGACAAAATGCTGGTGCTTACAAGAGGGGCATTCGATCATTGCCTCATCTTCTCGGAGGGCGGTAAAAGCAGGGCACGGGTGCCGTATTTCAGGATTTTCTCACCCTCGCTGGATAATCGCTCGGTACGAGAAAGTCGCACGGCTTCACTAAGAGCCGCTTTTGCGAGATCCCGCTCACCCGAGGCGATCAGGTGGGTGGCCAGGTTTTCCAATCGCTTCGCAGCTTGCACCGATTGGCCCAATTCAGATTCGTGCCGTGCCATTTCCTGCATGCGATACAAGGCGATCAAATTCAGTGCATCCACGATTGTATCGGGCGGGGGCTCCAGGTCAGGATCCCGGGATACGGGGATCTGCAGGTTCACGGGAAGGGAGGTCGTTTCCGATTCGCCGGAGAGAATGTCTCCGGTGATTTTTGTGTGGGTAAGCTGCAGCGTCTGCATATCTCCGATCGGATGGACAACCAACTCGAGGATCACGCGAATTTGAGAGTCCCGCATGAGGTGTCCCAAGGACATTGGCAGAACGTCACCCAGCGGCATGGGGTTAGGTTGGATGCGAAAGGCTGAGCGCAGATCGACCTGTTGTCCAATCGCGCCCTCGATACGCATACGACTGGCAACGACCATGCCGAGGGAAGTGAATATCTCTTCGAGCAGTTCCTGAACGGCCTTGGGGGAATTGAGGAATACGACGCTTCCTCCGCTGCGAGTGGCCAAATCATCCAACAGGCGGTCGCTCCAGTCAGATCCGATCCCAATGCAATTGATCGAAATCCCTTGCTCGGCCGCCTTTGTTGCCAGTGCGATACATTGATCTTCGTCGCCATAGGTGCGGCCATCGGTGAGCAGCACCATCTGATTGACGGCTTCTTTACGCAGGTTGTTTTCGATTTCCGCCAGGCCCGCTTCCATACCCTGCGCGATTTCCGTACCGCCTCCTGCCTGCAGGAGACTGAGGCGGGCACGCGCGGTTTTGATATCCTTTGCTTGTTCCGGGGATATGATGACTTCAGCGCGATCGCTGAACGTAATGACGGAAACATCGTCTTCAGGTTGCATGTCGTCCAGGATGGTAAGCGTCGCTGCACGAACACGATCCAGACGCTGCCCTCGCATCGATGTGGATTGGTCGACGACGATGGCCATGTTGACCGGCGGACGTGAGGCCGGCAGATCAGCGGTGGCTTCTATGTCCATCAGAACGTAATGTACCTGGGGTTCGTCCAAGCGCAGGATCTGAGAGCGGCTGTGGGTTATGCTGCAGCGGAAAACCGATTCCTCGGCTAGTTTTTCTTCGATGCTTTGCAGTTCTTCATCGTACGCCGCTCTTTGATCCGGGTCACTTAGAACTTCGTAAGCGCGGCTGACGTCGAGGAATAGCTCCGTTTCACCCGGAGCGACATTCTTGTCTGGATGGAGACGGGACGCCGCTTGACGATACGCATGCTTGATTTGAGTCAGCGTCGCGTTTCTCGGTACCCCGAGAATTGAGTAATAATCCCTCTCACTAGACACTGGTCCGCCTTTTACCCCTTCGGAAATTGCACCAATACCGCCGTTATGTTGTCCGGTCCGCCTGCAGCGTTGGCGGCTCTGACCAAGGCTTCACAGGCCTCTTGTGGATGGTTGGAGCCGGAAATGATGCGATGTATCACATCTTCGGAGACTTCTCCCCACAGGCCATCCGAGCAGAGGAGTAGATAACCGCCCTTCGGAACGGGATGGGTTAACGTGTCGATCTCGAGATTTGCACCCTGGCCGATCGCCCGGTAGAGAACGTTGCGTTGTGGATGTACAGCCGCTTCCTCTTCCGTGAGTTGTCCAAGTTCCCGCAGACGCTCCACGAGCGAATGATCTCGCGTGATCGCTTTCATCGAATCGTTTTCAATGACGTAAGCCCGGCTGTCACCGACGTGACCGATGACCACCTGGCCGTCGAGAACGAGCGCCGCCGTCAGCGTCGTACCGCCGCCGGGCACTTTATTTACCACGGCTTGATTTGCATCCTGTAGTGCAAGGCGCAGAATGTCCTGGATGGAATCGGCGTCGTTTTGAGGTTCTTGTGCCAACAGGTCGATGATCGTGTCTTCCGTCAACCTTCTGGCGACGGTTCGTACGGAAACGGCACTGGCGACTTCTCCTGCGCGATGGCCTCCCATGCCGTCAGCGACAAGAAACAGGCCGAATCCATCTAGCGGATCGTCGCCGAATGAATTCCCGGTCAAGACGAAGAGGGCATCCTCGTTGTGTGAACGGACAATGCCGGTGGAATGGCCCGTACCGACTTGAATCGATTGCTCGCAGGTCAATGACCATGCAGTAGACGTGGACGAGCCGCGTCGCGCAGCGGACATAGATCTCGTTGAGCCGGATCGCCCGAGAGTTCCAAATAACCCCTTGAATGTCTTCTTTAGAAATTGCATCCGCTATCTCTGTCCTGTCTAGCTAAAATGTATTACACAATCAACAGCGAGTAAATTTTATGGTCGGTCGATCCGATGTAAACCATGTTGTTCGAAATGGCTGGGGTACCCGTTATCGCACCGCCGGTATCGAAACGCCAGCGCAAACGTCCCGAGCGAAATTCCAAACAGTAAAGTGAACCATCTACGGAGCCACAATAGATCGAATCTTCATGTGCAATAGGAGATCCCGTTACTTGATGCTCCGTGGCAAAACGCCAAGCCTCTCGGGCATGTTTGGCCTGAATGGCGTAGATGTTGTTATCGCCACAGCCGATGAAAATTTTCCCGTCCGCGTAGGCGGGGGACGAAATCGTAGGTCCGCCCATCCTGAAGCGCCATACCTGCCAACCGTTTTCGATTTCGAGCGCGTAGAGCGTCCAGTCTTTCGATCCGAAATAGACCATTCCGTTGGCGATCACCGGTGAGGAGGTTACTGCCCGCTTAATTTTTTTGCGCCATTTCTGCTCGCCGCGAAAATCGTAGCAGTAAAAATCGCCGCTTTCGCATCCAAAGTACACGCGCTCTTCGTGTACGGCGGGAGAGGACCAAATGGGTCCGCTTGTATTCTCTCTCCACGCTCTGCGCCCGGTAATCATGTTGACCACGTGTATGCGGCTGTCATCTGCTCCGAAGAAAACGTGTCCGTCCGATACGACAGGGGATGAGCGGATGGGTCCCTCGGCGTAGTACATCCAAATGAGTTTGCCGTGGTCCGCAGATATTGCATGCAGTCGATTGTCTTCTGAACCGATGAAGATCATATCGGCTTCAATGGCCGGTTTTCCCGTGATGCCTCCCTCGGTAGCGTACTTCCACAGGAATTCACCGGTTTCGGCGTTCAGCGCATATAAATTGTTGTCATAACAGCCGATGTACACCGTCCCGTCATGGATGAGGGGCGTGCCGCGGATTTCATCCTCGCATTCGAAGGTCCAGACCGGTTCGACGGAATCTCCCGTGCTGACGATGGCTGCTGTGCGGGGTTTCACCAGAATGCCGGTTTCTTGTACGACGCCCATCAGCGCCTGCTTCATCTGTTCCGCACTTGGATAGCGGTTTTTGGGATCGTAGGCAAGTGAGGCACTGATCACGGCTTCGAGCTCAGGTGACACGTCCGCATTGATCTCGCGAATCGGTCGTTCTGCAAACGAAAAGGGAGGTTCGATGCGCGGATCACGCCTGGTCAACAAATGATGGAGTGTAGCGCCCAGCGCGTAGATGTCGCCAGGCGGTGAAGCTTCACCACGATATTGTTCGGGTGGCGAATATCCTTCGGTACCGATCATGGTTCCTTTCTGACCGGGTTGAAACACCCTGGCGATGCCGAAGTCGATCAGCCGAATGTGACCATGCTGGTCGATCATGATGTTGGACGGTTTCATGTCGCGAAAGACGACGGGTTCCGGTTGATGGTTGTGCAGGTAGCTCAGCACATCACACAGTTCGATGGCCCATTCGACGACTTGTTGTTCCGATAAAAATTCCTCACTCTCGGCGAGTAAGGCTTCTAGGTCCAGGCCATCGATGAACTCCATCACCAGGTATAGGCTGTTGTTATGGATGAAGTAGTCGTAAATTCGAGGGATTGCGGGGTGCGAGAGCGTGGCCAGGAGATCTGCCTCTCGTTCAAAGTTCGTGACGATCATTTCATGCATGGTCTGGTCCGAGACCATGCTGGTCATTTCTTTGATGGCCACCAGCTTTTGGACGTTCGGAAAATGGAGATCTCGACCTTTATACACATTGCTCATACCGCCCGCGCCGAGCAATCCAAGAATCAAATAACGATCTTGAAGAGTCGTACCGGGCTGGATGCGTTCAAGATGCTCGGTTTGTCCCTCGAGCGCTTTCGTACTTTTCCGCATTAACCTCGCTTCCCTTATTATTCGAAAATTATAGCATGAGAGCTTAGACGCGCAACGTGCTGAAGGACTAATGAACTAGTAGAGTCTCTCTCTGGTCTCGTTTTTCACTGATCGCGCGATAATAATTCGTGGGTCAGATTACGCAGCGCCTCGGCTGGCGGCCCGGTGGGTGAGCCGGCTTCGAGCGCGGCAAGCGCAAGTCGGGTGTGCTCTCTTGCTTGCGTGTGCGAATATTCACGTGCTCCAGTTTTTTCGAACGCATCTACGATGTCCTCGGTACGATCCAGTTCATTGCCCTGATGCCACAATTCGGCGATATCAGGCGAGGCTTCCATGGCGTATAAGACCGGCAAGGTCTTTTTTCGGGAGCGAATATCGTCTTGCTGGGATTTGCCGGTGCGTGCCGGTTCACCCCAGATTCCCAGCACGTCGTCGAGAATTTGAAACGCCAATCCCAGGTGACGGCCGAACTCATGAAAATGGGCTACGCGTCCTTCTTCCGCTTGCCCGACACGCGCACCGATGGCGGTGGAGGCAGCCAATAACGCAGCCGTCTTCCCGTCAATCATGTTCAAATACTCGCTACTGCTCACCGTGGATCGGGTCTCGAAGCCGATGTCGAGATGCTGTCCCTGCGTCAACGACAGGCATGCACGATCGAACTGCAGCATGAGGTCCTGGATGAGGTCGCTCGAAGTTGTTTTCTCCCCCATGCGCAGCATTGAAAGATGAGCGAGTGTGAACACTGCGTCGCCAGTGTTGATCGCTTGTTCTATCCCCCATTTCGACCACAATGTTGGGCGCCCTCGACGCATCTCACTTCGGTCTTCGATATCATCGTGGATCAGGGAAAAGTTGTGCAGCAGTTCGATCGCCGATGCGGCGGGAAGAGCTGTCTGCCAGATTCCCTCCACGCCTGCGCAGGATAGCAAAGTCAATAGCGGGCGCACACGCTTTCCTCGAGCATGGGGCGTTTCAGACCATCCCATGTGGTAGGAGATCATGCGGTGCATTTCGGCGTAAGTCGGCGTGTCGAGGAATGCAACAGATCGCTGTAAATCCTCTTCGATTGCGGCCAGCATCTGTTCTTGAAGGGTGGCGTAGGTTGGTTTCATGAATCAATCCGCAGGATTTTATCCCCGAGGGCGTGCAGGTCAGCGGCACCCGCTGCGAACATGCAGACACGCAGTTCGTCGACATACTGCCGGATGCATTCGGATACGCGTTCGGCTGAATGCGTGGCGGCTTTTAAGAATGGTCCTGCGATACCACACAAGTCTGCACCGAGTGCGACGCATTTGGCGATATCGATGCCGGATCGCAAGCCTCCCGAGGCGATCAAAGGCACATCGGGCAGCGCTTCGTGGACCTGGACGACAGCATCGGCGGTTGGAATTCCCCACGTCTTGAAGATCGCCGCCTGCGTTTCCTGCGCTTTTGTTTCGGCGCGATGCCGTTCCACTTGAGACCAGGATGTTCCGCCGGCTCCTGCCACATCGATGGCGGAGACGCCGGCATCGACGAGCCGCTTGGCTGCGTCGGCGGATATTCCCCAGCCGACTTCTTTAGCGACGACCGGAACCTCGAGGTTCTGGCAGACCACTTCGATTCGCTTCAGCAAGCCGGCAAAACGGATGTCGCCATTCGGCTGGAGGGCTTCCTGCAGCGCGTTGAGGTGCAGGATCAAGGCATCGGCTTCCACCATCTCGACAGCTCGGCGACAGGCATCGATACCGTAACCGTAATTGAGCTGCACTGCGCCGAGGTTGGCCAGGATGACGATGTCCGGTGCAATCTTCCTTATGCGATAGGTGTCCGCAAGTTCGGGGTTTTCGATCGCGGCGCGCTGCGATCCCAATCCGATGGCGATACCATGTTGTTGCGCCGCTTCGGCGAGCGCGGCGTTGATCTCCGCCGCCTGCAGCGTTCCTCCGGTCATGGACGAAATCAGCAGTGGGTAGGTCAGTGGCTTTCCGAGGAACGTTGTCGAAGTGGCGATCTCGTCGAGATTCAATTCTGGGATGGCATTGTGTTTGAAGTGGAAATTTTCCAGATTTGTGGTCAGACCCGATCTCGTATCCTGTTCGAGGTTGATGCGGATGTGGTCTTCTTTGCGTTCTGAAGTCGGCGTAACTTTGGTCATATCAAAGTGTTCCTAGGTTGAGAGCGCTTAAAATAGCGAGCGCATTTTAAGGCTGAGTATATCTGAAAAAGAGACCTTGTATAGCGGACGCGACTGTTTTACAATCCCCATTATCCTCATAGGTGAGCATAGAATCAAGGAGGCTCCTGATGTCCGACACTTTTGAAGATGTAAAAGGAATTATTGTAGAGTTACTCGGAATCGACGAATCCAAAGTAAAAAAGGAATCGAGATTTCGTGAAGATCTCGAGGCAGACTCACTCGACCTCGTCGAATTGATCATGGCGTTCGAGGAAAAATTCGGCGGCGAGATTTCTGATGAGGATGCGCAGAAGATCACGACTGTCGGCGAGGCAGTGGATTACATCGACGCCAAACTGAAATAACCATTTCGATTATCATGTAAGAATAGGCCGGCGGAAACCCGGCCTATTTCGTTTTCTATCTCTACTGTACTTTCCTCGGGCGTGTCTGACTACTTATTCTTCGATTTTCTTGCAGGGGATCGTTTCTTCGTTTTCAACAACGCTTGTATCTCTTCTTCTTCCTTGGAAACTGAAGAGATGTAATCTTGCATAAACTGTGAACGCCGCAGACGCAGGCTCATCGGTGCGACGGTGCGAATGTCCTGTGGATTGGCGCGTTCCCGGCCATCCGCGATTGCATGAGCTTTGGCGGCTTCGAAGAGCGTTATCTCCGCACGCAAGGAATCCACTCCCAATTCCTGGACCAATTTCAGTCCTAGAGTTTCTGCCTGTTTCGTGAGCGCCACTTCCGGAAGATGCTGTCTTGCGATTTCCAGTTCTTCCCGGAACAAGGTCGTGGCTTCTGCGTAGTCCCGGATCACTTCTCGCGGGTTGTTGCGGAAGGCGATTGTGCGCCGATAAGCCTCAAGCCGGTCGCTGCGGTGTTCCAAACCGCGAACGATCACGCGCAGCCCGAAACGATCGAGGATCTGCGGGCGCAGCCGTCCTTCCTCCGGATTCATCGAACCGATGAGTACAAATCTGGCGCGGTACGTCGCCACGAGGGCGCCGCGATGGACCGAGTAGGTACCTTGTGCAGCAGCATCGAGTATGGCATCGATGATGTCGTCATCGAGTAAATTGATTTCATCGACGTAGAGCACGTTCTGATCCGCACGGGCGAGGATTCCCCGGCGCAGGCGTAATCTCTGATGTACCGCGGCGCGCTCGTCGATGCCGCCGACTACGTCCTCCAGGCCGGCATTGAGGGGAAGTTCGAAGAGACGAACCCGGTCTGTGTACGTCAGGGGTTCTCCCTGGGCGTAGCGCTGTGCACAGTTCGGACAAACCGAGTCGATGCCGCTGGTTTCGATATCTTCGGGCGTGCAGCCATATTCGCAGCGGCTGCGTTGAATGTCCGGCATCAAATCGATCAAGCTTCGCACGGCCGTCGTCTTGCCCGTGCCTCTGGGCCCGATGAGCAGCACGCCGCCAATGTGGGGGTTGATCAGTGCGAGAAGCAAAGCGACTTTCATGTCTTGTTGTCCGACAAGGGATAGATACGGAAAGACCAGCGGCTCCGCCAGCCCTTTATCCTCCGCGGGTTCGACATCGAGAAACCGTTTTGCACTTGCTTGTTCGATTAATTCGTTGAGAGATTTCAAGTTGGTCGTCATCAGGTGCCTTCGCGTATATCTTGCTTTCGCTGGGCAAGTCGATGAGCTTGACGTTGTTTCCCGCCGGCCAAAAGCCGCTTTTCGTCTTCCGTCTCCGCAATCAGTCTGGGGACGGTCTTCGGATTGCGGTCGTCGTCGAGTGCCACATAGACCAGGAAGCCGGTGTTGGTGTGCGTCCTTTGACCGGTTACGGGATTCTCCGCATGTACCTGCACGCGCGTCTCGACGGACGTCCGGCCGACATAAGTTACTTCCGCTTCCAGGATGACCAAATCGCCGATACGGATGGGTTCGAGGAAGTACATCTGATCGATGGCGACGGTAACGACTCTGCATTGCGCATGACGCATGGCTGCCAGCGCGCCCGCTTCGTCGACCAACTTCATGATCCACCCTCCGTGTACGTCCCCTCGAGAGTTGGCTTGTCCCGGTTGCATGAGTTGACTGAGTACGACCCTGGAGGCGTGCACGGGTTTGGCTTCGATTTCATCGTGCGGCATTCGGTTAATCCATGTCCTCCCGGTATCCAGCGGCATCCGTCGTGTGCAGACGGTCCGGGGCTTCGTCGAGTACATCGATGATTTCGAAGGGAAGATCGGACATCATTGGTGGCAGCGGGACGGTCGCGGGGGGCCGGATGCGTTGGGGTTCTACGGGCGGATCTCTACGAACGAGCGGACGTTGTGGGATGCGTTTGGTGAGTATGCGGGGGTCTTTCGTCAGCCATCCGACGTATACCCCGTTGACATCGAAAACCTCTTTATTCGGTGTCACCCAACCGATCCATTCGCCCAGCGTGTTGTAGATATACGGGAAAACGAGTAAGGCGGACCAATCTCCGGGGGTAGTATAAATCGGGATCGGCTTTCTCAATTTCTTGGTCATCGATTGTCAAGCTCCGTTGAGGTGTGATCCATTATACAAGCCCACGAAATTGTTCGAAAGTTTTGTAATTACATCGTAAGTTTAAACTTACACTTCGTCGAACCCGTATCTGTACAGCCAGGTGATCCTCAATTACGCATGATTGCTTGATCTATTCTAGGAGACGTCTGAATAGGTCCAAATGCGGTTTACCGTGAAATTCCAGAACAGGACGACGATGACCGCCGTGGCGAGTGCCAGATTGCTGCCCAGGACTGCGCTCTCGATCGGAAGGAACGAAGCATCGCCGGGTGGAAACGTGGAAGGGATGTTGGCGAGCAGCCATTCTGCAAGCCGAGTCATGGGGTCCTCCGAAAAAGCAAATATCGGAGTGCGGATCAGCAGGCCGATCAGATTTACGCCAAAGAACTGCGTGGCTTGATGGGGGATGGGTTTGGAACGCGAATCCGGGTAGGTCCAATAGCGATTCCAGATGAAATTACTGATGATTGCAGCCGTGAAGGAGCACACACTGGACGGCAGGCTGTCCAGGCCAACAACGGAATTCAACAGGTTGAAGGTGCCGAAATCGACGACGGCTCCGATCGTCCCAACGACTGAAAACTTGACAAAGCGTATGATTTCCCGACGTCTTCTTGTAGTTGCGTTCATAAGCGGCTTTGAAAATCCTTTATGGTCCGTTCCAATCCTGCTTCGATGTCTACCTGCGGTGTCCAATCGAGAATCTCCCGCGCGCGTGAAATGTCCGGTTGCCGGCGTTGTGGATCGGCCGGCGCGCGTGAGTCGGGCAGGGTTTCAATTCCGGCCTGGTTTTTCGTCAGGCGGTTGATCAACTCGGCCAATTGCATGATCGTCATTTCGACCGGATTCCCGATGTTGACCGGCAGATTGTAGTCGCTTTGAAGTAAACGATAAAGGCCTTCGACGGTGTCGCTTACGTAGCAAAAACTACGGGTCTGCTTGCCATCGCCGTACACCGTTAACGGTTTATTTTGAAGAGCTTGGCCGATGAAGTTGGGTACGACGCGACCGTCGTCGAGGCGCATGCGAGGGCCGAAGGTGTTGAAGATCCGAGCGATGTGCGTGCGCAAGCCGTGTTTGCGGTGGTAGGCCATCGTTATGGCCTCCGCAAAGCGCTTCGCTTCATCGTACACGGAGCGGATTCCTACGGGGTTCACATGGCCGAAGTACTCTTCATACTGCGGATGGACTTCCGGATCGCCGTAGATTTCAGAAGTCGAGGCGAGCAGAAACGCTGCATCGTGTGCCCGCGCGACCCCGAGAGCGTTGTGTGTGCCTAGCGAGCCGACCTTCAATGTCTGAATCGATAATTGCGGATAGCCGTACGGCGACGATTGGTTCGGACTGGCCGGTGATGCGAGATGCATCACAGCGTCGATCCTGCCCGGAACGGAGATGTGCTCCGATACGTCCTGCTCGATGAATAGTACGTCTCCATTTCCTTCGAAATGGGCAATATTTTCCAGGCTGCCCGTGAGGAGATTGTCGATGATGACGACTTGATGACCTCTTTGAAGCAGGTAATCGCAGAGATGTGAACCGATAAACCCGGCTCCACCGGTCACAACGATTCGCATTCGCGCTTTGGGCATTCTTCAGGGACTCCAATCCATCGAGAGCGTCAGGCCTTCCGCGGTGATCCTTTGCCCCAGTTCACTGGCGACATCCACGATCCAGAGATCTCCACGGTAAATGACGGCAATTTGATTGGCTCCTGGTGACCATACGACGGGCTGCGGTTCTAAACCGCTTTCACCAAGCGGGGGAAAAATTCCCTGAAGGTTGCTGCCGTCTCGATCCAAGACGGTCAATCGGTAATTGCTCGTATCGCTTTCCAGCGGTGAGATTGCCTGTAAAAATGCCAGCTTGTATTCGATTTCGCCGGTATCCAGCAGGCTGGCCGGGGAGACCGTCGGGAAGGCGAACATCCCCGTTCTTTCCGCAAGCGGCAGACGCAAGCCGCCCTGACCGCTGAGTGCCACGAGGTCGAATACTGGTGAGGCGTCCGGATTTTCGAGTGCGATCGGAGCTCCGTGATCGATGAAAAAGAGAGTCCGATTGTCACGTCCCCAGGTGAGCCCGGGAACCCAAACCCAATCACTCAGCGTTCGATAGGGCGTAATCTCTTGAACCGGGACGAAGCTGGCGGTGTCGAAATCAACGAAACCGATGCTGTCCGCCTGTGCGTACGCCAGGTGAAGGTGGTCTTCGCCCCAGACGAACATCGTCCCCCACCATCCATACTGGCCGCCGGCGTTGGGTTCGATCACCGTTTCTGGACGGAAGACAACTCCCGATTCCGTGAATCGAACCGTGAACAAGTCGTTGTTGGCCTGCCAGCCGGGTGCGGCGGGGCTGGGTTCGACGGTCGAATAGGCAACGATACGGGAATCGATGCCGGGCATCCAATCCGCGAAGTGGACGATGTTCTCCACTTTCAGATCGATGAGTTCAGCGTTTGCATCCGTAGTGGAAACGGCCCATAAGCGATTGATCGTATCCTCATCGTCCTCGACCTGGCGGGTGAAGAGCAAGAAACGCCCGTCGTCGGAGAGTTTGAATATGTAGCCGTCCAGATCGCCCGTCAGCACGAGCGGCCGGCGGTTGCCGGTGTCGCCCTGGACGATCCAGGCATTTTGTCCCGATATGTAAGCCAATCTCCCCTCGATGGAGACCGGTGTGTAAGCCGATTGGATCCCGACCATGACAATTTCCGGGATGGGTTCGACCAGGATCGTGTTCTTGACCGGAGTTCGTGAAATTTCCACGCCGCCTTCTTCCAAAATGCGGTAGGTGATCTCTTGCAGCCCGTTCGATCCCGGTTGCAGCAGGTGGGATTCGCCGATCGGAAGGGCTTCGTTGCGCAAGGTTTGACGTTCGAAGGGGATTTCGATTTGTTCGATTTCGAAGCGTTCGCCGACGCGCGTAATCATGATCGTCGAACCGGCGTCGAGTAGGGTATAACCCGGCGGGTCGAGGCGGTCGAGCGACCCCAATGTAATGCCGCTGATATCGATGGCATTTTGAACCGTCGATCCGGACGGGATCGACAACTTGGTTTCTTCGCCGTCGACGACGATCGAGACCTGTATCTGCTCCGCTGTCGTTTGGGGACCGGAACAGGAAGCGATCAAGAAGGCGACCGAGAACGCGATTTGAAGGGTTTTTAACAGTCTCTGCTCAGGTTTCATTGCTGGTCATTCTTCGCACTGGTATAATGTCAAACTTGACGATTAGCGTATCTCACCGACAATTCCCATCTCCCCGTCGGAGATTGCGATCGAACTAATTCTGATCCCCGTCGCCAGAGAACCGATCGTGCCTGTAAAGGCTTCGGTGAGAATGGCGGAAACGGTTTCTTTGAGAGCTGATGGTGCAGGGATTGGGCCAAACTCGGCTCGGGTGAGGTCGAAAGAAAGCTCGCCATCAGCGTTAATGACCGGCGTTATGCCGATCAGCACATTGGCGGTGAAGGGTCCGTTTTTCGTCGTGCCGTAAATTTGGATCATTTTGTCACGCAAAAAGACTTGTGGTTCGAGCAAGAGCGGATTTTCTTTCTGCGCCATCCGCTGGCCGAGCAGTGACGTGAGCTGAATTTCGTTCAGTATAACGATGACCTGGCCGGATTCAACGGCATCCTGCAGTGCAGACTGCCACATTTCTGTGAGATTGAAGGCGGCGTTTTCCTGTGTGGGAATCGGATCTCCGGGGGGTTCGGGCCCGCCCAAGTTCAACTGGCAGGCGAGATTTGCAATCAGGATCATGATCGCAGCCGCAAGCGTATAAATTCGACTCTTGGTGAGCAGGTTTGGTGACAACAAAAACATCCACTCCAGAAAAAGAATCCGAAGGTGATTATAGCACGGCTGTTCGTCCGTCCGCTTCCGAGGAAAATACGAATCATCTGGCCGCGCGCGTCGAAGCGTTGCTTTTCGTTGCGCCTGCGCCGGTTTCCGTTTCACAATTGGCGACCGCACTCGACGTCTCGCCTCGTTTGATACAGAAAGCCTTGGATACGTTGGATGAGGACCTGAAGCGACGGGGGTTGAGGCTGCAGCACCACCGGTCTCTTTTCCAACTGACTACAGCGCCCGAACTATCGGAAGATGTGGAACGATTCCTTCAGTTGGACAGCACCTCGCGTCTAACCCCGGCGGCGTTGGAGGTGATATCTATAATCGCCTACCAGCAGCCTGTCACTCGTCCACAGATCGATGCCGTACGCGGCGTCAATTCGGACAGCGTGCTGCGGACTTTGCTGCGTTATGGTCTCATCGAAGAGACCGGCAGAAGTGAAAGCCCCGGCAGACCGATCCTCTATGCGACGACTACGGAATTTCTCCAGCAATTCGGAATCGAATCTCTGGATCAGCTTCCTCCATTGAATCTCGAATCACTTCCTTCGACTGAAGAGTCCACTGCTTCGGAGGATCAAGGGGAAACCCAATCGGAAGTCTGATGTCGGAAAGATTGCAAAAGATACTTGCCAGAACGGGGATTGGCTCTCGACGTGCCTGTGAGACTTTTATCCGTGATGGCCGTGTGACGGTAAACGGACGTGTCGCCACGATCGGGATGAAAGCGGACGCAGATGTGGATGAGATTCGAGTAGACGGTGAACGTATCGATGCCAGTGAGAAGCCTGTATACGTTGCTGTGTACAAACCTCGGGGCGTGCTTTCGTCGCATCGTTCTCAGGGCGGAAACGGCACGATTTTCGATCTGGTGGACATCCCTCAACGCACCTTCATCGTGGGAAGACTCGATCTGGACAGTGAGGGTTTAATCCTGCTCACCAATGACGGCGAACTGGCCAACCTTCTGCTCCACCCTCGTTACGAACATGAAAAAGAATATCGCGTTTTGTTGGACCGAATTCCGGATGACGTTCAGTTATCCGTCTTGGCACACGGCGTGACACTTCCAGAAGGGGTAAAATCTTTACCGGCGCGGGTCTGGCGGGAAAACTCGTCTACGAACACATCCTGGGTGCGCATTGTCATCCGCCAGGGTCGTAAGCGGCAGATTCGCGAGATGATGCGCACGTTGGGATTGGAAGTTCGAAGATTGATCCGTGTGCGTATTGGCCCAATTCAACTGGGAAACCTGCGGCCTGGAACGTGGCGCTTTCTATCGAAATCCGAGCAAAAAGTGCTGCGGCGCTTGCTGATGGAAAAACAACCTTCCACCCGTCGGACACGCAATCCTGGAGGGTCTGGAGCAGGGAGTAAAAACCAACAGGCAGGGGAATAGGAGTCTGAATGAAGCTTCATGAGTACCGATCCAAGCAGTTATTTTCTCAACACGGCATCCCGATCCCGCGTGGCCGGGTTGCCATGACGGCCCAGGAAGCGAAGGTTGTGGCGCAGGAATTGGGGAGCCGTGTGGTGATCAAGGCGCAAGTACTGGTTGGCGGACGAGGTAAAGCAGGAGGAATCCGCCTGGTCGATTCGCCAGAGGAAGCGGAAGAGATCGCCACGCACGTGCTGGGGATGCACGTGAAAGGCTTGCCCGTACGGCGAGTCCTGGTCGACGAGGCAGCTGACATTCAGTCGGAAATTTATCTCAGCGTCACGAACGATCGCGGCCGGCGTTGTCCGGTGATCATCGCCTCTGCTGAAGGCGGTGTAGACATCGAAGAAGTGGCGCGAACGAAGCCCGAGAAAATCGTGCGGGTTCACGTCGATCCGTTGTTGGGTATGCGCCAGTACCAGGCGCGTCAACTTGCGGCATCGATTGAATTGTCTCGGGAATATTGGCAGCAGTTCGGGACCATCGTCTGCGGGCTGTACGACACGTATGTTAACACCGACGCGACCCTGGCAGAAATCAACCCCCTGGTAATCTCCGGTGATGACCGCTTGCTCGCCCTGGATGGAAAGATGATCATCGACGACAACGCGTTGTTTCGCCGCCCTGAATTGGCGGAGATGCGGGATCTGGATGAGGAGGAACCGACCGAACGGGAAGCGCGGCGATTCAGCCTGTCCTACGTGAAATTGGACGGAAGCATTGGCTGCATGGTCAACGGCGCGGGATTGGCCATGGCGACGATGGACGTGATCAAGCTTTACGGTGGAGAGCCGGCAAACTTTCTGGACATCGGTGGAGGCGCCGGCGCAGATAAAGTCGCTGCGGCGTTCAACCTGATATTGAGGGATGAAAGCGTGCATGCGGTATTGATCAACATCTTTGGCGGCATCACGCGCTGCGATGAAGTGGCGCGCGGGATACTCGCGGCGATGAAAGAAGTCGAAGGAAATCTTCCCATGGTCGTCCGGCTGGTAGGAACCAACGAGGAAGAGGGACGGCACTTGCTGCGCAATGCGGATATGGTTGTGGCGACTTCCCTTGGCGATGCCGCACAAAAGGCCATTCAGTTAGCGTCGGAGGGGAAGTCAGTATGAGCGTTCTCATTGATGCGAGCACGAATCTTCTGGTACAGGGAATCACGGGCCGTGAAGGTTTCTTCCATACCGTACGGATGATCGAGTACGGATCGAAGATCGTGGCGGGTGTCACACCCGGCAAGGGCGGAGAGTGGGTTTACGAAGGGAAGATCCCGGTTTTCGACACGGTGAAAAGCGCGGTGGAGACGACCGGCGCCGACACCAGCGTGATTTTCGTGCCGGCCAGGTTTGCCGTCGACGCGATGCTCGAAGCAGCAGACGCCGGAATAGGGTTGTGTATCTGCATTACGGAAGGCATTCCAGTTCAGGACATGATGCGAGTCCGGCAGTACATCGACCAGAAGGGTGTACGCTTGGTTGGCCCGAATTGTCCGGGAATCCTCACTCCGGGAGAGTGCAAGGCCGGCATCATTCCCGGTCACATCACACAGCCTGGCTCGGTGGGTCTCGTCTCTCGATCGGGAACGTTAACCTACGAAGTTCTTTATGCGTTGAAGCTGGCAGGCATCGGCACGTCGACTTGCGTCGGAATTGGCGGAGATCCGATCAACGGGACGTCCTTTATCGATGTGTTGGGCATGTTCCAGGCCGATCCGCATACCGATAAGGTTGTGATGATCGGAGAAATTGGCGGCAAGGATGAGGAACTCGCCGCGGAATATATCAGCGATCACATGACGAAACCCGTGGTAGCCTTCATCGCGGGACAATCTGCGCCGCCCGGGAAGCGCATGGGGCATGCCGGAGCGATCGTGGAGGGTGGTTCTGGGTTGGCGGTCGATAAAATTCAAGCACTGGAATCCGCCGGGGTGATTGTAGCGGATCAACCTGAAGCGATACCGGCCTTGTTGTGATCCGGTCAATATTCTATTTTCGACGAACTGTAGGTGTGGTGATCGAGGGAGTTAAATGACAACAAAACGGGAGCGGTTGGAAGCAGCATTCGCTGGGGAGGTGGCAGACCGGCCTCCGGTCGCTTTATGGCGTCATTTCCCGGTTGATGACCAGGACCCTGAACTACTTGCCAAAGCGGCCGCGCTGTTTCAGAAGACGTACGACTTTGATTTCGTGAAGGTCACACCGGCGTCCTCTTATTGTCTAAAGGATTGGGGGGTGAATGACGAGTGGCGAGGCGCGACGGAAGGTACGCGGGATTACACACAGCGAGTGATTCAATCCCCCGATGACTGGCCGAAGTTGCCAAAGCTCGATCCTCGAAAGGGTTTCCTCGGCAACCAGCTGCGTTGTCTGGAACACCTCAAAACGAATCTAGACGCAGATGTTCCCGTCATTCAAACGATATTCAACCCGCTGGCACAAGCGAAGAATCTGGCCGGGATCGATCTTTTGTTAGCCGATATTCATCGTGACCCAAAGAAAGTCGAAGCGGGGCTTGAGGTCATTACCGAGAGCACGGTCGCCTTCGTTGATGCGGTTTTCGAGATGGGCATCGATGGGATTTTCTATGCGATTCAACACGCATCGTATCGCTATTTTGACTCGGAATCGTACGATCGTTTTGGAAGGATTTACGATCAACGGATCTTGGAACGAACTGCGAGTGGGTGGTGCAACGTGCTTCATTTGCATGGTGAGGCGCTCATTTTCGACCTGGCGCAGGAATATCCGGTTCAAGTCGTGAATTGGCACGATCGAGAGACCTGGCCGGACCTAGGCACGGGGAAATCCCACGTTCGAGGCGCAGTGTGTGGTGGCGTGCGCCGGGCATCGATGGTGTATAAAGATGCGACTGCGATAGCGGAGGAGGCGCGGGATGCATTTACGTCGACGGACGGTCGCGGCCTGGTTCTCGGGACCGGTTGTGTGGTTCCCGTCATCGCGCCGCACGCAAACATCTTAGCCGTTCGCAACGCAGTAGATTGCGTGTAGCCATAATACGAGATAATATAGGATGAGTGGAATCCGTGTGATTGCCGGGGAGGCAAAAGGGCGCAAATTACTCCGCGTTCCGGATCGAGGGGTGCGTCCTATTGGTGATCGAGTAAAAGAAGCGCTTTTCAACATTATCGGCCTTGAAATTGATGGAAGCACATTTTTAGATCTGTTTGCGGGAACGGGAAGTGTCGGCATCGAGGCGATCAGCCGGGGGGCACGGCAAGTCGTATTCGTGGATAACAACCGCCGCGCAATCGAAACCGTCGAAAAGAATCTAGAGCTGACTGGATTTCAATCGAAAGCGCGGGTTTTACACACCGACGCATTATCGCTTCTCTCTCGTAACGTTGAAGAACCGTTCGACTACGTGTACGTTGCGCCGCCGCAGTACAAAGGGCTCTGGTTGCGGGCCGTAAAAACGATTGACTCCAACCCAAGTTTACTCAATCCGGATGCCTGGGTGATCGCCCAAATGCACCCGAAGGAAGCTGAAGCACTTGATTTACAGCATCTTGCGGAGTTCGATCGAAGGAAGTACGGGAATACACTTTTGATTTTCTATCTACGCGGGGACGAATGATCGCTCACGGCATCAAATCGATAGTTAGTTTCCCCTCTTCGTCGTAGCGGTACGCGGCAGAAAATGGCTCCCCCGATCGGTAGCAGTCAAGCGCCCGCGGGATTATTATGGGCAGGTCCTCCACCAAATCCAGATCGTGGAGGGACTTCAACGGAAACCAAAGCGGTTCGCCTTCCGGGCTGGGTCGAATCTCTGCGGATGGACTTTCCCCGACGAAGACGTAAAGACCAATACCGGTTTCCTCTTGCACGTCGACAATCACTACGCCACACAGGCGTAAAGTCGAGGGCTTCAGACCGGTTTCCTCCTGGATTTCACGCTTGGCTGAAGTCAGTGGATCTTCGCCGCGTTGAATGTGTCCGCCGATTCCGTTGAGCTTTCCACTCCACGCCCCTCGATCTGCTGCGATACGCAGCAGAAGCAGCTGCTCATCTTTCAGGAGGAAGCAGAGGGTGCGCGGGACGATGGAATAGCGCCCGGGTTGGATGTTCTGGTCAGATAACGGCATTTCGTAGACTCATCTACTGCGGATGGTGATGGTAGAACGATGCTGCAGACGATATCTGCAACATCCGATTTCTCACAACGCCGACACCCAGATTGCGTAGATTATACTCGGGATGGGCGCATATCGAAGTACTATGTAAGCTCTCGTGAATATCGGGTAAGATGGTTTCGGTTGCTGCTCGAACTGGGACAAGCTATAATCTGATCAGACCGCTTGGAAGATGCATAAAGCTACAAGGAGTGAATCATGGGCGATCCCATGGAGAAAGCCACGGAGGGAAAAGATTTAGTCGGTAAAATCCAGAATTTCATTGCAGGCTTTTTCGGGTATTACGATAGGGAACGGCGAAGAGATGCCGATAAAATGCTGCGCGAAACTGTCGCTGAACGCTATGAGGAACAGTGGAGCCGCATTTCGGAGCTGCAAAGGCAACTGGTCTCCGAAGGAAAACTCGAGTACGTCGATGATATCGAATCGGCGGCCGTCAAACTTCGTGGATTTATCGATCGCATCGCTGGTTCGTCGTATGGATATGCGGGATTTTTCGATGCGGTTCGCATCAATCAAGAAGAATTGGACAGACTCTACCAGTTTGATCTCGCGTTGCTGGAAGGTGTGAATGAAGTATCTGCAGCTATCGACGGGCTCACATCCGCAATGGACACAGAAGAGCTGCCGGATTCCATTCACAATCTGGTTACCGTTTGCCAGCAAGCAATCGCTGCGTATGATCGACGCGACGAGGTCATCCTCGAAGCCGGCGAACTTGAATAAATGAGGAGAGAATAACATGGCTCGGATATTCGACGTTGTTGAAAACCCGGATGAAATGCGCGATGAGATCGTTCATCGCATACCGGATAGTGGAGCGGGGGATTTCCGTATTGGCAGTCAGGTCATCGTGAGGGAAGCACAGAATGCGGTGTTCTTCCGAGACGGGAAGGCGTTGGATACTTTTAGCGCAGGACGCCACACGATAAGTACGGCAAACATCCCCTTGCTCATCGATCTGCTGGGGACGGCCTTCAAGGGACGTTCACCATTCACAGCAGAGGTCTACTTCGTATCAATGCGTGAATTCGTGGATCAAAAGTGGGGTACGCCGCAACCCATTCTGGTTCGCAATCCAGGCATGGCTTTGGGCGTAGCGCTGCTTCAGGGATACGGCACCTACAGTTTTCAAATCTTCGATGCGCAGCAATTTGTCACACAAGTCGTGGGTACGGCAGGTATCTACTCAACGAAGGAAATTCAAGGCCGGCTGCGATCCATGCTGCTCTCAAAGCTGCAGGATCTGCTCGGCGAGACGACAAGCGCCAAGACAGTCCCGGAACTGATCGGATTGGTGGAGGAGCTCGGCGCTGGAGTACGGGCCAAAGCTCAAGATGATTTCAAGGCGCTTGGTTTGACTTTGAAGTCTTTTTACATCGAAAGCCTCAAACCTTCGGATAAATCCGCCGAAGAGCTGCGCGCAATGGGCATGCTCGACATGGCGACGTACACCCAACTTCAAGCTGCTGACGCCATGCGCGATGCGGCGCAGAATCCTTCCGGTGGTGCAGGCCTGACCGCCGGGATCGGTGCAGGAATGGGCATCGGGGACGCACTGTCGGACGCGATCCGTGGACGAAATGCAGGTGCGGAGCAAGGTGGTGGAGCCGCGAGTGTGCCGGACGTGATGACTCCCTCGGAAGCGGCAGCGTACTTGAAGGTCGCAGAAGAGGACGTGATCGCCGCCATCGAAGCGGGGGATTTGAAGGCCAAGAAGATTGGCAAAGCGTACCGCATCAGCAAAGAAGCCCTGGACGGCTTTCTGAGTGAGTGAATTTCCGACTAACATAAACGACGGCGCCGGGCATTTGCCCGGCGCTTTCTTTTCGTGTCTGTAGCCTGTTGGAATTCGCTTCTGGGAGTTAACCTTCGAAACGGCCTATCAGCAGACAAGCGTTTTGACCGCCGAGGCCGAATGAATTGGATAGGGCGACGTCGATCCTGGCTTCGCGTGCTTGATTGGGGACATAATCCAGATCGCACTCGGGATCCGGCGTTTCGTAATTGATGGTGGGATGGATGATTTCGTCGCGGATGGTGAGCGCACAAGCGATCGCCTCGATCGAGCCCGAAGCTCCCATGGCATGTCCGATCATGGATTTGGTTGAACTAATGGGGATGTCGTAGGCTCTTTCCCCAAACACCTGCTTGATCGCTTTTGTCTCGGCAATGTCCCCAACAGGTGTTGAAGTGCCGTGAGCGTTGATGTAGTCGATAGCCTCAATCGATAGGCGGGCATCTTCGAGACTGCGCTGAATCGCAAGTGCTGCGCCAGTGCCATCCGGATCCGGTATGATCATGTGAAAGGCGTCGTTGGAAACCCCCGCGCCGAGAATTTCCGCATAGATACGAGCGTCACGAGCAAGTGCGTGCTCCAACTCTTCGAGAATCAAAATGCCGGCTCCACCGGCGGAAACAAAGCCTTCCCGGTCGGCATCGAACGGCCGCATGGCTTTTGGGGGATCGTCGTTGTAATTCGTCGCCAAAGCACGCATGGCACAAAAGCCGGCCAGCGCGATCTCGGATACCATGTATTCCGCGCCGCCGGTGACGGCAACATCGAATTCCCCCAAACGAATGAGACGCATTGCGTCACCGATCGCCTGTGTCGCCGCGGCGCAGGCCGTGGTCACGGTACTGTTGTAGCCGCGGAATTGATATTTCTCGGCAATAAAGTACGAGGGTGTATTCGGCCAGCCCTTTAAAATTTGGAAAGGAGATAAACGTCCCAGACGGCTCGAAGCCAACTGTTGGATTGATTTTTCAGTTTCTTCGACGCTCATTCCACCGGCGTGACCGAGGATTACGGCGACGTCGTCGCGATTGATGCGATCGAGATCCAGGAATGAATCTTCGAGCGCTTCCGTGGCCACAGCCACTGCAAGTTGGCTGGAGGAAGCCATGTTACGCGTTTTCTTGGCCGGTATGTAATTAAGGGGATCAAATCCCTTGAGTTCGCCTGCGATCTGACATGGGTATTTGCTGGCGTCCAGCGAAGTGATGCGGACCACGCCGGATCTTCCGGCCTTGAATGCGGTCCATGTGTCCTCCATATTGAGGCCGACCGGGGTGATCATGCCCAGACCGGTGATCACGACCCGGCGATTTGTCGTACTTGGTGAAGCTCCAGAATGGGCGCTACGGTTTTTCGTCACGTCTCAGGTGCCTCCTGACACATACTGTCTCCTGGAAAGGACGATACCTCAATCGATGCGACGAAGCACGATGCAAGCATTTTGGCCTCCCAAACCAAAGGAGTTTGAAAGCGCAGAATCGAGGTAGTTTAATTCCCGCATGCCATCCGTCACGTAATCCAGATCGAGTTCCGGATCCGGGTACTCGTAATTCAGCGTACCATGAATCTTGCCCCGGTCGATGCTCAGCGCGCAGACCACGGCTTCGATGGCTCCGGAGCCTCCCATGGCGTGACCGATCATCGATTTCGTCGAAGAGATCGGCAACCGATAGGCGTGTTCACCGAACAACTTCTTGATCGCTTTCGTCTCCATGGCGTCGTTGGCAGGCGTCGACGTGCCATGCGCGTTGATATAACTGATCTGTTCGGGTAGGATGCCCGCATCCCGGATCGCCCACTCCATGGTGCGCGTGGCGCCGGCGGCAGAGGGATCCGGTGCTGCGACGTGATAGGCGTCATTGGAACAAGCATATCCAGCTAATTCTGCGTAGATTTTTGCATTACGCTCACGTGCGTGTTCCAGACTCTCGAGAACGAGAAATGCAGCGCCTTCAGAGAACACGAATCCTTCCCGCTTGGCGTCGAACGGCCGGGACGCACGTTCCGGATCATCGTTGTAACTTGTAGGTAAAGCCCGCATGTTTGCGAATCCGGCGACAGTGTAGCGCTGGATCATGCCTTCTGCACCACCTGCGATCACGGCATCTGCCTTGCCATAGCGAATGGCGTGTGCGGCTTCACCGACGGCCTGGGTTCCCGTCGCGCAAGCCGTGGTGTAGGTACAGTTGGGACCATATGCACCGTAATGCAACGTGACATGGAATGCAGGCATGTTAGGCAGTGCGGAGGGGATGATGAAAGGATTTACGTGTGACCATCCCGTGCTTCGCATCTGTTGGAGACCTTCATCTGCGCGTTCCAGCCCGCCAATCGCCGTGCCGAAATATACTCCCACGCGCTCGGGATTCTCCAGGGGCAGAGGCAGTTTGGAATCGGTAACGGCCTTATGCGCGGCGACCAAAGACAATTTAGATACTCTCGACATTCGTCGCGCTTGTTTTACGGGAATGAAATCCCCCGGGTCGAAATCTTGTATCTGGCCGGCGATCTGGCAGGGTAAATCTGAAGTATCGAATGTGTTGATGCGTCGAACGCCGGATTCACCCTTGAGCAGCGCTTGCCAGAATTGTTCGACATCCGAACCAAGACACGTAACCACCCCCAATCCGGTAACTGCTACACGGCGGCGGCCAGTAATCATTCTGTCTCCTTATTGCGCACGACATCGAGACGGGATTGAATCGCCTTCCGAACGGCCTCAAGAACGTCTTTTTGAACGGCTTGCCTGGCCATGCGAATTGCGTTGAACATCGCTTTTTTATCCGATCGGCCATGGCCGATGAAAACCAACGCATCCACGCCGAGAAGCAGTGCAGCCCCGTACTCGGAGGAATCGAGCTTCTTTCCAACCCGGCTGAAGGCGGGTTTTGCCAACAGACCTCCGACGGAAGAGACCGGTGATTGTTTGATCTCGGAGCGAATGGTATTGATCAGGAAACTGGCAACGGCTTCGCTGGTTTTGATGAACACGTTCCCGGAAAAACCGTCACTCACGATAACGTCGGCCTCCCCCCGATAGACTTCTTTTGGTTCGACGTTGCCGATGAAATTCAAATCGGAAGCTTCTAGGATTGGAAACGTCTCCTTGATCAGCATATTGCCCTTCCCGGGTTCTTCGCCGTTCGAGAGCAGCGCCACTCTTGGTTTCTCGATGCCAAAGACCTTCTCGGCATAGACAACACCCATGATGGCGAATTGATACAGGTATTCCGGCTTGCAATCCGCATTTGCGCCGATATCGAGTACGACGGCGAAACCACCTTGGACGGGAATGCCTCCGGTGACGGCGGGCCGCTTAACACCACGGATCCTGCCGATGCGAAACAGCGCATTGGCCATCGCACCGCCGGTGTTGCCTGCCGTGACAAATGCGTCTGCCTTGCCGCTCTTCAACAAATCCATTCCAACGGCCATGGAATTCGTGGATTTGCCGCGTGCTGCAGAAGCCGGTTTGTCGGTCATCTCGAGCACTTCGGGTGCATGGACGACCTCGACGAGTTCAGAGGGTATCTTTCGAGCGTCGAGTATCGGCTGGAGGAGTTCCTTCTGGCCCACCAAAAGGATCGGCTCAGTCCAGTACTCTGCGGCTTGTATCACGGCATCGATTTCCGGTTGAGGATGATTATCGCTGCCCATCGCGTCAACTACGATTCGCATCGGGAATACCCTCCAATCAATATATAAATCATCTATCGTTCCATGAGCGCAGACATATATTACAACCGCTGGAATTCATAATGGTGTCCTGCGCATATGTTGACAATCGTCGTGCCTGGGCTATAATACCGCAGAATTAAAAAATTACGATCACGCGCTGGTGCTGGAACTGGCAGACAGGCATGGTTGAGGGCCATGTGCCGCAAGGCGTGCGGGTTCGACCCCCGCCCAGCGCACTCTCACAAGAGGGATGCAAGAATGCATCCCCTTACTTTTTCCCCTAATAGAGGATTTGGTCGAAAAACGCTTTAGTCCTTGCCTCTTTGGGATGGGCATAAATTTCATCCGTCGGACCTTGCTCGATGAGTTTACCTTCGGCCAGGAAGATCATCCGATCGGATGCCGCTTTTGCAAAACCCATCTCGTGTGAAACGACGACCATCGTCATCCCTTCCTGAGCCAGCACCATCATCACGTCCAATACCTCACGTATCATCTCGGCGTCCAACGCTGAAGTGGGTTCGTCGAAGAGCATGATTTTCGGATTCATGGCAAGCGCGCGAGCGATTGCAACACGCTGCTTTTGCCCACCAGAGAGCTGGTCGGGAAAGGCATCCGCCTTCTCGGGCAGGCCAACGCGTTTGAGCAGGTTCATGGCAATTTCACACGCCTCTGCGCGATCGCGTTTGCGAATCAGTTCTTGGGCCAGTGTTATGTTGTTGAGTACCGTTATGTGGGGAAAAAGGTTGAACAATTGGAAAACCATTCCCACTTCAGCCCGCAGACTATCCAGATCGGGTTTCGCATCCGTAACACGGATTCCATCGACGATGATTTCGCCTTCGTCGACGGTTTCGAGACGGTTGATGCATCGCAACAAGGTCGATTTTCCCCCGCCACTCGGTCCGAAGATGAAGACGACTTCACCTCGATTGACGTCGAGACTGATATCCGATAAGGCTTGGACGTGTTTGAAGCTTTTGGACACGTTCCGAATTTCGATGATCTTTTCGCTCAACGTACGGTAACTCCTTTGCTGTGACGGATGAAAATTTTCAATCGATGACTTGTTTCCGAGTCAGGCTTTGTCTTAACTGGCGAAATACGTTGTTGATGGAAGTCGTGATAGCTTCTCCGGATTGTAATCGCTTTTCCAGGATCTTCACTCCCATCGAACCCAGCAGCGTCATGGAGAGGTACAGGTAAGTGACCGTATTCCAGGTTTCGAAGGTTCGAAACGTGCGCGAGCGATTCAGCTTTCCCAACTGCGTCAAGTCACGGACGGCGAGAACCGAGATGAGGGAAGAGTCTTTCAGCATGGCAATGAGGTCGTTCCCGAGGGGTGGAAGGATCACACGGATGGCTTGCGGGAGGATGACGTGACGCATCGCCTGGAAATAGTTCATGCCCAACGAACGCGCCGCCTCCATCTGACCACGCTCGATCGATTGGATGCCCGCTCGGAATACTTCCGCTTCGTATGCGCCGTATCCAAAGGCCAACCCGGCGATTGCGCGCACGAGCGGATCGATTTGCGTGATGTCCAGGGTGGACATAGTTGTGCCAAATCCTTTGAGAAATGAAAGCCAATTCGTTTCGAGGATGAGATTGCCGAGGCCATTCGCTCCCTGAACGACGAGCGGCACCAATACGAAAGCAACGTAGATAATGATTACGATCATGGGGATGCCGCGCACGACTTCGACGTAGAAAGTCGCAATGTTGTATGTAATAGGGTTCGAGGAGATGCGTCCCATGCCCATGATCAAACCGACTACAAGGGCGATGGCGAAAGCAATCACACTGGCCGTCAGGGTTACCTGTAAACCCGGGGCGATGAACTCGAAAGCGTCCCGATAATTTTCGCGATTAATAATTGCATACACGAGCAGGACACCGAGAAACAGCAAAAAAAGAGCCCACCACGGAAGATTCTTTAAACGCGTCGAGACGGGTACAATCCCCGGTTCTTTCCGCTTGTATGCAGAATTTGGATTGGATTCAGACAAGAAAACCCTCCAGCATGTTAGAAAAAAGGGGCCGCGGTTAGCCCGCGGCCCCTTTGTACCGCTCGTAATTCTTATTCACCCCAATATCTGTCGTAAAGGATGTCCAGCGTGCCGTTCGCGTCGAGTTCTGCGATGGCGTAGTTGAATGGCTCTACAAGTCCGCTTCCCGGCGGGAAGACGAAACCGAGCTCCTCGGCTCCGGTTACCGGATTCGTAAGGAGCATGATTTTATCCGGATTCTGATCGACAAATCCTTTAGCCGCTTCCTCGTCCATGATGACCGCACCGACGTCGCCGGAAATGAGCGCCTGAATGGGCAGGTCGAAGGTGTCGTAACTCTGGACGCGATCCTCGCCGACCAATTCAATCGCCTTGGCTTCGTTGGTCGTGCCGATCTGCGTGCCGACGATGACGTCGCTGGCGATCAAGCTGGCTTCGTCGACGATTAT